>NZ_QEZI01000015.1:0-427 GCF_003993525.1 Xanthomonas sp. BRIP62411
TTGAGGTCGGGCTGCTCGAACACCGCGAACATGCGGCGGGAGTCCGGCACCTCGAACTGCGAGTACAGGTAGACCTCGTCGTCGACGGGATCGACGAACCGGTGCAGGCCCTCGCCCGTGTTCGTGTACATGGCGTCGGCGACGACCGTGAGCTCGTTCTCCTGCGCGAGGTCGTCGAGGCGGATCCGCACGCTGTCGCTGACGGCGGTGGGGTCGAGCTCGCGGCCGTTGAGGGTCACGGCGTGGACCGTGCGGGTGATCGCGTCGATGAACGTGGACGCGCCCGCCGTGGCGGTGAAGCGCACGGTCGTGGTGGATCCGAACACCTCCGCGCCCCGGGTGAGGTCGAGCGTCACGTCGTACTCGGACACGGCCAGCAGCGCGGCGCGCTCCTCGGCCTCGACGCGGGTGAGGTTCTCTCCTGGCA
>NZ_QEZI01000016.1:0-442514 GCF_003993525.1 Xanthomonas sp. BRIP62411
TGCAGGGCGCCAAGGCACGGCCTGCGCACCACTGGCGCGCGGGGCCTGGAGCGCCCGCTGCAAGCGCGGGCCGGGGCGCGGAGCGGGGGGCGGGGTGAGGGTACGGGCGAAGCCACTCGCCAGATGGGCTGCACGAGGCTTCACGCGCGCCCTCATCCGCCCCTGCGGGGCACCTTCTCCCGCGTGCGGGAGAAGGGACATGCATGAGCGCCGCAGTAACCGCTCTTCCTTATGCGGGAGAAGCATCGGTCACTTAATCGGCTGATCCAGCATCAGCTCGCGTGCAAAGCGCACCGGCGGGGCGCCGTAGGACAGCATCTGGTCGTGGTATGCCTTCAGGTTGAACTTGTCGCCCAGCTTGTCCTGCACCGCCTTGCGCGTGTCCAGATGTTCCTGCACGCCGACGAAGTAAGTCGGCAGCTGCGCCGACGACAGCTGCGCGCGCACCCACTTGCCCGAGGCTTCGCTCTCCTGCTGGAAGGTGTCGTGGGTCATCAGGTGCATCGCCTTGTCGCGCTCCCAGCCGTCCACATGCACGCCCTGGTCGAGGATGGCGTTGGCGATGGTGCGCAGGTAGAACTTGAGCTGCACCAGGTGGAACAGCGGGTCGTTATCCAGATAGCCCTGTTCCTGCATCATGCGCTCGGTGTACACCGCCCAGCCTTCGGCGAACATGCCCGAGCGCAGCACCGCGCGCAGCGTGGAGGGGAACTTGGCCGAATGCCAGCCTTCCAGGTAATGGCCAGGGGTGCCTTCGTGGATGCTGAGCAGGTGGATCATGCGGCTGTTGTATTCGCGCAGGAACGAATCGACCTGCTGGTCGTTCCAGTCGTCGGGAATCGGCGAGACCGCATAGAAGGTCTTGAGATTCTTGTCGAGCGGGCCGGGCGAATCGCAGTACGCCACCGCCACGCCGCGCTGGAATTCCGGCATCAGGATGATGTCCACCGGCGAATCGGGCAGCGTCATCAGATCCTTCTGGCGCACGAACTCGGTGGACTGCGCCAGTGCGGCCTTGGCCTCGTCCACCACCTTGTCGCGTGCCGGCTTGTCGGCATAGGCCAGTTCCAGCGCCGCCTCGATCGCGGCCTGCTGCTGGTCGTCGTTGGGCGTTTCGGGCAGTGCCGGTGCGCCCGGCTTGTCCTTGAGCACGGTGCGCGCAATGCCGTACATCTCGCTGCGCACGCGCTTGAGCTCGGACTCGGCGCGCTGCTTGATCTCGCCGCGCGACAGCGACGACAGCAGCGCGAATTTCAGCTTCTGATCGTAGAGTTGCGCACCGACGCGGAAATCGCCCTTGGCATTGGGCACCAGCACGGTCTCCAGCCAGGTCTGCTGCTCGGCCACGGCCTTGCGCAGAGCGTCGATGGCGGCCTGCGCGCGGGCCGCTTCGATCGGGCCGAGCTGGCCGATGTTGGGCGCGATGAAGGTGTCGACGATGCTGAGGATGCCCTTGTTCTGCTTGGCCACCGTTTCGGCATGGATCTTCGGCACGCGGGCCGGGTCCAGGTTTTCGCGCGCCTGCGCAAAGATGCCGGGAATCTTCTCCATGCGCTGCGTGGCCGAGGTCAGGCGCTCGGACAGCGGCGCGAAGTCGCGTGCCATCAGGCCATACAGCGCGCTGCCGGCCAGGCCGTTGTAGACCTGCGGGTCCCAGGCCCAGCTCTGCAGCACCTCGCTGTTCCAGATTTCCGATTGCAGCTGGTTGCGCAAGATGGCCGCATCGACCTGGTTCTCGCGCGACAGCTTGGCCACTTCGATGGCATCCAGATCCGATAGCAATGCCTTGCCGGCATCCAGGCTGCGCTGGCGGCCGGCGCTGCTCAGATCGTCGATCTGCGTGTCGAAGCGGTGATCGCCGGTCTGGGTGGCGGTGACCGGCGACAGCTGCATCCAGGTGTCGAGCGCGCGCTTGGACAGCGCCGCAAAGCGGGCATCCGGCGTCTGCGCATCCTGGGCGCTGGCATCAGGGGTGCCGGCGCGCGGCGATTGGGGCTGTTGCTGGCAGGCGCCGAGGCCGGCGAGCAGGGCGAGGACGAGCAGACGTTGACGCATGGTGGATCCCGATGGAAGCAATCGGCCAGCATAGGCATGTGCGCGCTTGTCCGCATCCGCCATTGGTTTAGAGTGGCCGCTTCCAAGGAGGATCACCATGCACCACGCCGGTAGCTGTCATTGCGGACGCAGCGCGTCCGAGCTGGAAACCGATGCGCCGATCACCGGGGCGTACCACGGCAATGGCCCGTTGGGCCGTGGCCATGGCGGCCTGCCGCGGTCCGGGACGCGCAGACAACCACGCCTGCAGCGCGGGTCCCAGGCGCTGTGGGCCTGGCGCATCGACCGGCAGCGGATCGAGCATCGCCACTGCCGGCAGTGCGGCGGTGCGCCTATCAGCGCGAGGATGCGTCCCGGTGCCGGCGAGCCCGCCCTGGAGGTCAAGCTGCGCTGCGTGCCGGAGCTGGCCGCGCCGAGCATGCATGCGGTCGCCGGAGCCAGCCGATGAGGCGCGCGATGCAACGGTATGCGGCCGGGTTGCTGCTGGGCTGGGCGCTGAGCGGATGTTCCAGGCAGTCGGCAGAGCTGGCGGAAGACGGCGGCGCTGCGGCACCGGCACCGCCTGCCGCGCAAGGCAACGCGCTGGCGTATGAGCACGATGTGCGAATCGAGTTGCCGGCCGATCAGATCGGCCAACGCATCGTGGCGGTTCGCACTGCCTGCCAGTCGGCGCAGTTCGGCGACTGCGCGCTGCTGGCGGTCGAGCAGACCGGTGGCCGCGACCCCAGTGGCAGCGTCAGCGTGCGTGTGGTGCCCGACGGCATCGAGCCGCTGGTGCAACTGGCCGGCCAGCATGGCGATGTCGCCGCGCGCAGCACGCGCGCCGAGGATCTGGCGCAGCAGATCGCCGACACCGGTCTGGCACAGGCGCGCCTGCAGAAAGAACACGCACGCCTGCTCGAGCTGCAGCAACGCCGCGACCTGGCCGTGACCGATCTGCTGGCCTTGTCCAAGCGGCTGGCCGAGATCGAAGCCGAGGCGCAACAGGCCCAGCAGGACGCCGCGCAGCAGCAACGACGCGTGCGCACCCAGCTGCTGACGCTCAATTTCCGTGGGACCGGGGGCGAGCAGGGCAGGGGCGAAATCGCCGAGGCGGCCGCCGGGTTCGGCCAGGTCTTCGCATCCAGCGTGGCGTTCGTGATCCGCGCAGTGGCGGCGTTGCTGCCGGTGGCGGTGGTGGGGCTGATCGTTGGCTGGCTGCTGCTGCAGGCGTGGCGCTGGCGTGCGCGGCGGCGCCGGATGTCCTGATCGGCCGCGCGGCTGGCCGGCGATGCCGCACCAGCCGCGCATGTGTTGGAGACGCGCTTGTTTCAGACAGTGACGCGAGGCGTTGCGCGCTCGCAGGTCACGCGCGGTGACGCCGTTCGTCTGCGATGGCTGCGCAGCGCCTCGGTGCACCATCGCCACACGCCGACCGCGCGCAAGGGCGGCGCAGTCGGTACGACACCGCTCAGCCTTCGTCGAATTCGTATTCGACAAACACATCCAGCCGCAGCGCCAGTTCCTGCACGGCGTCGCGCACCTTCTGCGCGGTGGCTTCGTTGCCGGCTTCCACTTCGAATTCGTGGCTGCCCGGACCTTCGTCGTCGGACAGGCCGGCCGAGCTGGAATCGTCATCGTCCAGGTGCGGCATCAGATCGTCGACTTCTTCCACGTGCTCGATGCCTTCGATGCTCTGCAGCAGGTTGGCGATGGCACGCGCGTCGTCGTCGGTGCCGGTGATACGCATGCGAAGAGTGGGCATGGGAACGTCCTAGGGATTGGGGAGCTAAAGCCTAGGCACCGGCAGGACAAAACGAAGTGATGGTGTAGGGCACTCGCGGCCTGCGCTCATTCACATCGGGCGGGTCGGCCGTCTGACGTCGGGCCGCTGCCCGACATGCAGCAAAGGCTGGCCTGCCGCACGCAACATCGCCGGCAGGATGTAGTCACGATGCAGGCGATGGATTGCAGCCATGTGGCCGAACCGGTTGCGGCAGTTGACCTGCGTGGTCATCGTCAGCGCGATCGTGTGCGCGACCGTGTGCGCGTCCACGCGGCGCAGCGCGGAAGCTGACGCATGCGCCCGCTCCAGTCACTCGTGTGCCGAGGCCTTGCGCGATCGCCGACGCACACGCGGCGCACTCGCCGTCTCGCGCGCCGGCAATGCCACCAGCTCCGCCGGCAGCGCCGGCATCGGGGTGCGCTCGTCCAGGGCCTCGCGCTTGAGCCAGTCGATAAACGCCATTGCCGCAGGTCCAGGCACGCGATGGCTGGGATGCACGATGTAGTAGGCGTAACGCGCCTTGAGGGTGGGGCCGGGCAGGCGCACCAGCTCGTAGCGCTGCAGATACGGTTGGGCGATGTGCTTGCGTGCCAGGACCGCGCCCAGGCCATAGACCGCCGCGCGCATGGCGTCGGTGCTGTCGTTGAAGGTGTGCATCGGCGGCAGCGTGGTGCCGCGCACCTGCGCGGCACGGAACCAGTCACGCCATCCCTGTGGCGACATGTCGCTCAGCAGCGGCAATTGTGCGATCTGCGCCGGCGTGCGCAGCGCGGCGACCTCCGGCAGCGACGGCGAAGCCACCGGAAACAGTTCGTCGTCCATCAGGTGATGCGAGGTCAATCCGGGCCAGGCGCCCTGGCCATAGCGGATGCCCAGGTCGGGGCCGCCGTCCTCGAAGCGCGAAAACGCCGCGTCCGACTGCAGGTCCATGCGGATATGCGGGTGCGCGCGACAGAAGCGCGGCAGCCGCGGCAACAGCCAGCAGTACGACAGCGAGCGCAGGGTGGTCACGCGCAACGGGATGGCGTCTTCGCGCGGATGCAGGTTGCCGGCCACCGAGGCGATGTCGGCCAGCGCAGCGGTGGCCGCATCGGCCAATTGGCGCCCCTCCGCGGTGAGCTTGACCCCGCGCGGCAAGCGCTGGAACAGGGTCACGCCCAGCAGCGCTTCGAGCTTGCGCACGTGATGGCTGACCGCGCTGGCGGTCAGATGCAGTTCTTCGGCGGCATGCGCGAAGTTCTGGTGGCGCGCGGCGGCGGCGAACACGCCCAGCGCGGGCAACAGGGTGGGGCGCAGGTTCATCGAGGCATGAGTGAGATTTGTGGCTCGCCTCGATACTACGCGCTTGTCGCGCCTGCGGCTGCAACCGATGCTGCAGTACCCCATCGCGATGATCGTGCCATGTCCGTCTGTCTGCCTGATGTTGTCCTCTGCGGTTCCAGCACATCACGGCAGCCTGCGCAGGTGGGGCGATGAGCGCGCAACCGGCGCCGCAGCCGGGCGTTGCCACACGCGAATGGCGCACCCCGCTGGAGCTGGGGTTTCTCGGCATCGTCTGGGGCTGCTCGTTCCTGTTCATGCGCGTGGCCGCACCCAAGTTCGGCACCGTGGCGCTGGTGGAAATCCGCCTGGCGCTCGGGGCGTTGGTGCTGTTGCCGTTCCTGTGGCTGGCGCGGGCGCGGTTCCCGCTGCATCGCTGGCCGATGCTGGCGGCGATCGGCGTGCTCAATTCCGCGTTGCCGTTCCTGCTGTTCGCCTGGGGCGCGCAACACGCGCCGGCCGCGATCGGTGCGATCTGCAATGCGATGACGGTGTTGTTCACCGCCTTGATCGCCTTCCTGTTCTTCGGCGAGAAGATCGGCACGCGGCGCGCACTGGCCTTGCTGGTCGGCTTCATCGGCGTGCTGGTGCTGGCCACCGGCAAGTCGGCCGGGTTGAGCGTGGGCCCGGCGGCCCTGGCGGGTGCCACCGCGTCGCTGCTGTATGGCATCGGCTACAACCTGGTGAAGCGCCACATGGGCGACTTGCCACCGGCCGCATCGGCCGCGTCCACGCTGGGCTGCAGTGCGCTGCTGCTGGCGCCGCTGGCCTGGTTGCAGTGGCCGACCACGCCGGTGCCGGCCGTGGCCTGGGCCTGCGCCACCGCGCTGGGCGTGGCGTGCACCGGGTTGGCGTTCCTGATGTATTACCGCCTGATCCAGCGCATCGGCCCGGCACGCGCCTCCACGGTGACCTACCTGGTACCGGTGTTCGGCGCATTGCTGGCCTGGTCGCTGCTGGGCGAGCCGTTGACCTGGACCATGCTGGTGGCCGCGGTGCTGATCCTCGGCAGCGTCGCCTTCAGCCAGCGCGCCCGCTAAAAACAAGCGCGCCCGCTTTTACCAATCCCCAATTCCGAATCCCCAATCCCGAACTAGCCAGCAGGCGGCGCCCGCACCGGCAACGGCACATTGCACAGATCGATATGCCCGGCCGGGCGCTTGTAGAAGTCGTCCCTGCGATTGCGGCGTGCTTCGACCACATCGCGGAAGGTCTGGCTGTCGGTGCGCAGCAACTGCAGTGGCGTGCGTTCGGGCATGGGCACCTCGCTGGCCAGGCGAATGGCGCGAATCGGCGAGCGCTGCGCGGGATCTTCGTAGAAACCCATCGGGTCCGGCCCGCGCGGGATCACGCTGAGCAACTCCATGCCCTTGACCACGCGGCCGACCACGGTGATGTTGCGGTCCAGCTGGCGCGGCGACTGCCCGGTGACCACATACAGCTCGGCGCCGATGCTGCTGTCTTCGTCGTTGTTGCGGCCGGCGCCCAGGGTGCCGTAGCAGTGCGCCAGCCAGGTCTTTCCGCTGGCGCTGTCGCGCCCGACCGGGAAGCCGTCGACAAAGCCCACCTGCGCCGCCCAGCCATCGCTGTCAGGCAGGCGCTGGAAGTCCAGGCCTTGCGAGGCGCGTTCGAATTCGGCCGGCAGGTGCGTCTTGGCCGAGCCCAGCGACCTGGCCTTGGCCGGCGTCTCGCCATCCGGGTCGCCGAACTGCACCACGAAGTTGTCCTGCGAGCGATAGATGCTGAGCCCGTCCCAGAAGCGTTCGTGCGCCAGCGTGCGGATGTTGCCCACGTGCGCGGGCGCGAACTGCGGCGCCAGCTCGATGATCACCCGTCCGCCATCCAGTTCCAGGTATAGCGTGCGCTCGGGGTCGAGCACGCGCCATGCGCTGGCCGGCGAGGCGTCCAGGATCTGTTGCGGGCTGCGATAGGCCGCGTTGGCGGCAGCGGGTAACACCAGGGCAAGCAGGCAGGCGGAAGCAACAGTGCGCAGCAGCATGAAGGCAGCCAGTCGGGAAGAAGCCTGATTCTTGACCAATGCGCGCAGGGGCGCAAAGTGCGGGTTCGCAACGCGCGCCATCGACGACGTATGCGCCGTGAATGCCGGCCGACCCATGCCTGCCCAAAGGAGTCGGTCGGTGCCCAGCATGCGCCGGCGCTGCAATCGCGCGCCGGTCTGCCGGTCTGCCGGTCAGCGCGCCGGCTTGCGTTTGACGTAGAGCTGCTTGCGCACGCGTGCCACCACCTCGCCATCGCGGTTGTGCACGCTGTTTTCGAACCAACGCAGGTACTTCTCGCCAGTGGCGGTGGCATCGCGCAACTCGCCCAGCACACTATCGTCGATGACGAAATCCGCGCTCACCGTGCCGCGCCCGGGTTTGACGAACTCGATGCTGCCGGCCTTGTCCCACACGTAGTAGTCGCGCCCCAGGTTCTGCATGGTCAGCAGCATCCAGAACGGGTCGGTCATCGCGAACAGGCTGCCGCCGAAATGGGTGCCGACGTAATTGCGATTCCACGGCCGCTGGCGTAACTCGACGCGGGCATGGCGGTAGTCGGCCGACAACGCGGTGACGTGGATCCCGGCAAACAGGTACGGCGGCCACAGGTTGATACCGAGCTTGAACAGGGAAGCACGCATGCGGCCAGGGTCCATGGCGGGGGCGGACCCGTAGCATACCATTCGCATGCGTATGGAGCTTGTGTCGGTGATGGCAGCGCCCGGCCGGTCTGCAGACCGGGCGCCGTGGTGCCGGCGGCGCCTAGAACACCAGCGACGACATCTTGCGGCGGTAGCGGCCGACCAGGTCTTCGTCTTCGATCACCCGGAACGCATCGATCAGGCTACGCCGCGGCAGGTTGTCGTCGAAGCCGCGGTCCTGCCGCAGCATGTCCAGGAACTGCTCCAGCGCGGCTTCGTCATTGCCGTCGAGCAGGTGGCGCACGCCAAGCAGATGGCGCGCGCGCAGGTCGGCGCCGTTGGCGGCGACGGCGGCCTGCAGGGTGTCGGCGTCCGGCGCGTCCTTGAGCACATTGGCAAAGCCCAGCCGTGCCTTGGCGCGCACCGCACGGTCGTCGGTGGCCAGGTTGGCGGGCAGGGCGTCGATCAACTGCTCGGCCTCGGCGGTGTCGCCGGTCTTCAGCAGCGCCAGCGCCAGATCCAGCTTGAGCTCGTCCTTGTCCGGCTCGGCGGCGATCGCCTCGCGCAGCGCGGCAACCTGGTCCTGCGGCTCGAGCGGGGCCGGCGGCAGGTCTTCCACCACCTGCGCCTCGGCCGGCAGCACGCCGTGCTGGGTGAGGAAGTCGCGCACCTGGCCTTCCGGCATCGCACCCGGGAAGCCGTCGACCAGCTCGCCGCCCTTGACCAGGAACACCGTCGGCACCGAGCGGATCTGGAATGCGGCGGCGATCTGCTGCTCCTTGTCCACATCGACCTTGGCCAGCTCGAAGGCGCCGTTGTAGTCGGCGGCGAGCTTTTCCAGGATCGGCGTCAACGACTTGCAGGGGCCGCACCAGGTGGCCCAGAAGTCCACCAGTACCGGTGTCGTCAACGATTTCTGCAGGACCTCGGTCTCGAAGGTGTCGGTGGTGGCATCGAATACGTGCGGCTTGTCGGACATGGGCTTCCAGAAGTGAGTGCGGCAACAGTGGGAGGTAATGGTGGCAAACCGGGCCGACACAAGGCTGGCGGTGGCCAGGCGTGCCGGCGCGCGGTCGGCCGCCATGCTGCCGGCCGTCATGGCGGCAGGGGTTCACGCCAGGCGCGCCCGGCACGACAATGCCGCGTCCTGGCGGCGCAGCCTGCGCCCGGCGTTGGAGCAAGGCAATGACACGCATCGATGGCACCCAGCGCTACCTGGGCCTGGTCGCGGCAACCGTATTCGTGCTGGCGGTGGCCGGCTTTGGCGTGGCGCTGCCCGGTTACCTGCAGGCCAGCCATCCGGTGGCCTTACTCGGTGCCAATGGGGTGCCGCATGCGTTGGGCTTCAACCTGCTGGCGTTCGTGCTGGTCGGCGCGCTCGGCATGGCCACCGGGGTCAGCCTGCTGGCGCGCATGCCGGCCAGGTCCAGTTGGAGCCTGCGGGTGGGCGGGCAGTTGATCGTGCTGGCCGGGCTGGCCTTTGTCGGCATGGGTGCGCTGCCGCTGGATCCCGCCGATCTGGACGGGCGCGCCAGCCAGGCCCATGCCACGGCCTGGCTGCTGTGGGCGGTGGCCTTCGTGCCCGGCATGCTGTTGCTCGCCGCCGCGCTGCTCAACCAATCCAATACCCGCCTCCTGGCGTGGCTGAGCCTGGCGGCGGGGCTGCTGGTGGCGGTGCTGGCGTTCGGCCCGCCGGGCCTGCTGCGGCAGGCGATCGCCCAGCGCCTGGCGTTCCTGGCCTGGGTCGGCTGGCTGGCCGTGGCGGCCTGGCGCTGGCCGGCCAGAGCCGCCGGCTGAGGCGAGCGTTTGGAGCACCTGCTGCACTGCGGTACCCTGTGCCGCTTTGCACCGCCCGAGCATCCGCTCCCAATGTCCACCGTCGAACCGAACGCCTACGACCCGCAGCAGGTCGAAACCTCCGCCCAGCAGTTCTGGGATGCCACCCGCGCCTTCCAGGTCGACGAAACTTCGGACAAACCGAAGTTCTATTGCCTGTCGATGCTGCCGTACCCGTCCGGTGCGCTGCACATGGGCCATGTGCGCAACTACACCATCTCCGATGTGGTCAGCCGCTACAAGCGCATGACCGGCCACAACGTGCTGCAGCCGATGGGCTGGGATGCGTTCGGATTGCCGGCGGAAAACGCGGCGATCAAGAACAAGACCGCGCCGGCCAAGTGGACCTACGCCAACATCGACCACATGCGCGGCCAGCTCAAATCGTTGGGCTATGCGATCGACTGGTCGCGCGAGTTCGCCACCTGCACGCCCGAGTACTACGTGCACGAGCAGCGCATGTTCACCCGGCTGATGCGCAAGGGCCTGGCCTATCGCCGCAACGCGGTGGTGAACTGGGACCCGATCGATCAGACCGTGCTGGCCAACGAGCAGGTCATCGACGGCCGCGGCTGGCGCTCCGGCGCGCTGGTGGAAAAACGCGAGATCCCGCAGTGGTTCCTGCGCATCACCGACTACGCGCAGGAACTGCTCGACGGCCTGGACCAGCTGGACGGCTGGCCGGATTCGGTCAAGACCATGCAGCGCAACTGGATCGGCCGCTCGGAAGGGCTGGAGATCCAGTTCGACGTGCGCGACACCGACGGCACCGCGCTGGATCCGCTGCGCGTGTTCACCACCCGCCCGGACACGCTGATGGGCGTGACCTTCGTGTCGATCGCCGCCGAGCATCCGCTGGCGTTGCATGCGGCCAGGTCCAATCCGGAACTGGCGGCGCTGCTGGAAACGCTCAAGCACGGCGGCGTCTCCGAAGCCGAGCTGGAAACCCAGGAAAAACGCGGCATGGCCACCGGCCTGACCGCGGTGCATCCGATCAGCGGCGAGCAGGTGCCGGTGTGGGTGGCCAACTTCGTGCTGATGGGCTACGGCACCGGCGCGGTGATGGCGGTACCGGGCCACGACCAGCGCGATTTCGAGTTCGCCAACAAGTACGCGCTGCCGATCGTGCAGGTGGTCAAGCTGCGCGAGCCGCGCAACGAAGAAGAGCAAACCTGGGATGCCACCCAGTGGCGCGACTGGTACACCGACAAGAGCCGCCCGCTGGAGCTGATCAATTCGGCCGAGTTCGACGGCCTGGATTTCGGCGGCGCCTTCGAGGCATTGGCCGAGCGCTTCGAGCGCAAGGGCCAGGGCCAGCGTCGGGTCAACTACCGCCTGCGCGACTGGGGCGTGAGCCGCCAGCGCTACTGGGGCTGCCCGATTCCGGTGATCTATTGCGCCAAGTGCGGCGCAGTGCCCGTACCGGAAGACCAGCTGCCGGTGGTGCTGCCGGAGAACGTGGAATTTTCCGGCACCGGGTCGCCGATCAAGACCGACCCGACCTGGCGCCAGACCACCTGCCCGGACTGCGGCGGCCCGGCCGAGCGCGAGACCGACACCTTCGACACCTTCATGGAGTCGAGCTGGTACGTGGCGCGCTACACCAGCCCCAACGCGCGCGACATGGTCGATCGCCGTGCCAACTACTGGATGCCGGCCGACCTGTACGTGGGCGGCATCGAGCACGCGATCCTGCACCTGATGTACTTCCGCTTCTATCACAAGCTCATGCGCGACGCGCGGCTGGTGGACAGCGACGAGCCGGTGACCAACCTGCTCACCCAGGGCATGGTCATCGCCGACACCTTCTACCGCGATGCCGACAACGGCGGCAAGGACTGGATCAATCCGGCCGACGTGGAGATCCAGCGCGACGAGCGCGGCCGCGTCACCGGCGCGGTGCTGATCGCCGACGGCCAGCCGGTGCACATCGGCGGCACCGAGAAGATGTCCAAGTCCAAGAACAACGGCGTGGACCCGCAGTCGATGGTGGCCAAGTACGGCGCCGACACCGTGCGGCTGTTCTCGATGTTCGCCGCACCGCCGGAGCAGTCGCTGGAATGGAACGAGGCCGGCGTCGATGGCATGGCGCGCTTCATGCGCCGGCTGTGGGTGCAGGTGCACAAGCACGTGGGCGAGGGCGCCGCCGCTGCGCTGGATGCCGCCGCGCTGAGCGCCGAGCAGAAGGCGATCCGCCGCAAGACCCACGAAACCATCGGCAAGGTGGACGACGACTACGGCCGTCGCCACAGCTTCAACACCGCCATTGCCGCGGTGATGGAACTGTCCAACGCGCTGGCCAAGTTCGACGATGCCAGCGCGCAGGGGCGTGCAGTGCGCCAGGAAGCCCTGGAAGCGATGGTGCTGCTGCTCAACCCGATCACGCCGCACGCCAGCCACGCCCTGTGGCAGGTGCTGGGCCGCGACGAGACGCTGCTGGAAGATGTCGCGTTTCCGCAGGTCGATGCCGCCGCGCTGGTGCGCGACGCGCTGACCCTGGCGGTGCAGATCAACGGCAAGCTGCGCGGCACCATCGAGGTCGCTGCCGATGCCGGACGCGAGCAGATCGAAGCGCTGGCCCAGGCCGAGCCGAACGCGGCCAAGTTCCTGGAAGGGCTGAGCGTGCGCAAGATCATCATCGTGCCGGGCAAGATCGTGAATATCGTGGCGGGTTGATCGTCGCTGATCGGCTAGGTCGCCATTGCCGGTTCGGGCAGTGTCCCGGAGCGGCGTGGCGACGCGGTGCGAGGTCGCTGCGGCGTTGTTGGCAACGTGTTGCACTGGCGCGTGCTGTTGCGCGGGTCGGGGTGCTGCAGGGGGTCTGTGCGATTGACTGCACTTGGTGCGTTGCGACGCATGGGTGATGTTTCCGCGATGGTTCCTGGTCCTTCATTTCAGTCGCGCTTGGCGACGTGCAGGTGAGATTGCCGGGGGTGGTTCTGGTCGTTCACTGCACCTGCGCGTGGCAACGCGTTTTTCATTCCTGGGCGCGGCGTTTTTTCGCGGCGTCCTCTCAAGCCCCGTTCACGCGGTGTCGGGCAGGCTAGCCGCCTGTTGCCGCCGCCGGGGCGCTCATCCAGACTGTGCCCATGATTCGATTCCCTACTGCCTTCGCTGCGTCCCTCGTGCTCGTCTCGAGCCTCACCGCCTGCGGCTTCCATCTGCGCAACTCGCTGGCGCTGCCGCCGGATACGCCCGCAGTAAAGGTGCAGTCCGCGGTGCAGTACAGCGAGCTGGCCAAGCTGCTGCGGCGTGGCCTCAAGGCTGCCGGCGCCACCCTGGCCGACGAAGATGCCAAGACCGGCTTCGCGCAGGTGCAGGTGTTGTCCGAGCGTTGGGGCGATCTGCCGATCGCCATCGACAGCCAGGGCCGTGCGCAGGAATACAGCCTGCGCTACGCCGCCATCTTCACCGTCACCACCGCCAACGGCTCGGTGCTGGTGCCGCAGCAGGTGATCGAGCTGTCGCGCGACTACGTGTCGCCACCGGTGGACGCCACCGGTACCGCGACCGAGCGCGAGATCCTCGCCGACGAATTGCGCAAGGACATGTCGGCCTCGATCCTGCGCCGTATCGACAGCGTGGTGCGCGCCCGCGTGCAGCGTGGCGAGAGCCTGGAAAGCACGCCGAGCGCGCCGCTGCCGCCGGCCGCCACGCCGCCCGTGCAGCCGTCCACGCCGGAATCGAGCGTGCCGGCGTCGCTGCCGCCGGCGTCCTCGTCCAATAACTGAGCAGCCGGTGATCAGCCCGTCCGCGCATCTGCCGGGCAGCCGCGCCCGGTGTCCGGAACTGGCGTGCGCCAGGCGCATGTCGCGCTTGCCGCGCGCTGACCATGCCGCGACGGCCGCCGCCGACGCGGTCTTGTCGGTAACGGTCCAGTCGCGCGTGTTCTCGTAGTCATGGAACTTCCGTAGTCATGGAACTTCGTCCAGAACAGCTGGCCGGCCAGTCCAACCAACCGTTGCAGCCGGTGTACCTGATCGCCGGCCCGGAAACCTTGCGGGTGCTGGAAGCGGCCGATGCGGTGCGCGCACGGGCGCGTGCCGAAGGCATCAGCGAACGCGAGGTCTTCGATGCCGACGGGCGGGAGTTCGACTGGAACCAGCTGGATGCGACCTTCAACGCGCCCAGCCTGTTCAGTCCGCGCCGGCTGGTGGAAGTGCGCCTGCCCAGCGGCAAGCCGGGCAAGGACGGCGCCGAGGTCATCACCCGCTTCTGCGCCAACCCGCCGCCGGATGTGGTGCTGTTGATCACCGCCAACGACTGGAGCAAGGCGCACCAGGGCAAATGGGCCGATGCGATCGGCCGCATCGGCACCATTTCGGTGGCCTGGGCGATCAAGCCGCACGAGCTGTCGGACTGGATCGAGCGCCGCCTGCGCAGCCACGGCCTGCGTGCGGACGCTGCCGCCGTGCAGCGCCTGAGCGAGCGGGTGGAAGGCAACCTGCTGGCCGCTGCACAGGAAATCGACAAGCTGGTGCTGCTGGCCGATGGCAAGGTGCTGGACCTGGAGGCGATGGAATCGCTGGTCGCCGATGCCGCGCGCTACGACGTGTTCCGCCTGGCCGAAACCACGTTTTCCGGGCAACCGGCCGCAGTGATCCGCATGCTGGCCGGCCTGCGCGCCGAAGGCGAGGCGGTGGCCGCACTGATGCCGATCCTGATCAAGGAACTGCTGCGTACCGCGGCCCTGGCCAAAGTGCAGGCCAACGGCGGCAACCTCGCTGCCGAAATGAAGGCGCAAGGCCTGTGGGAATCTCGCCAGGCGCCGTTCAAGCGCGCGCTGCAGCGGCATCCCGAGCCACGTCGCTGGGAGCGCTTCGTCGCCGAAGCCTCGGGGGTCGACCGCATGGCCAAGGGCCGCGCCGACGGCGACCCCTGGGTCGGCCTGGAACGCCTGCTGGTGGCCGTGGCCGAAGCCCGCGCGGTGAGATTGCTGGTGTGAACGCCGGCGATGCCGCCACCGGAGACCGCGCCTGCGCCAAGGATGCGCCCCCCGTCTGCCCACGCAGCGCAGCCCCCGGCCAGGCCACAGCTGCGGCCACCCCCGGCAGCGCGGCCCACACCTCGCCGCCCACCAACGCCCACCCGGCAGCGCCGAACCCGCGCTCTTCCGATTCCCCAATCCCGATTCCCGACTCCCGGCTCCACCTCTACTACGGCGGCACCTTCGATCCAATCCACCTGGGCCACCTCGCCATCGCCTGCGCCGCGCGCGACGAGCTGGGCGCGCGGGTGCATCTGGTACCGGCCGCCGACCCACCGCACCGCCCCGCGCCCGGCGCCACCGCTGCGCAGCGCGCCCGCATGCTGGAGCTGGCGCTGGCCGACACGCCCGGGCTGGTGCTGGACACCCGCGAACTGCGCCGCGCCGGCCAGGGGGGCGCGCCGTCCTACACCGTCGATACCTTGCGCGAACTACGCGCCGAACTCGGCCCCACCACACCGATCGCCTGGCTGCTCGGTGCCGATGCCTTTGTCGGGCTGAGCAGCTGGCATCACTGGCAGGCCCTGTTCGAACTGGCGCATTTCGTCGTTGCCGAGCGTCCAGGCGCACCGCTGGATCTGGGCCAGGCCCCGCAGCTTGCCCAGGCGGTGCAGGGCAGGTGGACTGCCAGCGCCAGCGAACTGGGCACTGCCCCGGCCGGCCGCCTGTGGCGGTTGCACCAGCCGTTGCGCGGCGAATCGGCCAGCGCGGTGCGCGCGCGCATCGCCGGCGGCGGCAGCGACTGGCAGGCGCTGGTGCCGGCGTCGGTGGCGGCCTTCATCGTGCACGAAGGCCTGTACGGCGATGCGCTGCCGACTCGCTGAACACGCAGCCGGCCGGACCGGCCTATAATTCACGCCAATTCCATCGAGTTACCCGCTTTGACCACCCAAGCCCAAGTCATCAAGACCTCCATCCCGAATCCGCCGCCGTCCGTGCCGGCCCTGCTGGCCACCGTGCGCGAGGCCGTGGAGGAGCTGAAAGCCAAGGACGTGGTCGAGATCGATGTGCGCGGCAAGTCCAGCGTCTGCGATTACATGGTGGTCGCCTCGGGTACCTCGACCCGCCATGTGAAGTCGATCGCCGAAGAAGTGGTCAAGTTCGCCAAGCGGCTGGACGTGATGCCGCTGGGTGTGGAAGGCGAGCGCGAGGCCGAGTGGGTGCTGGTGGACCTGGGCGATGTGGTGGTGCATGTGATGCTGCCGCGCGTGCGTGAGTTCTATGCACTGGAGCGCCTGTGGACAGTGGGCGACCAGCGTCCGGACGACGCGGACGCCGACCCCGAAGAGTGAGTGGGCCGGGCATGCCGCGCAATGCCCGACCCCCGACCGATGCGCCTGCCGCGCAGGCGCTGCAACAGCTGCGCAGCCAGGCCGGGCAACCGTCCGGCGCGCCGCTGTCGCCGGCACGCAAGCGCTTCGACCGCCTGCTGCGCGACCTGGAACGGCATCGCGCCGACCTGCAGGCCTGGCACCTCGCACGTTCGCAATGGCGCGAGCGTTACCACACCCAATTGCAGCCCTTGCTCGACCAGCGCCGCGCGGCCGACATTGCGCTGGTCGAAGCGCTCGACCGCGCGCATGCCACGGTCAAGCTGGGCAAGGCCGATCGCGCCCTCCTGTCCGAGTTGCTGTGCGACATCGCCGCCCCGCTGATCGAGGCCGGCCACGAGGCACTACGCCCGATTTACGATCGCCACAGCGCCGTCGGCTACGACCGGGAAGTGGCCGAATCCGATGCGCTGATGAAGCAGATCCTCGGCCAGGCCTACGGACTGGATGCCGACGAGCTGGATGGTATCGAGTCGCCCGAGGAGCTCTACGAGCGCGTCAGCGAGCGTCTGCAGCAGCAGCGCGCGCAACACCAGCAACGCGGTACGCAGCGGCGCAAGCGTGCCGAGAAGCAGGCGGTGGGGGAGAGTGCTGAGCCGCCGCCGGTGCGCGAGCTGTATCGCAAGCTGGCCGGCAATCTGCATCCGGACCGCGCCAGGGACGCCGACGACCACGCTGCGCGCACCATCCTGATGCAGCGGCTCAACGCCGCCTACAAGGCTGGCGATCTGCTGGGCCTGCTCGAACTGCAGGCCGAGATCGGCCTGATGGACGCACGAGGCGTGGACGCGATGAGCGCCGCGCGCCTGCAGGACTACAACCGCGAACTGGACCGGCAGTGCAGGCAGTTGCAGCAGCAGCTGCAGCAGCAGTCGGACGAGTTTTGCGCCGAATACGGGCTGGAGCTGGCAGCGCGACCCAAGCCCGAGCGACTGGGCCGGTTGATGGCCCAGCTCAAGCGCGAGCTCGAAGGCGACCTGATGGAGGCGCACCGGGGCTTGCGCGAGCTGGAAGATCCGCAATCGCTCAAGCGCTGGTTGAAGCTGCAGCGCGCCATGTCCGACGCGCCCGACGCGCCCTGGTTCTGACCACGGTTCCGGGTCGTGGTCCGGCTGCGCACGCGCCACTGCGGGTGCGTGCGCGTGCTGTGCGCAGCCTCGGTTGGACATGCTGCCAGTCATGCAGGCCAGGCGCCTGCATGCATGGATTCGGCCGGTGACAGGGGCGCTGCCGAACGGCTGATCCGTTCGGCAGCAGGGGCGGGCCGGCGTGCGGGCACGGGCTTACAACGGCCCGCGCTCCCACGGCCCGGTGATCGCCAGCGTGATGCCAGGCGTCTGGATGTTGACGAACAAGGTGCGCGCCAGCGGGTCCCAGCAGGCGCCGCAGAACTCGGTATCGCGGTAATCGCCTTCAGCGATGGTCTTGCCGGCATCGGCGATCTGCTGCGAGGTGAGCTGCACGTTGTTCTTGGCCAGGTAGAACGATTCGCCGCCGCGGGTCAGCCCGAGCAGCCGCGCGCCGGGGCCGTAGTCGTCCGGGCTCTCGCCGCCGTCTTCGCACAGCACCACGCCGCCGCGCGCGCTGACGGTGACGTTGTCCGGGTTGTGCGCGGCCAGCTGATTGCCGCTGACGAACAGTGCACTCAGGCGCTGGGTGAACAGGTCCAGCACCCACACCGCACCATTGCCGTAACCGCGCCGGCCCTGCGCATCCACGCCGGTGCTGGTGTCGACGATGAAGAGTTTGCCGTAGCTGTACCAGATGCCTTCGCCGCGGCTCATACGTAGCGCCCCGTCTGCCCAGGCCTGCGCAAACGGTCCGCTCAGGGTGTCGTTGGCGCCGATGTCCGGGAAGCCGGCCGGCGCCGCAATGCCATCCAGATCGGGCTCGGCAATGTCCACCCATTCCAGCTGGAACTGCTGGCCGATGCTAGCCACGGTGAGGTCGGCGTTGCGACGTCCGCGCACGCGCGCGGCCTGCAGGCGGCCGCCGTTTTCCAGCGAGCCATTCCGCCCACGGCGGTCATTGGGAATGAAGCGATACAGGCCGGCCTTGTTGCGGTCGTCCTCGGTGAGATAGACGATGCCGGTGCGCGGATCGATCGCCACCGCCTCATGGCTGAAGCGGCCCAGTCCGACCAGCGGCCGGCCGGTGGTGCGCTGGCTGTCCGGGTCCACTTCAAACACGTAGCCGTGCTTGCGGCCGGTGCTGGACACCGCGTTGGTCTTGATCTCTTCGCAGCTCAGCCAGGTGCCCCATGGCGTCGGGCCGCCGGCGCAGTTGACCAGCGTGCCGCCCAGGCTCGGCTCCAGGCTGCCCCAGCCGCGGCGGCCGTAACTCAGGGTGGTGGTGCCGCCGCCGGCCAGCTGGGTGCCGCTGACCAGGCCGGTGTCGTACATCGCCGGTGCGCGGAACGGCGTGGTTGCACCGCGTTCGTGGTTGCGGATCAGCACGTATTCCAGGCCGCGCAGCGGATCGCTGCCCGGGCGCCAGTCCGGCCGACGCAGGCCGACCACGGCCATGCCGTCATGGCGGTCGGGGCAGGGCTGCCCATCGTCCATGCGATCGCCGCTCCAGCCGAACGAGCGGTAGCTGAAACCGCGCGGCAACTGCAGCAACGGCAGCCCGGTGCTCTGGTCGGCGACCGGCGCGAGCGGGCCATAGCGGCTGGGCACCGGTGCCAGTTGCAGCGGCGGCGAGGCGCTGTTGGCGGCCTGGGCCTGGCGCGATTGCAGCGCGCTCAAACTGCCAAGCGCACCGGCGGCCATCACGGCAGCGCTGCCCTTGAGCACCTGGCGGCGGGCGGGATCGAAAATCGGCATCGAACGACTCCTGCGGGCTGGGTAGTGCGCCGACGCTAGAAGCCCGCTGTAACCGCACCATGACACCGCTGTGATCGCCCCGGTTCCGATGCCCAAGCTGTGACGCGGATATCATGTGGCCATGAAATGCCGACTTATCGCTACCGGCGAGCGTGCACCGGCCTGGGTGGCGCAGGGCTTTGCCGAATATCAGAAACGTCTCTCGCACTGGATGCCGCTGGAGCTGGTGGAGATCGAACCCGGCCTGCGCGGCAAGGGCCGCGACGCGCAACGCGCGATCGACGACGAAGGCCGCCGCGTGCTTGCCGCGCTGCCGAAGAACGCCTACGTGGTTGCGCTCGACATCCCGGGCCGCCCGCTCAGTTCGGAGCAACTGGCCCAGCGCATGGAGCACTGGCGCGGGCAGGGCCGGGATCTGGCGTTCCTGATCGGCGGCCCCGAAGGTCACGCTGCCGAGGTGCTGAAAACCGCCAGCGAAAGCTGGTCGATCGGCCCGCTGACCCTGCCGCACATGCTGGTGCGCCTGATCGTCGCCGAGCAGCTGTACCGCGCTGCAGCGATGCTGGCCAATCATCCGTATCACCGCGCGTAAGCGGCATGCGCGATGGCGGTAATCCGCGCGTATCCGCTGCGCTTTCGAGATGGGTGTGCGGCAAGTAGCCGGGCGCACCCTGAACCCGATCCGCGAGACCGCACGTCGTCGTGTGCACGCAAGGCGCACTGCAACGATGCGCATGCAATAGCTGAAACCGTGGCCTTGCAGCAGCCGGCTGCGCAACGCCAGACCGTGCGGCGACCGGGCATCCGAGTCGCCGCAGGTAATGACGCATCAGTTCAACGAAAAGCTCACCGGCACCAGGCCATACGCCTGCACGGCCTGGCCGTTCTGCATCGCCGGCTGGAAGCGCCAGCTGCGCAGCACCTGGCTGCGTGCGGCCAGGTCCAGTGCACGATGACCGCTGCTGGTCTGCACGCTCACCTCGGCCGGGCGCCCATCGGTGCCGACCAGCACGCGCAGCAGTACCGTGCCCTGCTGCCCGGCACGCAAGGCCGCCACCGGGTAACTGGGCGCCGGCGAGCTCAGGTAGTGCAGCTGGCCTGCCTCGACCGGGCCGCTGGGTGCGGCAATCGCCGGCGCGCTGTCGGTGACCGCGTCCGTGACTGCAGGTAAGGCGACCGCTGCGTCTTCGACCACGGCCGGCTGACTGATCACCGGGGTCTGCACCGGCACCGGGACCGTGGTCGGCGGTGTGTGCGGCACCTTCGGCGTGAACTCCCGCTTGACCTTGATCACCGGCGGTGGTGGCGTCGCGATGGTGACGGGCATGACCCAGCGTTCCTTCGGTGCGGGCGGCTGCGGAACCGCCCGGTACGAGAGCGGAATCAACAACAACCCGCCGGCCAGCAGATGCAGGGCCACCGCCGTGCTCATCGCCAGGACGCGCGAGCTGTCGATGCCTGTGGATCGGGAAGAAACCTGGGATTGCGTGCGAACCATCATCCACCTCCTCAACGGAACTGCGGAAAGGACCAGCGCGACCCGGACGCACGACACCATCCGGTAGCGTAGGTTTACCGCGCCCTTTGCATGGGCACAAGTGGTTTTGAAGCGCTGGAGGTCGGTTGGATGATTCGCCCGGTTGCCGCGATCCGCACAGATGAGTCGGCGCCGCAGGCTCGTGCGGTTCGAAGGACCGGTGGCATCGCAAGGCCAGGTACCGGAACTTGCGGCGTGCCCCAAAAAAAAAACTGCCCTCGAGGAGGGCAGTCTTGAAATCACACCGAACGCGATCGCGGCTGGATCAACGACCCAGCTCGAAGGTCACGTCCAGGTTGATCGACAAGGTGCTCTCGCCCGGGGCGACCTGGGTGTCCATCTCGGCCTTGGCCGAGCGCATCGAGGCGGCCATCATCATCGGGCGCACGCCGCCGCCGCTGCGGCCTTCGGAGATGCTGACGATGCGGCGCACCTTCAGGCCCAGCGACTTGGCGTAGGTGTCGGCGCGGGCCTGGGCCTTCTTCAGGGCGGCCACGCGCGCTTCGTCATAGGCGGGCTCGGGCTGGTCGACCGAGAAGCTGGGGCCGTTGATGTCGTTGGCGCCCTGGGCGACCAGTGCGTCCAGGACCTTGCCCAGCCGCGAGATGTCGCGGACCTTGAGGCTGACGGTGTTGCTGGCCTGGTAGCCGTTGATCCTGGGCGCCTCGTTCTCCTTGTAGGTGTACTGCGGGCTGAGGTTGATGCCGGTGGTCTGCACGTCCTTGTCGGCGATGCCAGCGGCCTTGATCGCGGCCATGACCTTGCTCATCTGCTCGGCGTTCTGGCGCATGGCGGCGTTGCCGTCGGCGGCCTGGGTGACCACGCCGGCCGACAGCGTGGCGATGTCCGGGATGCGCTTGGCCTCCGCCTCGGCCGACACGTTGAGCAGGGTGCCATCGTTGGGAATGGTGTAGCTCGGAGTGGTCTGGGCGTGGGCGGTCATGGCGGTTCCGGCAGCGATGGACAGGGCCAGCAACAACGGTTTGAGGGTGGTACGCATGAGATCTCCTGGTCTGTAAGGGAAGCGTGTTGCGGGTTCGATGAACGTGTTGTGAGTCGAACGCGACCACTGCCGCCCGGATCGGCAAGCGGGCGAGGAGGAGCAACAGGTATGCTGGACGGATGCTCTATCTCGCCTCCCGGTCGCCGCGCCGACAAGAACTGCTGCAACGCTTGGATGTGCCTTTCCAGACCCTGCAACTGGACGTGCCCGAACTGCGCGCCGCCGACGAATCGCCTGCGCAGTACGTGCAGCGCGTCGCGCTGGACAAGGCGCGTGCCGGCTTGGCGCAGGTGCAGGCCGGCGACCCCGCTGCGATCGTGCTCGGCTCCGATACCGAAGTGGTGCTGGGCGAGCGGGTGTTCGGCAAGCCGGCCGATGCGGACGACGCGATCGCCATGCTGAGCCTGCTGTCCGGGCGTACCCACCAGGTACTCACGGCCGTGGTTCTAGTCTGCGCACAACGCGCGCCGGTGCAGGCCCTGGTGGTGTCGGAGGTGACCTTCGCCACGCTCGATGCCTCACAGATCGCCGCCTATGTGGCGTGCGGCGAGCCGATGGGCAAGGCCGGCGCGTATGCGATTCAAGGCCGCGCCGAACGCTTCATCAGCCATCTGTCCGGCAGCTATTCCGGCGTGATGGGATTGCCGCTGTTTCACACCTCGCAGTTGCTCACAGCCCTCGGAGCGCATTGATGTCGGAAGAGATCCTGGTCAACGTCACCCCGCGCGAAACCCGCGTCGCGGTGATCGAGAACGGCATGCTGCAGGAGCTGCATATCGAGCGCGGCTGGCGCCGGGGCGTGGTCGGCAACATCTACAAGGGCAAGGTGCAGCGGGTGATGCCGGGCATGCAGGCGGCCTTTGTCGAGCTGGGGCTGGAGCGCGCCGCGTTCCTGCATGCCAACGACGTGGTGCGTCCGGCGCCGGCGCCGGCCAGCGTGGTCGATACCGAGGAGACGCCGATCCCGCCACCGCCGGCGGCCTCGGTACCGATCGTGGAGCTGTTGCGCGACGGCCAGGACATCGTGGTGCAGGTGGTCAAGGACCCGATCGGCACCAAGGGCGCGCGGCTGACCACCCAGATCAGCATCCCCTCGCGCTACCTGGTGCTGCTGCCGCAGTCCAAGATCGTCGGGGTGTCGGCGCGGATCGAGGACGAGGCCGAGCGGCTGCGCCTGAAGACCATCGTCAGCGAGGTTTCGGCCCAGCACGGCGGTTTCGGCTACATCATCCGCACCAATGCCGAAGGGCAGCCGGCCGAGGCGCTGGCCGAGGACATCGCCTACCTGTCGCGGGTCTGGAACGTGGTCGAGCGGCGCGGCCGCGAAGCACCGCCGTGCAGCATCATCTACGAAGACCTGAGCTTGCCGTTGCGCGCGGTGCGCGACCTGATCCGCCGCGACGTGGAAAAGGTCAAGGTCGACTCCAACGAGACCTTCGTGCAGCTGCAGGCCTTCGTGGCCAAGTACATGCCGGTGCTGGCCGAGCGGCTGGAGCTGTACACCGGCGACCGGCCGATCTTCGACCTGTACGGGGTCGAGGACGAGATCGGGCGCGCGTTGAACAAGCAGGTACCGCTGAAGTCCGGCGGTTATCTGGTGATCGACCAGACCGAGGCGATGACCACCATCGACGTCAACACCGGTTCGTTCGTCGGCCAGCGCAATCTCGAGGAAACCGTGTTCCGCACCAACCTGGAAGCCGCGCAGGCGGTGGCGCGGCAGCTGCGGCTGCGCAACCTGGGCGGGATCATCATCATCGACTTCATCGACATGGACGATGCCGAGCATCGCCGTCAGGTGCTGCGCACGCTGGAAAAGGCGCTGGCGCGCGATCATGCCAAGACCACCGTGTACGAATTCTCGCCGCTGGGCCTGGTCGAGATGACCCGCAAGCGCACCGTCGAGAGCCTGGAACGGCAGCTGTCGGAAACCTGCGGCCAGTGCAGCGGGCGCGGCACCATCAAGACCGCCGAGACGGTGACCTACGAGATCTTTCGCGAGATCACCCGCGCGGTACGCCAGTTCGATGCCGCGCGGCTGCTGGTGATCGCCTCCTCGAAAGTCGTCGCCCGCATCACAGACGAAGAGTCGGCCGCGGTGGCCGAGCTGGAGGAATTCCTCGGCAAGAGCATCCGCTTCCAGTCCGACGACCAGTATCTGCAGGAGCAGTTCGATGTGGTGCTGCTGTGAGGCCGGGAATGGGGAGTCGGGAATCGGGAATGGGGGTGGAGCGAAAGGCGCTCTGCGGGGTGCCGGTGACATCTTTAGAATGGCGGCGCGCGCGGATGGATGATCGTGCGCGCGGCGCGGTTTGTGCTCCTGCGATTCCCTATTCCCTATTCACCATTCCCCGCCGTTAATGCCCACCCCGCTGCGCCGCCGTCTCCGTCTGTTTCGCCGCTATGCGATCACCGCCACTGCGCTTGCGCTGGTGGCGATCGCGTTGCTGGTGGGTGCGGCCAGCCAGGCGTTGCCGTTGGCCGAGCAGCGGCCGCAGCAGATCGCCGCGTGGCTGAGCCAGCGCGCCGGCCAGCCGATCGGCTTTGATCGCCTGCAGACCGAATGGACCCGGCGCGGTCCGCTGCTGCGGCTGGAAGGCCTGCGGATCGGGCCGCATGGCGAGGTGCGGGTCGGCCAGGCCGAAATCCTGCTGGCGATGTATGCAGGCCTGTTGCCGGGCCACTCGCTGACCGAGGTGCGTCTGCGTGGTCTGGCGCTGACGCTGCAACGTAGCGACGATGGCGTGTGGTCGGTGCAGGGCTTGCCGGCCGGGCGGCGTTCGGACCCGTTGGAAGCGCTGCGTCGCCTCGGCGAGATCCAGGTGGCCGAGGCGCGCCTGCGGGTGGCCGCGCCGTCGATCGGCGTGGACACCACGCTGCCGCGTATCGACCTGCGCCTGCGCGTCAACGGCTCGACCGTGAACGTCGGCAGCCACGCCTGGATCGACCTGCAGCGCGCACCGCTGACCACGGTGATCGCGTTCGACCGCGACAGCGGCGACGGCAGCGCATATGCGCAGGCCGACCCGGCCGATCTGGCCGCCTGGGCGGCGTTGCTGCAGTTCGGCGGCATGCGCGTGGACGGCGGCGGCGGACGCCTGCAGGCCTGGGCGCAGCTGCGCGCGCGCCGCATCAGCGCGGTCACCGTGAATGCGGATCTGCGGCAGCTGCGCTTGTCCGGCGCAGCGTTGCCCGGAGAGTCCGCGCGCCGCACGCTGCTATGGGAGCGGCTGCAGGCGCGCGCACGCTGGCAGACCATCGACGGCGGTTGGCGGCTGGATGCGCCGCTGCTGCGGCTGGGCGCGGCGGCCAGGCCGCAGCGGCTGGACGGGTTGAGCGTTGCCGGCGGGCGGCGTTATGCAGTGGTGGGCAAACAGCTCGATGTTTCCGGCCTGATCGCGGCGGCGGCATTGAGCGAGCAACTGTCGCCTGGCTTGCGGCGCTGGCTGAGCCTGTCCCGACCACAGTTGCGCCTGGCCGATCTGCAGATTGCAGGCGAGCAGGGCGGCGCGGTGCGGGCGCAGGGCCGGATCGAGGAGCTGGGCTTCCTGCCGGTGGGCAGCGCGCCGGGCATCAGTGGCCTGCGTGGCCGGATCGATGGCGACGCGCAGGCGATTGCGCTCGATCCCGCCCCCGATGCCACGCTGCGCTTCGACTGGCCGGCCGGTTTCGGGGTGGTGCACGAGCTGCAGCTGGCCGGCAGCATCGTGGGCTGGCGCGACGGTGCCGGCTGGCAGGTTGCCACGCCGGCGTTGCGCGTACAGGCCAGGGACTACGGCGCCAACGTGCGCGGCGGGCTGTGGTTCCAGAATGATGGCAGCCGCCCGCGCATCCAGCTGGCCACGCAACTGGACGATGTCGCCCTGCCGGTGGCGCGCAAGTTCTGGATCCGCTCCAAGATGAGCAAGGCGGCCATCGACTGGCTGGACACGGCGGTGGCCGGTGGCGTGATCACCGGCGGCACCGGCCTGGTCAGCGGCGATCTGGACGACTGGCCGTTCGACAACAACGATGGCCGTTTCGAGGCGTTCGGGCAGATCCGCGACGGCGTGATCCCGTTCAATCCGGACTGGCCGGCGATGGAGCAGGTGCAGGCCGACCTGCGCTTCCTCGGCAACGGATTTTCCCTGCAGGGCAGGGGCGCGCTGGCCGGTGCGCCGATCGCGCGCCTGGAAGCCGGCATTCCCAGCTTCGCCACGTCCGAACTCTACGTGCGCGCCTCCACCCAAGCCGACGCCGCGCAGCTGTTGGGCATGCTGCGCAAGAGCCCGCTGGAGCAGCGCTACGGCGACACCTTGCGCAATCTCGCGGTGTCCGGCCCGGCCGCGGTGAGCTTCGATTTGCTGCGTCCCCTGCGCACCCACGGCACCCACGGCACCGGCGGCCACCTGCAGGGCACGGTCGCGCTGCAGGGCGCCAAGCTGGCCGATGCGCGCTGGAACCTGGCCTTCGACCAGGTCAGCGGGCATGCCGAGTACCGCGACACCGGCTTTGCCGCCGAGCGCCTGAGCGTGCAGCACCAGGGCCGCAGCGGCGAGTTGTCCCTGCGCGCCGGTGGCTTCGTGCAGGACCCCGCGCAGGCATTCGAGGCGCGCTTCGGCGCCACCCTGGACGCCAAGGAACTGTTTGACCGTGCGCCGCAGATGGAATGGCTGCGTCCCTACGTGCATGGCAGCGCACCGTGGCAGGTGGGCGTGGACGTACCGCTGCCGACCCCCGGCCAAGCGGACCCGCAGGCGTTGCTGACGCTGCGCTCGGAGCTGGTCGGCACCACCCTGGATCTGCCTGCGCCGCTGGACAAGGCGGCCACGCAGCCGCTGGATACGCAGGTCAAGGTGGCCTTGCCGGTGGGCGATGGCGACATCGACGTGGCCTTCGGCAAGCTGGTCGCGCTCAAGGCCAGCAGCCAGGGCAACCAGACCGGCGTGCGCGTGGTGATGGGCACCGACACGGTCAGCGAGCGTCCGCCGGCCAACGGCCTGGTGGTCACCGGCCGTACCGCCTCGCTGGATGCGATCGACTGGATCAGCCTGGCGCGCGGCAGCAGCGCGCCGGACACGCCGCCGCTGCCGGGCCAGCCGGCAACGCCGAAGACGGACGCGGTGCCGCTGCAGCAGGTGGATGTGCAGGCCGACAGGTTGCTGATGATCGGCGGCGTGTTTCCGCAGACGCGCCTGCGCCTGCGGCCGACCCGCGATGCGGTGGCGGTGACCCTGGACGGCCCGTCGCTGGCCGGCCAGCTCAGCGTGCCCAATGCCGATGGCGCCACCGTGCAAGGCAAGCTGAGCACGGTGCACTGGCAGCCGGTGGCCGCACCGCCCGAACCGGCCGTGCCCGAGCCGGGCGACCCGCTGGCCGGTGCGTTGCCGGAGCCGGCCCGCCGTGCGGTGGCCGAATTCGACCCGGTCTCGATCCCGCCCCTGTCGCTGGACATCGACGACCTGCAGGTCGGCAAGATGATCCTGGGCGCGGCCACCCTGCGCAGCAGCCGGCTGACCGACGGCATGCAGGTGGACCAGCTGCAACTGCGCTCCAACGACCAGAACATCGGCCTGACCGGCGCCTGGCGCGGCAAGGGCGATTCCGCCAGCACCCGGCTGTCGGCGCGGGTGGACAGCCGCAATCTCGGCAACCTGCTGCAGAACCTCACCCTGGGCGGCCAGCTGCGCGGCGGCGAAGGCCAGCTGGAACTCAACGCCGGCTGGCAGGGTTCGCCGACCGGGTTTGCGCTCGGTTCGCTGGATGGCAATCTCAAGATCGAGGTGCGTAACGGCCAGCTGCTGGAAGTGGAGCCCGGCGCCGGCCGCGTGCTTGGCCTGCTCAGCGTGGCGCAGCTGCCGCGCCGGCTGATGTTCGACTTCCGCGATTTCTTCTCCAAGGGGCTGGCCTTCAACAAGCTGGAAGGCCAGGTGCGCTTCGGCGAAGGCTTTGCGCGCACCGATGCGATCCGCATCGAAGGCCCGGCCGCCGACATCGCCATCCGTGGGCAGACCGACCTGCGCGCGCAGACCTTCGACCAGACCGTGGACGTGAACCCCAAGGCCGGCAACCTGCTCACCGTGGTGGGCGCGGTGGCCGGTGGCCCGGTCGGTGCGGCGGTGGGCGCGGCTGCCAATGCGGTACTCGGCAAACCGCTGGGCGCGATCGGCGCCAAGACCTATCACGTCACCGGGCCGTGGAAGGATCCGCAGGTGGACGTGGTGGAACGCGACGTGCGCGAGCGTGCGCCCGGCAAGCCGCCTGCAACGGGCGCGCCAACGGCGACACCAGGCACGCCCGGTCGGTCGCCCCGCTGACGGGCGCAATGGCGCGCTGCCGGGTGCGGTGTTGCCGCGCGTGGGCTGTCGGGCCTTGCGGCCAGTCGATCGGATGCAGCGCAGGCCCGCTGAAAAGCCGCGCCAGGTCTCCTGTACTCAGTCGAGCGGACTGTCGCCGTCGCTGTCGGCGCGTACGAACATCGGCAGGCGCAGGCGCGAACGGTGGCCCTGCACCGGCGCCTGATCGGCACCGGCGACGCCACGGAAATAGCCGCGTTGCCATTTCGCGCGCGCGGCGGCCGACTGCGCATCCGGCAGGTCCTGCAGAAATTGCGTGCGGCTGCGCGTCCAGTCGGCATGCTGCTGCGCCAGTTGCGGCGCCTCGGACAGAGGCTTCCACTGCGGTTGCACCTGTTCGATCAGCTGGCGCGGCAGCGGGAACAGATGGCAGAACGGCTCGCCGGCCGCAAAGCGCACCTGCCCGGGCCGGGTGAACTTCCAGTTCATGGTGAAGGTGTACGGGCTCCAGTCGGTTTCGACCAGCCCGCTCAGCGCGCCGATGCCGTCCTTGGGCCGGTTCAACGGCCCGGTGACGAACAGATCCATGCCGGTATCGGTACGAAACAGGCAGGGCACGTGGAAGGTCAGCACGCCGTAGCCGAAGTGGCTGATCGCCGGTGCCGCGGTGCCTGCATCGGCACTGATCCGGATCGCGTCCAGGCCATCGCGGCCGTCCCAGCTGGCCTCGAACCCGGCCTGGCACAGCAGCTCCCAGCCATGCGCATTGGCGATCGCCAGCGGCAGGCAGCGGTAGGCATAGCGCTGGTCGGTGGCGTCCATCCAGTCGCGCTCGTGCGGGGCGGGGCGGATGTCCAGCGTATGGCCATCCAGGACGTGGGCAATGAGCTTCATGCGCGGGCGTCGGCGTGGCGATGGGCCCGCGATGATAGCCGCGCGGCATGTTCAGCCGGACGACTTGTCTCCCCGGCGCGCGGGCCCCATCCTGACTGCATGACCGATAACGCTCTCACTCTGGCCGAAACCCGGCTGCTGCTTCCTTCCGGCCTGGACACCGGCCATCTCGACCGCACCTTCGGCGCCCTGCTGGGCCCGGGCATCGACTTCGGCGACCTGTACTTCCAGCATTCGCGACGCGAGAGCTGGAGCGTGGAGGACGGCATCGTCAAGGACGGTGCGCATTCCATCGAACAAGGCGTGGGCGTGCGCGCGATTGCCGGGGAGAAGACCGGCTTCGCCTATTCCGACGATATCCAGCGCGACGCCCTGCTGGAGGCGGCGCAATCGGCACGCGCGATCTCGCGCGAGGGCGGTGCGCAATCCACCCGCTCACTGGTGCGTGGCAATGGCCGCGCGCTGTACCCGGCCACCGACCCGATCGACGACATGGACAGCGCGACCAAGGTCGAGTTGTTGCGGCGTATCGACCAGTACGTGCGCGCGGCTGACCCGCGCGTCAAGCAGGTGATGGTGAGCCTGTCCGGCGGTGTGGACACGGTGCTGATCGCGCGCAGCGACGGCGTGCTGGCTGCCGACGTGCGCCCGCTGGTGCGCTTGAACGTGCAGGTGATCGTTGAACAGGGCGGACGCCGCGAGTCCGGCTACTCAGGCGGCGGCGGCCGTTACGGCTATGCCGACCTGTTCGCCGACGGCCGTCCGGAAGGCTTCGCCCGCGAAGCGCTGCGTCAGGCGCTGGTCAACCTGGAGGCTATTCCCGCGCCGGCCGGCGTGATGCCGGTGGTGCTCGGCCCGGGCTGGCCCGGCGTGCTGCTGCACGAGGCGGTGGGGCATGGCCTGGAAGGCGACTTCAATCGCAAGGGCACCAGCGTCTACGCCGGCCGCATCGGCGAGCGCGTGGCTTCGCCGGGCGTGACCATCGTCGATGACGGCACCCTGGACGGCCGGCGCGGCTCGCTCAATATCGACGACGAAGGTACGTCCACCCAGTGCACCACGCTGATCGAGGACGGTGTGCTGGTCGGCTACATGCAGGACACCCACAACGCGCGCCTGATGGGCGTGGCGCCGACCGGCAACGGCCGGCGCGAATCGTTCGCGCACCTGACCATGCCACGCATGACCAACACCTACATGCGCGCCGGCGAGCACGATCCGCAGGAGATGATCCGCTCGGTGAAAAAGGGCATCTACGCGGTCAACTTCGGTGGCGGCCAGGTCGACATCACCAGCGGCAAGTACGTGTTCTCGGCCACCGAGGCCTACCTGATCGAAGACGGCAAGGTCACCGCGCCGGTGAAGGGCGCCACGCTGATCGGCAACGGACCGGAGACCATGCAGAAGGTGCGCATGATCGGCAATGACCTGGCGCTGGACGAAGGCGTGGGCGTGTGCGGCAAGGACGGGCAGAGCGTGCCGGTCGGCGTCGGCCAGCCGTCGCTATTGATCGACGGCATCACCGTTGGCGGAACGCAGGCCTGAGATGCGGGGATTTGGGAATCGGGATTCGGGAATCGCAACGGCAGGAGCGGGATATCGCGTTTTTGAGCCTTGCGCCGCGTCGGTCTTGATGCCGCGAATCGGGATAAGAGCATCGGGAAGCGCAGCGGTAGAGGCGCGCAGCGTCTTCGGCGCGCAGGTGTCGCCGACCCAGGTTGCCGATGTTGGAAGCATGCTGCCGCGGTTGGCTGCGGCGGAGGCGCTCGTTGAGCAGTTGCGCGAATGCGGCCGCCAGGTCCTATTCGTCGTCTTCCAGATCCTGATCGTCTTCCAATCCCGAATCCCCACTCTCCAATCCCTGCGCCTGAGACAACTCGCGCAGTACCTGGAACAGCTCGCGGTAGGCACGCGGCGGCTTGTTCTTGGCGCGCTCGTGGATGGCGTTGCGCACCAGCTGACGCAGTTGCTGGCGGTCGGCCGCCGGGTAGGCTTCCAGCAGTTCGGCCAGCGCCACGTCGCCTTCGGCGAGCAGGCGTTCGCGCCAGCGCTCGACGCGGTGGATCGCGGCCACTTCGCGGCGCGCCGTGTCGCTGTTGGCATCCAGCGCATCGCGGATCGCGGCCAGCGTTTCGTCGTCCTCGCGGCGCATGTGCTTGGCCAGAAACGCCAGCTGTCGCTTGTGCGCGATATGCGAGGTGATGCGCTTGCTCTCTTCGATATGTGGGATCAGCGATTCGGGCACCGGCAACTTGGCCAGCTGCGCCGGGGTCAGCGCCACCAGCTTTTCGCCCAGGTCGAAAATTTCCAGCGCCTCGCGCCGCTGCTGGCTACGGCTGGCGCCGCGAAATTCACCGGTCTCTTCATCGCGTCCGCGCATTGCAATCCATCCAGAACAAGAAGTTATTCATCATCAGACAAGCCCGGCCATGGATCGCCGGGCTCTTGCGGAAGGACCCGCAATCAGGTCACTCGCACCATGAGACTAGGATAAAGCATTGAACGCACTCTCCTCCGAAACACCTGTCCACGACGACAGCCTGCAGCGCCTGGACGCGCTCACCGACATCGCCCAGCGCCTGCTCGAGCGCGCGCGTGCGGCCGGCGCCACCCAGGCCGAAGTGAGCTGCAGCGAAGAGCGCGGCCTGGACGTCAATGTGCGCCTGGGCGATGTGGAGACGGTGGAATCCACCCGCGACCGCGGCATCGCGGTCACCGTGTACTTCGGCAAGCGCAAGGGCAGCGCCAGCACTGCCGATCTGCAGGATTCCAGCCTGGAATCGACCGTCGCGCAGGCCTGCGCGATCGCCCGCTACACCGAAGACGATGTCGCCGCCGGCCTGGCCGACCCGGAGCTGATGGCGCGCGACTTCCCCGAGCTGGACAGCTGGCATCCCTGGGCGCTGGACGCCGACACCGCGGTGGACCTGGCGCTGGCCTGCGAGAGCGCCGGGCGTGATGCCGATGCGCGGATCAGCAACTCCGATGGCGCCTCGGCCAGCACCGGGCTGAGCCTGTCGGTCTACGCCAACTCGCATGGCTTCATCGGCCGCGAGCGCGGCACCCATCATTCGATCAGCTGCGCCTTGATCGCCGGCCAGGGCGACGGCATGCAGCGCGATGGCTGGTACAGCAGCGCGCTGGCGCGCGAAGACCTGGAGGCGCCGGAAGCGATCGGCCGCCACGCCGCCGAACGCACCCTGGCGCGGCTGCAGCCACGCTCGCTGCCGACCGGCCAGCTGCCGGTGCTGTTTGCGCCGGAAGTGGCGCGCTCGCTGGTCGGGCATCTGCTCGGCGCGGTCTCCGGCGGCGCGCTGTATCGCCGCGCCAGCTTCCTGCTCGACAGTGTCGGCAGCAAGCTGTTCCCGGACTGGTTCAATATCGAAGAGCTGCCGCACCTGCGGCGCGGCCTGCGCTCGGCCGCCTTCGACGGCGAAGGCGTGGCGACGCGGCGTTCGGCATTGATCAGCGACGGCGTGCTGCAGCGCTATGTGCTGGGCAGCTACTCGGCGCGCAAGCTGGGCCTGCAGACCACCGCCAACGCCGGCGGCGTGCACAACCTGCAGGTCACCGCCAATGCCGGCGATCTGGCGTCGATGATCGCCGGCATGTCGCGCGGCCTGCTGGTCACCGAGCTGATGGGCAACGGGGTCAATCCGGTGACCGGCGACTATTCGCGCGGCGCCGGTGGCTTCTGGATCGAGAACGGCGCGATCGCCTATCCCGTCGACGGGCTGACCATCGCCGGTAATCTGCGCGAGATGTTCGCCGGCATCGAAGCGGTCGGCAACGACGTCGATCCGCGCTCGCACGTCAAGATCGGTTCGGTGTTGCTCAACCGCATGACGGTGGCAGGCGACAGCTGAGCGCGTCTGACCAGGCTGCTGCGCCCCTCACCCGGCGCGCGCGCGTTTTGCCGCCGTGCCTGGCGGCAGCCGGCATGCGCCGCAGAGACCATGTCTTCCCGCACTGGTGGCTGGCTGAATCGTTGCTATAGTCCGCCGCACCACAACCATGCATGGGGAGACATGATGAGCGAATTCGAGTCGCACGCCGCACCGCCGCCGCCGCCGATCGGCAGCAGCACGCCGTCGGAGGAGCGCACTTTGGCGCTGGCCGCGCATCTGCTCGGCATCCTGACGTCCTTCATCGGCGCACTGGTGATCTGGCTGGTCAGCAAGGACGCCAGCCCGTCCAAGCCGTTCGCCACCGACCAGGCCAAGGAAGCATTGAATTTCCAGATCACCGTGATCATTGCCTATGTGGCTGCGGTGATCCTGACCATCGTGTCGTTCGGCATCCTGTTCTTCGTGCCGACGCTGGTGTGGATCGCCAATCTGGTGTTCTGCATCCTGGCCGCGGTCAAGGCCAACAACGGCGAGCATTACCGTTATCCGTTCACGCTGCGCCTGATCAAGTAATCCGGCGCAATGGCAACGCCACAGGCCCGGCAGCGATGCCGGGCCTGTGTCGTTTCAGGCGATGCCGCGATCAGTTCTGCGCCGGGGTGTTCTCGGCGAAGTACTCGTGGCTGTCGGCATTGGTGATCGCCTGGGCCGGGTTGCTGATCGCCAGGTTGCGCGCACCGGACTGGCCATACACGCGGTCCTGGGTGCCGGCCACCGCGGTGAAGTGGCTCATCTCGTGCACCAGCGTACCGGCCTTGGAGTCGGTGCCTTGGGTCGGCGCGCTCCAGAACGCGTTGCAGACGTAGATCTCGTACGGCGCATTGGCGTAGACGTACGCGTAGGCGCTGTCGGTGCAATCGCAGTTGATGGTGATCTGGCCGTTGTTCTGGTCCAGCGCGTTGTCGATGTTGACGAAGTTCGAGCTAACCCGGCTGTAGCGCGAGGCGTTGTAGGCGCCGAACCAGGTGGTGTAGCGCGCGCCGGTGCTACCGGCATTGAGGTAGTTGCGCGCGTTCTGCGAGTAGGCGCGGGCCGCCGTGACCGCGCTGCCGGCCTGGCTGGTGCGGGTGGTGCTGCAGTTCAGGTAATTGACGCCGTTGACCACGGCGGTGGGACCGATCGCCATCCGGCGCTGTACACCGCGGTTGACGCCGTCCAGCCACACCGTCAATGGCGCGCTGCCGGCCACCGCGGTCTTGCCATCGGCGGTCTTCAGCAGGCTGCCATCGGCCAGCGAGGCGTACTGCAGCGGCGAGCTGACCCGGATGGTGTAGTTGCCGCTGGTGGACAGGTCGTAGGCGGCAGCCAGGTCGACCACGCCCTGCACGGTCTGGCCCGGCTTGAGGATGGTGAAGTCGGCCGCCTTGGGCAGGCCGCGCTTGACCAGGCGTCCGGTATAGGTCACCGGCGCGCCATCGCGGCTCACTTCCAGGATGCCGTTGTCCAGCGATTGCAGCGGCAGCTGGTAGGTCGGTACGCGGGCGATCTGGCTGCCGTTATTGGTGACGGTCACTGCGATCTTGCCCTGGTGTCGCCCGGCCTGATCGGCGACCGGCGCCAGTTCGATGGTCAATGGGACCGGTCCGCGCACGGACTGTGCCTGCGCCGAACCGAGCACGCCAACAACGGCCAACGTACCTGCTGCAAACGATGCGAGAAAAACGTTCTTCACCAGTGACTCTCCATGTGGTCGGGGGATGTCCGCGGACGCGGGCAAGTCAACCTAGGCAGAGCGAGCAGACGCAACAAGAGAACCGATTGATGCTGTTTTTGGCCTACTGGTGATCATGAAACGACAAAAGCGGACACCGATGGCGACAATTCACCTGAAAATTGCGTGGCCATCCACACTTTTCGGCCAGTTTCTGAAAATGCGCGTGTGAAAAGGTATGGAAAGAGAATTTACGTTCTGTGACGCAGCACATTGCCTGCGAGGCGGTGCGCGACAAAAACGCACCGTGCGCTGGCGCACGGTGTGCGCAAGGAGCGGTGTGACCGCTTGATCGGCGCAGGTAGTGAGGTGGGACGGGGGCGGTGCACGTCCACCCGGCGTGCCGGGGAGGGTGGCCAGGCCACCGGTTGCTCTAGTGCGCGCGGTCCACCGCAAACCGGCCCAGCGTCGCCAGCGTGTCGCCGGGCGCGCCGTAGGGTTGCAGGATGTCGTGCATGCGGGTGGCCAGTTCGGCCAGCTTGGCCTTGGCGCCGTCCATCCCGAGCAGGGCGGGATAGGTGGATTTGGCTTGCGCGGCGTCCTTGCCGGCGGTCTTGCCCAGTTGCGCCGAGCTCGATTCCACGTCCAGGATGTCGTCGCGGACCTGGAACGCCAGCCCCAGCGCGTCGGCAAACGCATCCAGGCGCTGCTGATCGTCGGCTGTGGCAGCACCGGTGAGCGCGCCCATGCGCACGGCCGCGCGGATCAGCGCGCCGGTCTTGAGTGCGTGCATGCGCTCGAGGTCGCGCAACGATTGCAGCTGGCCGGTGGCATCGATATCCAGCGCCTGGCCGCCGCACATGCCGGCAGCGCCCGCGGCGGTGGCCAGACTCTGCAGCCAGCCGACCCGCAGTTCCGCACTGACCGGGGCCGCAGCCAGCAGTTCGAACGCACGCGTCTGCAACGCATCGCCGGCCAGGATCGCAGTGGCTTCGTCGAAGGCGATATGCACGGTGGGTTGGCCGCGGCGCAAGGCGTCGTCGTCCATTGCCGGCAAGTCGTCGTGCACCAGCGAGTAGGCGTGGATCAGTTCCACCGCCACGGCGGGCGTGTCCAGGCTGTCCTCGTCGGCGCCGAACAGCGCGCCGGTTGCATACACCAGCAACGGGCGCATGCGCTTGCCGCCGCCGAGCACCGCGTGCCGCATCGCCGCGTGCAGTCGTTGCGGCGCCAGCGCCGGGGTGGGCAGGCAGGCTTCCAGCCGGCGTTCGGTGCGGCCGATCCAGTGGTCAAACAACGCCGAACTCACTCAGCCGCCGTCCTGCGATGGCGGTTCGAAGGCTTCGGCCAGATCGGGGCGCGCGGGGTCGGTCAGCAAGCGCACGCGCAGTTCGGCCTGTTCCAGTGCCTGCTGGCAGTCGCGGTACAGCCCGATGCCGCGCTCGTAGGCCGTGAGCGATTGCTCCAGGCTCTGGTCGCCGACTTCCATCTTCTGCACCAATTGCTCGAGTTCTTCCAGCGACTGTTCGAAGCGGGCGACCGGGGAGGTTTCATTCAAGGATTTTTTGACCATCGCCAAAGTGTGCGGCGCGCAGGCAGGCGGGTCAATTCGCATTGGCGTGGTCGCGCCAGTGCAAGGACGCGCCGTTGGCCTGCAGCCAGTGGCTCAATGCCGCCGAGAGGATGCGGTCGCCGGCTGCCAGCACCTGGCCGTCGGCCCACAGGATCGGCAGGCGCGCGCGTTGCCAGGGCGGTAGATCCAGCACCTGCAGCAGGTGCTTGAGCCGATGCGAATGCGCGCGCTGCGGCAGCACGATGCGTTCGCCACCCTGGCGTGCGCGCACCAGCAGCGGTTGCGCGAAGCGCAGGCCGGCGGCGCCATGCAACCGCAGGCAGGCGCCATCCGGCAGTGGCAGCGGGCTTGCGCCATCCCAGCATGCCTGCCATGACGCCGGCCAGGCGGCATGCGGATGCAGCAGGTACAGGCACTGGCGCCAGCGCCGCACCTGCACCTGTTGCCAGGCAAAGCAGGCTTGCCGATCCGGCGCGTCGTCGTCGATCTCCTGCTCCAGTACGGCCACGCCGTGCGCAGGCAGCGGTGGCGCCTGCGCTGCAGCCACCCAGGCGCGCAGCAGCCGCGGCCGACGTGCGGCCGGCTGTGCACGCAGGATCCGCAGATCCAGCGCGCCGGTGGTGGTCAGCAGGCCGGGCAGTTGCGCGCTGTCCTCCTGCAGCAGCAGGTCGCTGGCATCGGCGCTCAAGCGCGCGCTGCGCGCCAGTGCCTCGGCAGCTTGCGGCCAACGTTGCTGCAGCACGGGCATCAGCTGGGTGCGCAGGAAGTTGCGGTCGTGGCGGGCATCGGCATTGCTGGGGTCTTCGATCCATTGCAGGCCCTGTGCCTGCGCATAGGCCAGCACCGCGGCGCGCGCGTGCTCTAGCAAGGGACGCCACAGCATGCCGGCCGCGAATGGACGCTGGGCGCGCATCGCGGCCAAACCGTCCGGGCCCGAGGCGCGCAATGCGCGCAGCAGGAAGGTTTCGGCCTGATCGTCGCGATGATGCGCCAGGGCCAGCCATTCGCCGGGCGCCAGTGCCTCGGCAAACGCAGCGTGGCGTGCCTGGCGTGCCGCCGCTTCCAGGCCCAGGCCGCTGTCGCGCGCGACCTGCACGCGTGCGATCTGCAGGGGGACCTGCAGGGCATCGCACTGGCGCTGGCAGTGCGCGGTCCAGGCATCGGCATCGGCGTGCAGGCCATGATGCACATGCACCGCACGCACCCCCATCTGGCGATAACGCGACGTTGTTGCCAGCAGATGCAGCAGCACGCTCGAATCCATGCCGCCGCTGTAGGCGACCAGGACCGGGCCGGGCGGCGGTGCCGGTGGCAGCAATCCGGTCATCGATGCAGGTGGCTTGCTGCGACGCTGCATCCGGGTGCGAGCGGCGACGACTGACTCGCCGCTGCCGCCCGCGCTGCGCGCAGCCGGCGCATCAGCGCTTGGCCGCGGTCTCGAACGTGGCCGACTGCGGCAACGTCACCGGCACGCCGGCGCTGTCGCAGGTGCCGGCCTTGCACAGGCGCTCGCGCAGGCGCGGGGTGGCCTGGACGATGACGTGGTAGATCACGTTCTCCTCCAGCGTGCCGCGGAAGGCCGCGCTGCCCGGGCCGGTGGCCCAGATGCCGACGTCTTCGCCGCCATGGCTTTCGGACTTGGTCGGCACCAGCGATTCCTGCATGTAGCTGGGCGCCTCGGTGTCGACGTGGGTCAGGTCCGGGCGGCCGGCGGCCGGCTCGCTGCTGCTGGGTTCATGCGGGTACTTCTTGGCGCCGGCCGGCTGCGCGTTGCTGGCGCCGGTGTAGCCGGGGCCGTTGGCGTAGCTCAGCGTGGTGTAGGGCTGGCCGGCCAGGTCGGTGGCCAGTTGGGTGCGGTCGCCTTCTTCGCCGCCGGTGCCGCGCACCTTGCCCAGGATCGGGTTGCCGCGCACCGGGTAGCCGACGAAGTTGAGCGTATGCGAATGGTCGGCGGTGACGATGATCAGCGTGTCCGGCGGCGCGGTCTGCACGGCGGCGCGCACCGCATCGGACAGCGACACGGTCTCATCGAGCGCGCGGTAGGCATTGCCGGCGTGGTTGGCGTGATCGATACGGCCGCCTTCGACCATCAGCACGAAGCCGTTCGGGTCGCGCGACAGCGACTGGATCGCGGTGCGGGTCATCTCGGTCAGGCTGGGCTCGCCCTGCGCGGTGCGATTGCGGTCGTGGTCGAACTGCATGTGATCCGGCTCGAACAGGCCCAGCAGCGCGGGCGCGCCGGAGGCCGCCTGCAACTGTTGCTCGTTCCAGACATAGGCGCCCTGCGGGTGCGCCTGTTTCCATTCGGCGACCAGGTCGCGGCCGTCCAGGCGCAGGCCGACCTTGTCGTCGTACTCCGGATCGCGTTCCTGCACGGTCTGGAACTGGCTGCGTCCGCCACCCAGCACCACCTGCGGGCCACGCCCGAAGCGCGCGCTGGAAAGCAACTGCTGGGCGATGTCCTGGCAGCCGGCGGTGCGGGCGGACTCGGGCAGGTCGGTATCGTTTTCCCAGTTGCGGTCCGGCGAATGCGCATAGGTCGCCGCCGGGGTGGCGTGGGTGAGGCGGGTGGTGGTGACGATGCCGGTGGCCATGCCGGCGCTGTCGGCCAGCTGCAGCCAGCTGAGCAGACCCTTGCCCAGGCTGTCGGCGCAGTCGCTGCGGTTGCCGCTGCTGACGCCGATCGCGCCCATGTGCGTTTTCACCCCGGTGGTGATCGCGGTCATGGTGCCGGCCGAATCCGGCGTCTGCGAATCGGTGTTGTAGGTCTTGCTGAAGGCGGTGGCCGGGAATTGCTCCCACGACAGCAGGTTCTCCTCGCCCGGCCCGCCCTTGCGCTGGCCATCCAGGATGCGCGCTGCCGCCACCGTGGTCAGGCTCATGCCGTCGCCCAGGAACAGGATCACGTTGCGCGCGCGCCCGGCCATCGCGCCATTGCCGGCCGCGCGCGCCGCGCCCGAGCGGTACCACCATTGCGGCGTCTCGCCGGCCGGATGCGCCACCTGCGGCACCTCCACGCGCACGGCGGCAGGCGCGGATGCGCTGGTGCCGGCGCTGGAGGCGCAAGCGGCGACACACACGGTGGTCAGGGCGGCGAGGGCAGGCAGGCGGTAACGCATCGGCATCGAACTCGTGGCTGAATCGGCGCCTATTATGCCGGCATGCCTGGTGTCACACAGATGACACGCCGCTGTTCCAGTCGTGGCCTCGCGGGCGGCGCGGGCCTGGGCTATGGTGCATGCACTCTCCCCCCGGATGACTCGACGCATGACATTGGTCTCGGCCTGGTTGCGCATTCCGTTCTGGCAACGCGTGGTGGCCGGCTTCGTGCTCGGCGCGCTGGCCGGCTGGGCCATGGGCCCGGCGGCCGATGTGTGGTTCGGCCCGCTCGGTGACCTGTATGTCACCCTGATCAAGATGATCGCGATCCCGCTGGTGTTCTTCGCGGTGATCAATGCGATCTCCTCGTTGCACGGGCAAAAATCCGTCGCCGCGCTCGGCGGGCGCACCTTCCTGTGGTTCGTCATCACCGCGGCGTTGGCGGTGGGCGTGGGCCTGGCGGTGGGCACGCTGATGCAGCCCGGCGCCGGCCATTTCAGCCTGAGCGTGGATTCGGCCTGGAAACCGCGCGATGTCCCCAGCCCGATCAAGGTGCTGCTGGATGTGGTGCCATCCAATCCGTTCTTTGCGCTGACCGGCATCGGCACCAAGACCAATGCGGCCGGCGAAACGGTGCTGGCGGCGGGGCGCGGATCGATCCTGCCGGTGATCTTCTTCGCTGCGCTGCTGGGCTTTGCGATGGTCAAGCTCGGCGAGCGCGTGGCCGAGGCGCGCAAGCTCACCGCGCAATTGAGCGACATCATGATCCAGGTCACCCGCTTCGTGCTGGAGATGACCCCGCTGGGCACCTTCGGGCTGATCGCCAGCCTGGTCGGCAGCTATGGCTTCGAAAAACTGCTGCCGTTCGGCAATTTCGTGCTGGCGCTGTATGTGGCCTGCGCGATCCATATCGTGGTGGTCTACAGCAGCCTGTTGTTGCTGCATGGGCTGAATCCGTGGAAGTTCTTCCGCGGTGCCGCACCGGGCATGCAGGTGGCGTTCGTCAGTTCGTCGAGCTTTGCCGCGATGCCGGTGGCGATGCGCTCGATCACGCATAACCTGGGTGTCAGCAAGGACTATGCTGCATTCGCGGTGCCGCTGGGCGCCAGCATCAAGATGGATGGCTGTGGCGCGATCTTTCCGGCCCTGTGCGCGGTGTTCATTGCGCAGTACACCGGCGTGCCGCTGACCGCAAACCAGTACTTCGTGGTGTTGATTGCCTCGGTGCTCGGCAGCTTCGGCACGGCCGGCGTGCCCGGCACCGCGGTGATCATGGCCACGGTGGTGCTGAGTGCGGCCAACCTGCCGCTGGAAGTGATCGGCTACCTGTACGCCATCGACCGCATCCTCGACATGATGCGCACCATGACCAACGTGACCGGGCAGATGCTGGTGCCGGTGCTGGTGGCCAAGGAGACCGGCCTGCTCGACAAGGCAGTCTATGAGTCGGCATCGACCAACGTGGGGCTGGAAGATCCACTGGCCGATCGCGCTCCGACGCAGCGCTGAGCGCCAGCGATGCGCATCGGGTCTCCCACGCTGCGCGATCGCCTGCAGCAGTTGCCTGAGCTGGAGAGCGTCGACGGCGTGTTCGTGCAGCGGTCGTTGGCCGACGACCCGTTCGAGCAGCAGTATCTGGAGGTTCGGCGCAAGGAAGGCCGGCTCTACACCGATGCACAGGTACGCAGCCTGCCGCGCCCCGGCGGCAAGCTCGGGGCGAGCCTGGAATGGCAGGTGCGTGCGCTGTCCAGCGCCTTGCTGGTCCGGCACCTGCGCGCGCAGGCAGGCGAGGGCGCCATTGCCGAACTGGGCTGCGGCAACGGCTGGCTGTCGCAGCTGCTGGCGCAGTCGCTGCAGCGCGACGTCTGCGGCATCGACGTCAACCGCACCGAGCTGACCCAGGCCGCGCGCGCGTTCGGCCACGACCAGCACCTGAGTTTCATCGCCGCCGACATCCAGACCCTGGCCCTGCCGCGCGATCTCTTCGACGTCATCGTGATCCCGGCCTGCATCCAGTATTTCGCCGACCCCGCGGCATTGGTCATCCGCCTGCTCGCCCAACTGCGCGACGGCGGCGAGCTGCATATCCTCGACAGCCCGCTGTATGCGGATGCGCACGCCGCCGATGCAAGCGCGGCGCGCAGCCTGCGCTACTTCACCGAGCTGGGTGTTCCGGCGCTGGCCGCGCACTACCACCAGCACACCTACGCCAGCTTCGACCGCTTTGCGGTGCAGCGCCTGTTCGACCCGCGACGCCCGGGCGCGCGCCTGCGGCGGATGCTCAAGTTGCGGCAGCCGCATTTTCCCTGGTTGTGTCTGCGCAAACAGGACAACCTGGACGCGCTACGTCCTGGGTGAAGCAACCGCGCTGCCGGACCATGCATTGGGTGTTTGGGTCGTGCGCACCCGCGTCCCACCCGCATGGCACACTGCCAGCTCATCCATTGACGAGGGCGGGCGGTGATTGGCCAACAGCGTGATCTGACATTTCGTTTTCTGGCCGAGCCCAGTGACGTCAATTTCGGCGGCAAGGTGCATGGCGGCGTGGTGATGAAGTGGATCGACCAGGTCGGCTTTGCCGTGGCCAGTGGCTGGAGCGGGCACTACTGCGTCACCGTGGCGGTGGGCGGCATTCGCTTCGTGGCGCCGGTGCGGATCGGCGATCTGGTCGCGGTATCGGCCAAGCTGGTCTACACCGGCCGCACCAGCATGCACTTCGCCATCGACGTGCGGGCACGCAGCCCGATGGGTGGCGACTCGCGGCTATGCACGCATTGCATCATCGTGTTCGTGGCGATGGACCCGGACGGCATCACCCCGGTGGCAGTGCCGTCCTGGCAGCCGGGTACGCCGGAAGACCAGCGCCTGGCCGAATACGCGCTCAAGGTAATGGAGCTGAGCAAGGGCATCGAGGACACCATGGCGCATTACCAGGCCGACACCTCGCGGTAACCTGCGGCGCGCGCTGCGCTGCGCCGTTGGTCCCGCCATGCGCGAGGTGCGACAGGTAGCCCGACGCTCGCTGCCTGCCACTTGGCCCGGCGATGGATGCCACCCGCTGTCATGCAGCGGTCATGGGGCCTGCGGGACGCCCACGCACGACGACGACCCAGCAAAAAGGCCGCGGGATCGCCGCGGCCTCTGTCATGCAATCGACGCAGTGTCCACCAGTGGGTCAGAGCACCCGGCGTGCCTGGATGAACTTCTCGCTCCAATAGCCGCTGGCCAGCGAATCCACCCGCACGTCCTTGCCGCGGCTGGGCGCATGCAGGAACTTGCCATCGCCGACCACCAGACCCACATGGTCGATGCGGCCGCGCCTGCCGAAGAACACCAGATCGCCGGCCTTGAGCGCGTTGGGGTCCTTGATCAATTCTGCGGACTCGTCGCGTGCGATGTCGCGCGAGACGCGCGGCAGGTCGATGCCCAGGGCGGTCTTGAACACATAGCCGACCAGGCCGCTGCAGTCGAACCCTTCGGTGGACTCGCCGCCCCAGACGTACGGTGTGCCGAGCAGGGCCATGGCGCGTTGCAGGATCACCTGGACACGGCTGTCGGCCACGGCGTTCTGCGCGGCGTTGGCCGCACTCTGGGACACGTCGTAATTGGCCAGCAGGCGGCTGAGGTCACCGGCGAACATCGCCGAACGGTCCATCAGCGGAATGGCGTCGTTGGCCGCCAGGTGCGGAAGCAGGGCGGCCAGTGTTGCGGTGGCAGCGGCGTCGGCGCGGCTGCGGGTTGCGGCTTTCTCGGCGGCGACGGTGCTGTCCGGCGGGGCCGTCTGCGGAGCGGATGCGGTGCCGTTGGCGGTCTGTGCCAGGGCGGGAAGGGCTGCGAGCCAAAGAGCGGTGGCGCATAGCAGGCGGAGCGGTTTCCGGGGCGGAAGCGGTGCGGCGCCAGTGATGATCTGTTCGTCGTTCGTCACGCGGGAATCACAATTCTGCTGTCGATGCGGGATGATGCCTTGGTGAAAGAATCGTTACGTTCAAAAAAGGTTAAATTTCCGTTTTATGAAATGTGATACGCGTCACATATCAGGGCAAAACCCGCTTTGAGCCTGAATAATGGTCACGCCAGTAGGCGCCATCCAGGAAATCCAAGCGGACGGTACCGCCGGTGGTGGGGGCGTGCACGAAGCGGCCTTCACCGACATAAATGCCGACGTGGGTCACGTTGCCGCTGGAGCCGAAAAATACCAGATCGCCGGTGGTCAGTTTCTCCTGCGGGATGCGGGGTCCCTGCACCGCGGCCAGTTCACGCGAGGTGCGTGGCAGCGCCAGCGCCAGCACGTCCTTGTAGACATAGGTGACCAGCCCGCTGCAGTCGAAGCCGGTTTCCGGCGTATTGCCGCCAAAGCGGTACGGCGTGCCGACCAGGCCCAGCGCACGCATCAGGATGTTGTTGGCGGCGGCCGGGTTCGACGGCGGCACCTGCGGCCAGACCCGCGGTGCCGGCGGCTTGGTGGCGGCCGGTCGGCGGACCGGCGCCTGTGCGCAACCGCCCAGCAGCACGAGCAGGCCCAGCAACGAACTGGCCACCACGCGGCGGGCGCGGGCGGCGAAAACTGGCGTGATATGCATGGAGCCGGGATAATGGGCGGTTCGAAAGGTCGCCATGATGGCGGCGCACCCGGCGGCCGACAAGCCGTCCTCCACCGTCTGCCACCGGGCAGCCTATCCAGAGCCAGGCATGAAGATCGAAAAAGACAGCGTCGTCCGCTTCCACTACACCGTTTCCGAGCTCGGCCAGGAGCCGATCGAGAGCTCCAAGGAGCGTGACCCGTTGGCGATCATGATCGGCCACGGCAACATCATTCCGGGCCTGGAAGCGGCCATGATGGACAAGGAGGCCGGCGAGAGCTTCGGCGTGGACGTCAAGGCCACCGAAGCGTATGGCGAATACCGCGAAGGCCTGAGCCAGCGCGTGCCCAAGAAGCACTTCGGCGCCACCAAGCTGGTACCGGGCACCCAGGTGGTGCTGCAGACCAACTTCGGCCCGCGCGCGGTGACGGTGCAGAAGGTCGGCATGAGCGTGGTCGACGTCGATCTCAATCACCCGATGGCGGGCAAGGACCTGCACTTCGACGTGGAGATCATCGAAGTGCGTGAAGCCACCCAGGAAGAGCGCGACCACGGGCATGTGCATGGCGAAGGCGGCCATCACCACTGAGCGCAGCCGTTATACGGTCTGTGAAGCGGGCGGGCCGATGCGGGCAATCGGCAACATCGGCATGCCCCGCGTGGTGATGCCGATTCGCCCGCGCCGGTCGTGTTCGCCCGGCCAGCGTTCGCTGGATGTGTTTCTGCGGCCCGCCATCTCGGCGGGCTGCTTGCATGGTGCGCGCCGCGATCGCCGCGCCGTGCTGTCCGGGTCGCGATGAGCCCGCGCGATCTTCTGCTGCCCGTTGCAACCAGCGAGCGCATGGTGGTGCTGGATGTGCTGCGCGGTTTCGCGCTGCTGGGCATCCTGCTGATGAATATCGAAGCCTTCGTCGGTCCGCTCGATCTGGCGATCACCGGCGTGGAGCCGCATTGGCATGGTGCCGACCGGGTTGCCGATGCGCTGGTGTACCTGTTCGTGCAGGGCAAGTTCTACACGCTGTTCTCGCTGCTGTTCGGCATGGGGTTTGCGGTGATGGCGCAGCGCGCCGCGCAGGCAGGGCGCGGGTTGGTCGGCCCTTATCTGCGTCGCACCGGTACGCTGCTGGCGATCGGGCTGGCGCATGCGCTGCTGCTGTGGTCCGGCGATATTCTGGTGACCTACGCCTTGCTCGCCTTGCTGCTGCTGGCCACGCGCGCGGTGCCGACGGTGACGCTGCCGTGGTTTGCCGTGCTGGTCTACTGCTGCGCGCCCGGGTTGATGTTGCTGTACGGCGTCGCGGGCACGTTGACGCAGCTCGACCCGGCATCTGCAGTGGAATGGAAGGCCGCAGTGGCCGACGCAGCGCAACAGGCGGCAGCCAACGTGCAGGCGCAGCGCGCCGCCTTCGGTGGCGGCAACTATGCGCAGGCCACGCTGCAGCGCTGGCATGACCTGCAGCAGGCACTGAACGGGCTGAGCATCAACGGCCCGGCGATGCTTGGCATGTTCCTGCTGGGCAGCTGGTTCGTGCGCAGTGGTGCAATCGCCGCGCCCGAGCGCTTTCCGCGCCTGTTCCGGGGCTTGCGCTACGGCGCGCTGCCGCTCGGGCTGGGCGTGATGGGGGTGAGTTACGCGCTGGAGCCGTGGATCGATCCGGCGCGCCTGGATCTGCGCCTGTCGGGTGCCTTCGCGCTGGCGCTGATTGCCGGCCCGCTGATGAGCCTGGGCTATGCGGCGTGGGTGGTACGCCTGGCGCCGCGCCTGGCATGGCTGGCGCCCGCCGGACGCATGGCGCTGACCAACTACCTGATGCAGTCGTTGGTGTGCACGTGGATCTTCTACGGTTACGGGCTTGGCTACTTCGAACAGCTGCCGCGCGTATGGCAACTGCCGTTCGCGCTGGTGCTGTTTGCGCTGCAGGTGGTGCTGAGCCAGCTGTGGCTGCGCTGGTTCCGCTTCGGGCCGGTGGAATGGCTATGGCGCAGCGTGACCTATCTGCGCGTGCCGCCGATGCGTCGCAGCAGTGCGCGCGTGAGGTAGTGCGCACATGAGCGGCGCGCCTGTCGATGTGGTGGTGGTCGGGGCCGGCGCCATCGGCCTGGCGACCGCGCTGGCCCTGGTCGAGGCGGGGCGGCAGGTGCACGTGCTCGATGCCGGTGCGGTGGGTGCGGCAACTTCGTACGGCAACTGCGGCACCATCACGCCGAGCCATGCGCCGCCGCTGGCAGCGCCGGGCATGATCGCGCAGGCGCTGAAGTGGATGCTGACGCCGGACGCGCCGCTGTATATCCGGCCACGCCTGGATCCGGCGCTGTGGCGCTGGTTGCTGCGGTTTGCGCAGCGCTGCAATACGCGTCACTGGCAGGCCAGCGCGCAGGCGCGCGCGGCGTTGCTGGGCGATGCGCGACACCGCTTCGACGACTGGGTCGAGCGCTATGCACTGGACTGCGAATTTCGCAGCGATGGGCTGGACTACGTGTTCGGCGACGCGCGCCGCTTTGCGCAGTATCGCCACGAGTGCGGCGTGCTTGCACAGTGGGGCATCCAGGCCGAGATCATCGAGGGCGCCGACTATCTGCGCCAGGACCCGGCATTTCGCGCAGGCATTGCCGGTGCGATCCATTTCCCCGGCGATGCGCATCTGCGTCCGGAGCGCTACACCGCAGAACTGGCAAGGGTGCTGCGTGCGCGCGGTGCGGTGATCCAGGCGCAGTGCCGCGTCGATGCGGTGGTGCCGGACGCACGCGGCGCGTGCGTGCACACCGAGCGCGGGCGATGGCAGGCGCGTGAGGTGGTGATCGCAACCGGCCCGTGGTCGCCGGTGCTGGCGGCGCAGCTGGGGTTGCGCTTGCCGGTGCAGGCCGGCAAGGGCTATTCGATCACCTATACCGCCCCGGCATTGATGCCGCGCCGCCCGGTGGTGCTGAAGGACCGTTGGGTGTTCGTGGTGCCGTGGCGCGATCGTCTGCGTATCGGCAGCACGATGGAATTCTCCGGACGCGATACCCGCCTCAACCCCACGCGCCTGGCGGCGCTGGAGCGCGCAGCGGCCGATTATCTGCATGCGCCGGCTGGCCCGGCCGTGATCGAGCGCTGGTATGGATGGCGGCCGATGACCTGGGACGACGTGCCGGTGCTGGGGCCGGTGCCGGGGCGTCCTCACGTCTGGCTCGCAGCCGGGCATGGCATGCTCGGCATCAGCATGAGCACTGCAAGCGGACAACTGATGGCCGACCTGATCACGGGCCGCGCACCTGCGCTGGACCCGCATCCTTACCGGGCGGAGCGATTCGCGTGAGTGCCCGATACGATTACGATTTGGTGATCCTGGGCGGCGGCTCCGGTGGATTGGCCGCTGCGTTTCGCGCGGCCAGGCACGGTGCACGCGTGGCAGTGATGGAGCCGAACGAATTAGGTGGCACCTGCGTCAATCTCGGCTGCGTGCCGAAGAAGGCGATGTGGCTGGCGGCCGATCTGGCCGGCAAGATCGAGCTGGCCGGGGCGCTGGGTTTCGATGTGTCGCGACCGACATTGGCCTGGCAGGAACTGGTCACGCACCGGCAGGGCTACATCAACAACATCCACGCCAGTTATCGGCGTCGGCTCAACGAAGATGGCGTGGTGATGATTCCGCAGCGCGGCGTGCTGCAGGATCGGCATACCATCATGGGCGGCGATGGCGTGCCCGTCACTGCCGAGCACATCGTGATCGCCACCGGTGCGCATCCGCTGCGGCCGGACATCGACGGTGCCGAGCACGGTGAGGTGTCCGACGATTTCTTCAATCTCTGTCATGCGCCAGAGCAGGTGGCGATTGTCGGCGGCGGCTATATCGCGGTGGAGATCGCCGGCCTGCTGCAGGCGCTGGGCAGCCGTGTGCATCTGTTCGTACAGGGCGATCGATTGCTGGAGCGCTTCGATGCCGAGCTGACCCTGCAACTGGCGGACAACCTGCGGCACCTGGGCGTGCGCCTGCATTTCGGTTTTTCCACCACCGGCCTGGAACGCGATGCACACGGCAAGCTGCGCGTGCACGGCCATCCCGCGCACCCCAGCGAGCAGGGCAACGACGTCTTCGACCAAGTGTTTTTCGCCACCGGCCGACGCGCCAACACAGCGGGGCTGGGTCTGGAAGCGGTCGGCGTGCGCCTGGGCGACAAGGGCGAGGTGGTGGTGGACGAAGGGCAGACCACCAGCGTGCCGAACATCCATGCCATCGGCGATGTCGGCGGCAAGGTCGGGCTGACGCCGGTAGCGATCGCGGCCGGTCGCAAGTTGATGGACCGCCTGTTCGGCAGGCAGCCGGATGCACGCATGGACTACGAAGGCGTGCCGAGCGTGGTGTTCTCGCATCCGCCGCTCGGGCAGGTCGGGCTGACCGAGGAGCAGGCGCGTGCGCGGCACGGCAGCGCGGTACGCATCTACCGCAGCAACTTCCGTCCGATGTTGCATGCGCTGGCCGACGCGCCGCAGCGCAGCCTGTTCAAGCTGGTCTGCGTGGGCGAAGAAGAGCGCGTGGTCGGCGTGCACCTGCTGGGCGAAAGCGCCGACGAAATGCTGCAGGGGTTCGCGGTGGCCGTAAAGATGGGCGCGACCAAGCGCGACTTCGACGAGACCGTGGCAATCCATCCCACTTCGTCGGAAGAGATCGTGTTGATGCACTGATGCACTGATGCACTGATGCACTGTGCATCGATGCGGCTGTTGTGGCCGGACCAACGAGGGCATCAGTCCGTTGCCTGATCCGGTACTGACGTCGGCCCCTGCGTTTCACAACGTGTGGCAGCCCCGCGTAACACCGAAAGCTAGTTCTGCACCCGACGTAAGTGTGCTTGACGCAGGCCAGGGCCCTGCGAGCGAACAGATCAAAGCCCCTCTCCCCTCGGGAGAGGGGTTGGGGTGAGGGTCCGGCACAATCGGCGCGTCAATCAACTGCCGATCTGCCGTCCACAGCCGGTCATGCCTCATCGCTGGCATCCTTGCGCGATGTCCAAGCCCCGCAAACCAGTGACGCTTCCCCCTGCCGGCCCACCTGCGCGCGCCGGCTCCCACGGCGCGGCGCTCTCTAGCGAACAGGCGCGACTGCGCATTCTGGCCGCGATTCGCGCAATTCCTTCCGGCCAGGTCGCAGGCTATGGCGAGGTGGCTCTGCGCGCCGGCCTGCCCGGGCGGGCGCGGCTGGTGGCCCGCGTGCTCAGCGGCAATGACGATCCGCACCTGCCCTGGCACCGGGTGCTGCGCAGCGATGGCCGGATCGCATTGCCGGACGGTTCGTCCGGCTACCGCGAGCAGTGTCGGCGGCTGCGTGCCGAAGGCGTGGCGGTCGAGCAGGGCCGGGTGCGCCGCGCCAGTGCCGCGCAGCGGCTGGATGCCGCCGTGTGGGGACCTTCATAAGCCTGACGTTATGATGGTTGGCATTCCGAAGGATGCCGTCATGCCCCAACTGCCGCCCGTCACCAAAGCGTTGTTGATCGCCAATATTGGCTTGTTCCTGCTGCAATGGGCACTGGGCGACCTGGGCGCCGGCGTGCTGCCCTCCGATGCGGCGCTGTCGTCGCTGATGCTGTGGCCGATCTCCAACGGCTTCGATGCGTTCTCGCCCGGCGCCAGCTTCATGCCGTGGCAGTTGCTGACCTATGCATTCCTGCATGGCGGCTTCAACCATCTGTTCTTCAACATGCTGGCACTTTTCATGTTCGGCGCGGCACTGGAGCAGACCTGGGGCCAGAAGCGCTTTCTGACCTACTACCTGGTGTGCGTGGCCGGTGCCGGCGTGTGCCAGTTGCTGATGGCCTGGTTCACCCAGAGCGGGGCGCCGGTGGTGGGGGCCTCGGGCGGTGTGTTCGGCCTGTTGCTGGCCTACGGCATGCTGTTTCCGAATCAGCGGGTGATGTTGCTGTTTCCGCCGATCCCGATGAAGGCGCGCACCTTCGTGATCGTGTTCGGTGCGATCGAGCTGTTCCTGGGCGCAACCGGCTGGCAGCCGGGCGTGGCCCACTTCGCACATCTGGGCGGCATGCTGTTCGGCTGGTTGATGATCCGTTACTGGCGCGGGCAGTCGCCGTTTGGCGGTAGCGGCGGCAGGAAAGGCGGTGGCAAGGGGCGCAAGCCGCCGCTGCGCGTGGTGCGCTGAGGTCCGGCAACGCATCGCCTCGTAGGAGCGGACCTGGCCGCGACAAGGCTTTACCGGTAAACCGCCGTCGCGGCCAGGTCCGCTCCTACGACCAGGGTGTTTCAGGCTGGTAGGCAGATCCATAAACGCCGGAGACAAAAAAAGAGCGCGGATTCCGCGCTCTTTTTCATTGCCTGCCACCGTGTGTTGATGGCCAGTGACGTCCTGGCGCCTGAATCAGCGCCAGATCTTCAACTGCTCGGCATCCACGCGCTGCATCGGCTGGCCGGCCTTGCAGCTGAAGGCGGCACCGAATTCCGGCAGGTTGGACAGCGGGCCGTTGGTGCGCCACTGGCCCGGTGCACGGATGTCGGCGCTGGCGCGCTGTACCGCTTCGTTTGGCGACAGCTGCTGGGCCCACAAGCCGGCCCAGGCGGTGAAGAAGGCCTGCTTGTCGGCCTCGGTGGCGGCGGGCTGTGCCTTGCTGAAGGCCTGCCAGGCCAGTTCGATACCGGCCAGATCCGCCAGGTTTTCTTCGGCGGTCTGCGCGCCGTTGACCTTGACGTTGGGCACGCCCGGATACGGGTAGGCGCCAAACTGCTCGGCCACCTTGCCGGTCAGCAGGGTCCAGCTGGTCTTTTCGGCCGGCGTCCACCAACTGCGCAATTCGCCCTTGGCATCCACCAGCGAACCCTTGGCGTCGATGGCACGGGTGATTTCGTGGGCGACCAGCGCGCCGTAGGCGCCGTACTGCGCGGCCGGCGTGCTGCCGGCGGTGAGCACCGGCGGCTGCAGCACGGCGGCAGTGATGATCAGGCGGTTCTGCGCGATGTCGTAGGCCACTGCCGGCTGCTGCGGCAGCACATCCCAACGACGGTCGGCGTTGCCCTTGCCGATGCGCTTCATCTCCTCGCGGTGGCGCCAGGTCGAGGCGATCAGCATGTTGCCGCCGAAGCTGCCGCGGCCCATCGGCTGCACGGTGTAATCCAGATCGCGACGCGGCGCGCCGACTTCGATCTTCATCGCCGACAGCTTGGCCTTGGCTTCGGCCACTACCTCACCGTTGCCCCAGCCGGTGCGCTCCAGCGCGGCCAGCTGCGCGTCGCGCATCTGGTCGGCGATGGCTTCGGCCTGGCGGCGCGTGTCGCTGCTCAGATAGCGCGCCACGTATTCGCGGCCGAGCATCGGGCCGGCGGCGATGTTGATCGCGTCCAGCACCTGCTGCCAGCGCTGCGGCGGCAGGGCATCGCCACGCAGCAGACGGCCGCGGAACTGGTATTCGGCATCGTGGAAGCTCTTGGACAGGTACGGCGCCATCGCATCGCCCACGCGCCAGCGCAGATAGGCCTTCCACTGTTCCGGCTTGATGCTGACGATCATGCTGTCGAGCTGCTTGAACATGGCCGGGTCGGCCATCGACACCAGGTCGTCCTTGACGCCCTGCGCTTCCAGGAAGTCGGCCAGGCGCAGGTTCTTGTACTGCTTGGTCAGCTCCTTGGTGGCGATCGGGGCGTAGTTGTTGAACGGGTTGTTGATGCCCTGCACCGACTGTGCGCTGCGTGCCAGCGCGGTCTCGATCTGCAGCACCGAGGCGGCATCGGCGTCGAGCTTGTCGGCGGCGGTGCCGGTGAGCGCCAGGATCTGCTTGACGTAGGCGCGGTAGCGGCCCATCAGCGCCTGGGTGTCGGCATCGGTACGGGTGTAGAAGGCCGGGTCGGGCAGGCCCATGCCGCCCTGCATGAAGTAGCCGATGTGGCGGTCGAGCGCCTTCAGGTCCACGTCCGGGCCGAAGTTGAAGCCGACCGGGATGCCGACCTGGTGCAGTGCGGCGATGGAAGCGGGCACATCCTTGGCCTTCTTGATCGCATCGATGCGCGACAGCAACGGGGCGATCGGATTGGAGCCGTCTTTTTCCACGGCGGCCTCATCCAGGCCGCTGGCCCAGAAGTCGCCGAGCAGTTTCTGCACGTTGCCCTGCGGTGCCTTCATCGACGCATCCAGCAAGTCGCGTTGCTGCTGCAGCGCGCGCTCGGACAACTGGCCCAGTGCGGTGACGGCACCCGCCTGCGGCATCGGGTTGGCCTTCAGCCAGCCGGCGTTGGCGTAATCGTAGAAGTTGGTGCAGGCCGCCGAGACGGCCGGGGCCTTGGGGGCAGCCTTCTTCTTGCGAGCGGCGTCGGCGTCGGGGGCGGACAGCAGCGTGATCAGGCTGAAGCCAAGAGCGAGGGCAAGCGGACGAATGGTGGGCATCGAGAAGACGGGTGGCCAGATTGAAGTCGGCGGAGTTTAGCAAGGCTGCGTGCTGCGCAGGCATGTGCCCGCTGCCGTTCGTCTCCGCTGCTGGGCGTTTGCGTGAACGCGACAGGCCCGCGTGTGCGGGCCTGTGCGGTCGGTGGTGGGTAGGTGGAAGCGCTTGCAGCCGGTTACCAGATCACCACGCGGTCCTTGTCCGGGCGCACCATCGCATCGCCGGGCTTGCAGGCGAAGGCGTGGGCGAACTGCGGCATGTTGGACGGCGAGGCGTTCGCGCGCAGGTTGTCGGGGGCATGCAGGTTGCTTGCCAGATCGACCAGTTGCTGCTTCTCACGCATTTGCCCGCGCCAGCTGAGCGCAAACCCCAGGAAAAAGCGTTGATCCGGGGTGTAGCCATCGATGGCGGCCGCCCGCTCGGGATGCGCCCGCAATGCCGCCTGTAGCGCGTCGTAGGCGACATTGGTGCCGCCCAGATCGGCGATGTTTTCGCCAAGGGTGAGCTTGCCATTGACGTGCAGGTCGGGGTGGTCGGGCAGTGGAGCGTAGGCATCGAACTGTCGAACCAGGGCATCGGCCCGCTGCTCGAATACCTTGCGATCCTGTGGCGTCCACCAGTTCACGTTGTTGCCCGCACCATCGAACTGGCTGCCCTGGTCGTCGAAGCCGTGCATGGCTTCATGCCCGATCGTTGCACCGATACCGCCATAGTTGAGGGCATCGTCGGCCTTGGGGTCGAAGAACGGTGGCTGCAGGATGCCTGCCGGGAAGTTGATGGAGTTGGCGCTGGGGTCGTAGTAGGCGTTGACGGTCTGCGGGGTCATCGCCCAACGGGTGCGGTCGGTCGGCTTGCCGATCTGGGCGATGTCGTAGCGATAGTTGAATGTGGCCGCCGTCTGCAGATTGCGGTGGTACGCGCCGGGAACGATCTCCAGCCCGGACCAGTCGCGCCAGGTATCGGGATAGCCGATCTTCGGCTGGAAGGTTTGCCACTTGGCCAGGGCCTTGGCCTTGGTCTGCGCGCTCATCCAGTCGACGTGTTCGATACGCACCTTGAGCGCAGCGCGAATGTTGTCCACCAGCTCGCTGGCGCGCTGCTTGGCTTCGGGGGTGAACATCCTGGCCACATACAGCTGGCCCAGGCCTTCGCCCATGCTGGTATTGACCCTGCGCAGCACGCGCTTCCAGCGGGGTTCCTGTTCCGGTTGCCCGTGCAGCGTCTTGCCGTAGAACGCAAAGTTGTTGTCGGCGAAGGGCTTGCTGAGGTCGCCGGATGCATCGTCGATGGTATGGAAGCGCAGGTAGGCCTGCCACTGCGCGATCGGAGCGCTGGCGAGCTGGCGGTCGAACTCTGCGAAGAAGCGCGGATGCGACAGCGAGAAGCCGGACCCTGCGTCCACGCCCTGGGCGGCGAAGAAGCGCGTCCAGGAGAAGTGTGGCGTCAGTTTGTCCGCTTCGGCCAGGCTGACGAAGTGATACTGATTCTGCGGTTGACGTGCCTCGACCCGGCTCAACGTAGCAGCCGCCAGGCGCGTTTCCAGCGCAAGCACGTCGTTGGCTTGCGCACGCGCTGGGTCTTTGGCAATGCCGGTGAGTTCGAGCGACTTGGCGATGTAGTCCAGATACGCCGCACGGATGGGCGCGTACTCGGCGGCGCTGTAGTACTCCTTGGTCGGCAAACCCAGGCCGCCCTCGGTGGCGAAGGCGATCTGCATGTCCGCCGTGTGGAAATCGGCGCCGGCGCCGAAGTAGAAGACTTGCGCGTCGCCCTCTGCGTAGCGGCCGGTGATGTAATCGGCGACCTGCCTGCCGGAGGTCAGCGCGGCGATGGCTTCCAGTTGCCGACGGATCGGTTGGTCACCCGCAGCCTCGATCGCGGCCTCGTCCATGCCCGACGCATACAGCATGCCGATCTTGCGGGCCACCGGATCGGCCTGTGCGCCTGCTTGCTTGGCTGCGGCTTCAGCGATGTCACGCTGCACGAGTTCGCTTTGTTCAGTCAGGATGTCGCTGACGCCCCAACTGGTGCGATCTGCCGGTATCGGGTTGGCCTTGCGCCATTTTTCGTTGACGAAGTTGTCCAGGTCCTGGCATGCGCTTGTTGTCGGATCCAGTTCGCCGATGTCCAGCGCCGACTTGGATGGGGCGAGGGTCGCCGCAGGCGCCAGCGCGTCCGGCGTCTTCGTGGCGCTGCCGTCGTCGGATGCGCGCTTGCAGCCGGCCAGTGCGATCAGCAGGCTGAGGGCGAGTGTGGAGGTCTTGATGGCTGACATGGCGGAAATGGGCAGGAAGGAGCGCCGAGGATAGGCGGGCGCTGCCGTGCCGGCACGCAGGCTTGAGCTTTATTGAGACTTGTTTTGAAGGCGACGAGGGGTGGGGCACCGATGCCCGATGGCATGGCCCGAAAAAGGAACAAGGGTGCGCCGCGGCAGGCCGCCTGAGGGCGTAAATGGCAGGGGGAGACGCAAAAAGACGCGGCTGCGTAAGTTGCGCCACCTGCAGCAAGCCGCGTCCGATGCGCGATGCACGTCTTGAATCTGCCACCTGCAGGCGTAGCGCGCGATCTTGGCGGCATCACATTCCACTGCCGCAAAACAAAAGGGGCGACGATCTCTCGATCGCCGCCCCCGTTGTTTGCAGCTACCGTGCAATTACCAGATCACCACCTGCTTGTCGCCCTGGCGCACCATCGGATCGCCGGCCTTGCACGAGAACGCGGCGGCAAACGCCGGCATGTTCGACGGGGCGCCGATGGCGCGGAAGTTGGCCGGTGCATGCGGATCGGTCTTCAGGCGCACCACCAGTTCTTCCGGGGTGAAGTTGCGGCGCCACACCGTGGCCCAGTTGAGGAAGAAGCGCTGGTCACGGGTGATGCCGTCGGTCTTGGGATCGTCCTTGCCGGCGGTGGCGGTCTTCATCGCGTCGTAGGCGGTGTTGAGGCCGCCCAGGTCGGCGATGTTTTCGCCCAGGGTCAGGTCGCCCTTGACCTTGTCGCCGGCCGGGGTGCGATAGCCGTCGAACTGCGCGACCAGCTTGCCGGTGCGCGCCTTGAACGCGTCCAGGTCCTTCTGCGTCCACCAGCCCGGATCGGCGATGAAGTTGCCGTCGGCACCGAAGCGGCTGCCCTGGTCGTCGTAGCCGTGGGTCATCTCATGCCCGATCACCGCACCGATGCCGCCGTAGTTCATTTCCTCCGGCGCATTCGGGTCGAAGAACGGCGGCTGCAGGATCGCGGCCGGGAACACGATCTCGTTCTGCAGCGGGTTGTAGTAGGCGTTGACCGTCTGCGGGCTCATGCCCCATTCGGTCTTGTCCACCGGCTTGCCGATCTTGGACAGGTTCCACTTGTAGTTGTACTCGGACGCGGCCATCACGTTGCCCAGGTAGCTGTCGCGGCTGGTGGTCAAGCCGTTCCACTCGCGCCACTTTTCCGGGTAGCCGATCTTGGGCGTGAAGCTCTCCCACTTGGCGATCGCCTTGGTCTTGGTCTCCGGGCTCATCCAGTCCAGCTTTTCGATGCGGGCCTTCAGCGCAGTGCGCAGATTGGTCACCAGGGTTTCCATCTTGGCCTTGGAATCGGCCGGGAAGGCGACCTTGACGTACATCTGGCCCAGCGCTTCGCCGGTCTGGCTGTTGATGGTGGCCAGCACGCGCTTCCAGCGCGGCTTGATTTGCTTCTGCCCGCGCAGGGTCTGGTTGTAGAACGCGAAGTTCTCATCGACGAACGGCTGGCTCAGGAACGGCGAGGCGCCATCGACGGTGTGGAAGCGCAGGTAGGCACGCCAGATCGCCGGATCGGTGTCGGCGATCATCTTGCTCACTTCCTGGTGGAAGGCCGGGATCGCCAGCGAGAACATCTCCGGCGTGGGGACGCCCTGCGACTTGAAGAACTCCGTCCACGACCAGTTGGGCGTCAGCTTGTCGGCATCGGCCGGCGAGATCGGGTTGTAGGCCAGTGACGCATCGCGCGACATCTGGGTGCTGGTCTTGGAGACCTTAGCCAGACGGGTTTCGAACGCGACCACCTGCTTGGCCTGCGCGGCGGCATCGGCCGCGGCCACGCCGGACAGTTTCAGCACCTTGGCCACGTGCGCCTGGTAGGCCTCCAGCTTGGCCTTGTTGGCGGCGCTGGTGTAGTACTCCGGGTCCGGCAGACCCAGCCCACCCTGCATGGCATAGGCGATGTTTTGGCTGGACTTCTTGAAATCCGCCTCGGCGCCGAAGCCGAACAGCTCGTTGTTGCCCTTGGCCGCGCTGCTGCGCAGATAGTCGACCAGCTTGGCCTGGTCGCTGATGGCGTCGATCGCGGCCAGTTCCGGCTTCAGCGGCTCGATGCCCTGGGCATTGATCTTGGCCTCGTCCATGCCGGTGGACCACAGGTCGCCGACGATCTTTTCCACGCCGGTGGCGCCGGTGGCGGCCGCGGCCTGTTCGACCAGCTGCTGCTGGATCGCATTGGAGCGCTCGTCGAGCATCTCGAACGCGCCCCAGCTGGTGCGATCGCCCGGCACCGGGTTGGCGGCCAAAAACTTGGCGTTGGCGTAGGCATTCAAATCCGTGCAGGCATTGCCGTTGGGGTCCAGATCGGCGGAGGTGAACTGGTTCACGGCCGGCAGCTTGCTCTGGTCCAGGGTCAGGGTCTTGGGTGCCGTCTGGGTGGTTGCGGCGGTATTGGCCGCGGGCGCGGCCGGCGCGGCGTCTTCGGATTTCTTGCAACCGCTCAAGGCGGCGGCCACGGCCAGGGACAAGGTCAACAAATGAGGTGTACGAATCACAAAGGGCTCCAGGAGCAGATGTGGGACGCCCCGTCGCCGGGGCTGTGGCCGGCACTCTACGCCTCGCCAGCCGGATGGCATGGTGTCGAAGGTCATGGGTGCGGCGTGTGTAGAGGGGCTAGCCCGAGGTTGCCGGATCGGCGACAGTGCTGCGCAGGGGCTGTGCACAGCGGCAGGCGGGCGTTTCGCGTTCCTGATGTGCCGATTCCGCGGCGTATGCCTGGTCGTCTGGCCTGACCGTCGATGTCGCTGGCCAGCGGGCAGACAGAGATCGAAATGGCCACTGCTGCCCGAATGGCCTGGCTGCGCAGGCGGTGCTATATACAAGCGCATGCCTGCCTCCTCCGAACCGTTGGACGCACTGATCATCGGCGCCGGCCACAACGGCCTGGTCTGCGCCGCCTATCTGGCCAAGGCCGGCAAGCGGGTGCTGGTGCTGGAAGCGCGAGACGTGGTTGGCGGCGCGGCTGTCACCGAAGAATTCCACCCGGGGTTTCGCAACTCGGTGGCGGCGTACACGGTGTCGTTGCTGCAGCCCAAGGTCATCGCAGACCTCGCCCTGGAGCAACATGGCCTGCGCGTGGTCGCGCGTCGCCTCAACAACTTCCTGCCGCTGCCCAATGGCGAGTACCTGCTGGCCGGCGCGGGGCGCACGGCTGTGGAAGTCGGCAAGTTCTCCGCACGTGATGCAGCTGCGCTGCCTGCCTACGAAGCGCATCTGGAGCAACTGGCCGATGTCCTGCGTGCGCTGGCATTGCAACCACCGCCGGATGTCAGCGATGGTGGATGGTTGCGCGCGTTGCCGCAGCTATGGCGCGCAGGCAAGCTCGGGGTGCAGCTGCAGGGATTGCCGCTCGCGTTGCGGCAGGAGCTGCTCGACCTGTTCACCATCTCGGCCGCCGAGTATCTGGATCGCTGGTTCGATAGCGCGCCGATCAAGGCACTTTTCGGCTTCGACGGCATCGTCGGCAATTACGCCAGCCCCTACACACCGGGCACGGCCTACGTGTTGTTGCACCATGTATTCGGGCAAAGCAACGGCGTGAAAGGTGCCTGGGGCCACGCCATCGGCGGCATGGGTGCCATCACCCAGGCGATGGCCGCCAGTGCGCGCGCATCTGGTGCGAGCATTCGTACCGGCTGCGCGGTGGAACGTGTGCTGGTGGAGCGGGGGCGTGCGGTCGGTGTGGTGACTGCAAAGGGCGACACGATTCGCGCCTACCATGTGGTCGCCAACGTCAATCCGAAACTGCTGTATCAACGCTTGATGCAGCCAGAAGATGTCCCTGCGGCAACACGTGAACGCATGGCGCATTACCGCTGCGGATCGGGCACGTTCCGCATGAATGTCGCGCTCTCGCGGCTACCGGATTTCACTGCGTTGCCGGGCACGGGCGATCATCTGACCGCCGGCATCATCCTGGCCCCGAGCCTGGACTACATGGATCGCGCCTGGCAGGACGCGCGCATCTCGGGATGGTCGCGCGAACCAGTGGTCGAACTGTTGATTCCCAGCACCCTGGACGACACCCTGGCACCGCCCGGACAACATGTGGCCAGCCTGTTTTGCCAGCACGCAGCACCGCAACTGCCGGATGGCCGGCGCTGGGACGATCATCGCGAAGAGGTCGCCGACCTGATGATCGCCACGGTCGAGCGCTACGCGCCTGGATTCGCCGCCTCGGTGGTGGGCCGGCAGATCCTCAGTCCGCTCGATCTGGAGCGTATCTTCGGATTGATCGGGGGCGATATCTTTCACGGCGCCCTCAGCCTCAACCAACTCTTCAGCGCACGCCCGATGCTGGGGCAGGGCGCCTATCGCGGCGCGATGCCCGGACTCTATCTGTGCGGGTCGGGCACGCATCCCGGCGGCGGGGTGACCGGAGCGCCTGGGCATAATGCGGCGCGGGTGATACTGAGTGGTTGAGGTTTTGCTGGGATGCGTTGATTCCGTCCGCTGCCAGGAAGAGGTGGTTTGAAGCAGACACTCCTTTGGAAAATTAAATAATTTTACTGCTTTATGTTGCAAAATGTGAAATTCATCCTAAATCTAATTTAAGAGATGATAATAATGGCGTGAGCTCGCAGTAATTGAGCGAATTTCACTCACAAGGAGATGTCAGGTGAAGATTACTTCTGCTGCGTTGTTGATTGTCCTTGGATGTGCTGGAGCAGACGTTCATGCTGCCCGCAAGAACTCGATCAATTACGTCTATTTTACTGCCGAGGGCGTGCCTGTTGGTCAGCAGGCGTACTTTTGCAATAATGCCCGATGGGAAGGAGGGGATACCTCTGCGCCATATCGTTTGACGATTAAGGGGGGATGCAGTAGTGAAGTCATTTGTCCGCCGGGTGGAGGATCGTGCAACATTCAGAACGATACATCGGTAACTTATTCGCTGACAAGCAGTGCGCCTTTCACAGAAGAGGAGGCGTGTGATCTGATCCGGCGCTTTCCGTGCGAGACAACTGAGCCCGAACTTCTGTGGGATTTTGGATGGACACCTGTAAGGCGTTAGATAAGGCAACTTCAGGGCCAGCGTTACAAGTTCTTCTACACCGGTACAGCGCCTCCCACTTCGATTATCGTGGTGCCTCCACGTGAGGCTTTTGCTCACGTCCGCAGGTCTAGCTGCCAAAGATCTGCGGATCTCGAAGTCATCGCTCGCCGTCTGCTTCGCTACAGACCGGTATGCCTGTAGTGGTTCGGGAGCGCGGGGTGCGATGTCGGGCTGCACCCGCCGAAGCGACTCTGCTGCTGATCAGTATCTCAAACCTCAAAAGAGGTTTGAACAACTGGACTCTAGAGTAATGTTAAATCTGTCAGAGATGTCGTGACGACATCTCCGTTCCTCTTGCGATCAGAAATCGGGGAAACTCCCGTCATAACGGGCATAAAAAAAGGCCGATCGAGGACTTTAAGCCGATTAGTGAGTCTCACGCCATTGATGTAGTAGGCGTCTCGATGACTTGGAGCCGCCGAAGGATATCGCCGAGCTCGAGTTGTTACTGAACGCGCCACTGCCTGCCCCGTATCTTATGCCAGCAGTGCGATCGCCACGGCCAAGCAGCAGCGCTGCGAGTTGCTTGGAGGTGATTATCGAGCGCGAACGGCGCCATCGGCATCAATCAATTGTTCGCGCACGCCCACTGCCGAGACGAAGCATCTGCCGCGGCACGATTCCCGGCTGGTATCTGTGCGGGTCCGGAACACAATCAGGGATAGGCGGACTCAGCGGTATGCCTGGACATAATGCTGTGCGGGTGATTTTGGTGATTGACCAGCACGCGGGGTGATTGCCATGACTTTTCGGTAATGGATAAAAAAGGCCCTGGGAACCAGGGCCTTTTTCAAGTGGTTTCTGTTCCGGAAGCGCCATGGCGGCGCTCAGGTTCCTGCGATCAGAAGTCGTATGACGCGGTCAGACGGACAAAGCGCGGCGTGTTGTAGTTGTAGGCTTCGGTGCCAATGCCGTAGGTATTGCGAACCGTGTATGGAGCGGTGTTGTACCGGCTCTCAACCCGATTGACAGACCGATCGTTCAAGACATTGAACACCTGTACCCCGAGTGCCAGCTTATGGTCAGCAAAGGACGGCCGGTAGGCAATGCCGAGATCGAGATTCTTGATCCATGGCGTGCGGCCTGCATCGCCAGGAGGCGATGGCTGTCCGCCGCAATAGTGGTAAGCGGAGCCATAGCCGATCGGATTGCCCTCATTGGCACCGAAATACCCCAGGCAGGAGATCGGAGTGCCGGACATGACACGCAGCGTCGCAGAGGCCATCCACTCCGGCGAGATCTGATAGGCACCGAATGCCTTGAGCTGGTGACGGCGATCGTTTGCCAGGCTGCCACCGGCGTAATACATCAGCTCTGCAGCATCCCAGTCCTGAGTCTTGGATACATCGGACTGGCCGATGTCGGACTTTACCTGACCCTCGGTGTTCCCATAGCTGTGCGACCAGGTGTAGTCGATGCGGCCATACCATTTTTCATCGAAGGGATGTTCCAGGAAAAGGTCAACGGCAACGTAATTGCGACGTGCCTTATCGGTGAATCCCCAGTCCGACTGACTCATGCGCAGCTGCGTATAGCCGGAGCCGTCGACGTTGGCGAGATTGTAGGTGTTGGTCTGGCCAGGATTGAACATCACGCAACCAGGAATGCTGACGCTACTAACATCTCCGCCGGAAGCGGTCAGCTTGTCGGACATCTTGCCCGGATCGCAGACATCGTCGATAGCGCTTTGAAGCTTGCGATACGTAACCTTTGCGCCGGAGTTCCAGCTCTCGCCAAGGGTCTTCTCAAAGCCAAGGATGATTTCGTCCTGGTACTGTGATTTCAGGTCGCTTGGGGCGAACGCATTCGGATCTGGTGCCTGCCCATACTCGCCATTGCTCGATACGGGGCCAGGGCCAATTGCTCCCAGGCCGGTGGGCTCGCCGTTGGCGTCGATACCGGTGTAGGTGAAGTATTCATCGGTATAGGTAGACGCGGATGCGCCACGAATCGCCACGCTGTTGGGCAGGGCAAGGTAATAGCGGCCCAGATTTGCGAATACCTTGAGCGACGAATCACCGAAGACGTCCCAGCTCGCGCCAATGCGTGGAGCCCATTGATCGCCACTGTCCACATAGGCGACATGATCGCTGTTGAAATTGGTGAACTTGTCATTGCGGATACCCAGCGTCAGCAGCCAGTTGTCGCTAACTTGCCACCGGTCTTCCAGATAATAGGCCTTCTGCTCGACCGCCATGCTTGTCGTTGTCGTGAAAATACGGCGCTGCGCGTAGTAGCCCTGTCCTCCGGGTGCGCCGACACCCAATTCCGGGTTGATGCCGGCGGCAGGATTGTCCTGCCGGCCGTAAATCCACTGGTAGCCCGGGCCGGTGGTTCGTACTCCCTCGTCATATGCGTTGAAATACATATTGTCGACGCCGGCAGTCAGGTCGTGATCGCCCAGCCGGTAGTTAAGTTCAAGACGCAGGCTTCTGGTCTTGTTGATCGGATCTTCGGCCTTGGCGCGATTGGTCGCCTGGTCATTGCGGATGGGCGTCGTGCCGATAATTGCCGGGTCCTGATCCGCAACGCCATCCAGGAACGGGAGTTCCGAAATGTACGGGTTGTATTGACGATTGTGCTGGGTGCTACGTCCCCACGTCGCATTTAGTGTCAAGTCGTCCGTGAGATATCCGGTGTACTTGAAGATGTCGTAGGCATCGTTGGTCTTGTAGGTGTCCGGGAACACCCCAGTCGCGGCGCCGGTGGAGAGGTCTGTATAGTTAAAAGCGGAGTAGTAACCGCCGCGTCGATCGGTGTTCTGGACGCGGGTGTACTCTAAAATATTGCTATCGTTGATGTTCCAGTCCAGCTTTCCGTAAAACTTGGGAGAGCTGTAGCCGTAGTTGTTTTGTCCCTGAATGGAGCTGGTTCTGGCATTGGTAAAGACGCCATCGGTCTTGTCGGTTTCGCCGGCGACAAAAATGAACAGCTTGTCTTCAATCAACGGGCCGCCCGCATAGGCGCTATAGACAGTACGTGTCTGAGTGCTGTCCTTGCCGCTGCGGTAGAGAGTGCCCGGCTGCGTGCGGTTGGTGTACCCATAGCCGGCGGGCAAGGTGTTGTTGGGAAACCAGACATCGCCTGTCGAGCTGGCGAGGGATTCCGGTTCCCAGATGGCCTGTGCGCCAAAATGCCACTCATTGGTGCCGCGCTTGCCGAGCTGGTTGATCACGCCACCAGTGGAGCGACCATATTTGGCGCTGTAGCCACCCGTATAGGTTTCCTGCTGGTCGATGGCGCCGTAGGGCAAGCTGACGCCGCCCAGATTGCTCAGCGGATTGCTGACGTTGAAGCCGTTGATGTAGTACGCGTTTTCGGTAACCCCCGAGCCTCCGAAGGACACGACGGAGCGCGAACCATTATTGAAAGCGCCACTGCCGGCCACCGCACCCGGCGCCAACAACGCAATCGCTTCGGCACTACGGCCCAGCGGCAGGGTTGCCAGCTGTTCGGACGTGATTACCGAACGCGAGCTGGTGGAGCTCACGTCGATCTTCGGTGCATTGGCGGCGGTGACGGTGATTGCCCCTAGCGTGGTTGCATCGGCATTTCCGCCAGAGGCAGCTGCGCCAGCAAACGAGACCTCAGTGCCTGATCCGACGCGCAACTGCACGTTCTTGCGGGTGTCGACGACCTGATCGCCACGCTTCAAGGTCACGGTGTAAGCGCCGACCGGCAACGAGCCGAGGTTGTAACGGCCATTGGCGTCGATGGTGATCGTGCGGCTGAGGCCGGTGTCGCTCTGCACGACGATGGTGCTACCGGCTTCCGAGGGAGCGCTACCGTAGATGCTGCCGGTCGTGCTCTGTGCGTAGACCGCACCGTTGGCGAGACAGGCGCCGAGCACAACTGCCAGAGCAGTGCGCTTGAGGGCGTGGCGACGAAATTGATTGCTCATTCCTAACCTTTCAGCTGGGTATCGGGAGAAGTGGCGGTCATCGGAGAGTCAGATGGCCTTAACCCGAACGTAATGAATCTGTGGGCTCGGTCGCAAGCGCTTTGAATGATTCGTTAATGAAAAGGGTGAGATCCGCACCGAATATGCGGATCTGCGCACAATTCACCTAGCATGCGAATGAGGACACACGTCACCTGCACGAGTATTCATTTTTGTCAGTGCGTGCGATGCGGCATGACATCGAATCAATCAACCGAATGCGGCATTCGGGCTGTGCCCCTCAATAGAGTGTCGCGCCTGGTTGAATGGGTTCAGCTGAAACATGACGCAAAAAAAGACCCCGCCGGACGGGGTCTTTTCGATGCGGGGTCAACAGGCCTCAAAACCGGACTGTCGTGCCCAGATAGAAGAACCGTCCGACGTTGTCGTACAGCGCAGAGGTGAAGTCCGAGCCAAAGTAGTTACGCGGCGGATCCTTGTCGAAGGCGTTGTCGATGCCGAGGTAGACGTCGATCTTCGAGCCGGGGAACTGATAGCCGAACTGGAAGTTGTGATAGGTGTACGAGCCGTTCCTGATCGGGCTGGCCGAGCCCGGATTGCTGTTGTAGCTTTCCGGTGTCACGCGCAGGTTGCCGTCCACGTAGTTCATGTCCCACGAAGCGCGCCATTCATTCCAGTTGTACTTGGTCTGGAACTGCGCGCGCCAGCGCGGGTCGGTCACGTAGGTCACGTACTCGTCGTACTCGGCCGGAAAGTCCTGGAACACCCATTCGCGCGACTGGATCAGGCGCGTACCGACCAGGCGCAGCACGGTGTTGCCTTCGCCGAGCTGGAAGCGGTAGTCCATTTCCAGATCCACGCCCACACGCCGCGAGCGCGACAGGTTTTCATTGAGCGCCTGCCAGCCGATGATGCTGTGCTCGGGATAGATGCGGCCCTGCGGGTCGGTGAATCCACCCAGCGGGGCGCGCTGCACGAAGCCGCAGAAGCTGTTGTCGATGCCACCTGGATTGTCCACGCAACGCGTGGCATTGGTCTCTGCGGTCACGGTGCCGATCGCGTCCTGCAGGTCGATGCGCCAGTAGTCGATCGACATGCCGAAGCCTTCGAAGAACTCCGGTTGCCACACCAGGCCATAGGACAGGCTGCGCGCGCGCTCCGGCTTCAGCTCCGGGTTGCCGCCGCTGACGCCGGGGCGGGTGGAGGTGAAGGTGTCGATCCAGCCCACCGGCACGCCCAGCGCGCTGCAGTTGGCCTGGCGCAATGCCACGTCGCCCGCGGTGCCCGGGCGGTTGGTGTTGGTCGGCAGGTAGTTGCAGGGATCGTTGATGGTCGCGAAGTTCTCGCTCTGCGAGTCGTACAGCTCGCCGATGCTGGGCGCGCGCACTGCCTGTGCCAGCGTGCCGCGCAGACGCAGCGAGGGGATGATGGTCCAGTCCAGGCCCACGTTCCAGGTCTTGGTCGAGCCAATGCTGTCGTAGTCCGAATAGCGGCCTGCCACGTCCAGTGCCAACCGGTCCACGCCCGGCAGGCCGGCGAGCAATGGAATGGTGCTCTCGACGAAGACTTCCTTGACGGTGTACTCGCCACCGCTATTGGGGATGGCGTTGAGGAAGGTCACGCCCGAGGCTGCGAGCGGATCGGTGATCTCCTCGCTCTGCTCCTTGCGGTACTCCACGCCACCGGCAAACCCGATATCGCCGGCCGGCAGCGACAGCAGGTTGCTGTTGGCCACCGATGCGCTGAACACGGTCTGCTGGATCTTGGCCTGCGAGCGCGCGGTGGTGTTGAACCACGCCGCTGCTTCCGGGGTCACCGCGCCGTTGCCGAACACACTGAACGGCACGCAGCCTTCGCGCGCCAGGGCCGAATAGACACGGTTGGTGTGGGGGTTGATCGCGCCCGGATCCAGCGTGGTGCGGCAGACGATGTTGCCGCTAGCATCGCGTGCGGCGTCGATACCGGCTTGCCAGCGCTCATTGATGCGGTTGTTGAGGTTCAGGCGGTCGACCGTGGTCTTGCCGTAGTTGGCAGACACGTCGTAGCTCCAGTTGTCGGTGAAATTGCCTTCGGCGCCGAGCACTGCGCGGTAGGTCTTGCGCTCGATGTTCTCGCCGCGACGGCCGGCATCGACGTTGAAGCGGTTCATCAGGATCTGGGTGGCACCGCGCGCATCCATCAGCGCACCGAGTTCGGGGCTGACATACGGATTCTGACGACGCACGCGCAGCGAACTGTCGAAGGCCGGCTGGCCGAAGAATTCCGAATCGGTCTCGCTGTACTTGCCCTCGAAGAACAGGCGATGGTTCGCGCTGATCTCGAAGTTGATCATGGTGTTGACGCTCTTGCGATCGAAGCCGGGCTGCAGGTCGGCAACCGCATTCAGATCGACGAAATCGCAATCCACGCACGAGGTATTGCTGACCACCGGGCCGTTGTAGCGATTGCGGCGGAAGCTGCCGTCCTGTTTGAACAGGTAGCGGTTGCCATAGCTGGCCGGGTTGCGGAAATCGAATGTGCCCAGGTTGAAGGTGCCGCCGTAGGACGTGGAATGATTGCCGCCCGGGCCGCTGAGCACATTCTGCGGATTACGTTCGCTCGGCGGTTGGCTCGGGTCGAACGCGGGGTTCGGAACCGACACCAGATATTCGCGGCCGATGGCGCGGTTGCCGCGACCGAAGCGGTCCTGCTTGCTGTATTCGCCGGACACCGCGATGTTGCCGCGGCCATCCGCAAAGTCGGTGCCTGCCGAGAAGCTGGCGAAGGAGCGATTGTAGTTGCCCTCGTCGGCCAGGCCGGTCTGCGCACGCGTCTCGAAACCGGTGAAGTTCTTCTTGAGGATGAAGTTGACCACGCCGGCCACCGCATCGGCGCCATACACGGCCGAGGCGCCACCGGTGATGACTTCCACGCGTTCGACCCATTCCACCGGAATGGTGTTGACGTCTACCGCGGTCGAGCCCGGGCTCGAACCAACATGGCGGCGGCCGTTGACCAGGACCAGCGTGCGGTCCACGCCCATGCCGCGCAGGTCGAGCAGGCCCAGCCCGGCGGTGCCGATGAAGCGGGTGGAGTTGCCCAGCGTGTAGCTCGGTGCCAGCGCGGGCATGCGCGCCATCAGGTCGCTGATGGTGGTCGCGCCGGTTGCGCGGATTTCCTCGGCGCTGATCGCAGTGACCGGCGAGGGCGTGACAAAGCCGGTACGCGCGATGCGCGAGCCGGTGACGGTGACCTTGTCCAAATCGGTGGTGCCGGGCGCGACTCCGCTTTCCGACTGCGCGGCGGCGTGGCCGGCAGAGGCGGCCAGCACGGCAAACAACGCGGTGCTCAAACGATGACGCTGGGTGTGTTGCGGAAGACGACTCGACATGACCTTGCGGATTCCTCGCTGGGATTTGGCGAAACAGTCGCGCTCGCTGAGCGCTGGCTGAACTGAAATTCGAACGTAACAATTCCTTAATCATGTGTCCACATTTGTGAAATTTGTCATTGGTCGACACGTGCATGAGTCTGCGGCGCGCCTGGCTGCTGACGGCTTGCAACGCGTCTGCCTATGGCCAGACTGGGTAAACTGACGACCTTTCCAGCGCTGCGGCTGGCGATGCAGCCATCGCTGCGGCGCCAGCACGAGCAATCAGGCAGACAATGACGACGATGGTGCAACGCGCTTCAAGCAAGGCGATCGATCTCTCCCGGAGCGCATGCGCATGACCGGCGAACGCAGAATCCCCGCGCATGCGGTGCAGGGCGCGTTGGCGCCGCATCCGCGGATCCGCAATGTGATCGCGGTCGGCTCCGGCAAGGGTGGGGTGGGCAAATCCACCACGGCGGTGAATCTGGCACTGGCCCTGCGTCAGCAGGGCGCACGCGTGGGCGTGCTGGACGCGGATATCTATGGGCCGAGCGTGCCGGCGATGCTGGGCCTGAGCGGGCGGCCGGACAGCCCGGACAACAAGTCGATCGAGCCGTTGCGCGCGTTCGGCATCGAGGCGATGTCGATCGGCTTGCTGGTCGACCAGGACACGCCGATGATCTGGCGCGGGCCGATGGCGACCTCGGCGCTGACCCAGTTGTTCAACGACACACTGTGGGACGACCTGGATTACCTGCTGATCGACCTGCCGCCGGGCACCGGCGACATCCAGCTGACCTTGTCGCAGAAGATCCCGGTGGCCGGTGCGGTGATCGTCACCACGCCGCAGGACATCGCCACGCTGGACGCGCGCAAGGCCTTGAAGATGTTCGAAAAGGTCGAGGTGCCGGTGCTTGGCATCGTCGAGAACATGGCGGTGCATACCTGCTCCAGCTGTGGTCACCGCGAGCACCTGTTCGGCGAAGGCGGTGGCGAGCGCATGGCCGCGCAGTACGGTGTGCCCTTGCTCGGGTCGTTGCCATTGGCGATTGCGATCCGCGAGCAGGGCGATGCCGGCCAGCCGATCGTGGTGGCCGCGCCGGAGTCGGCGGCAGCGCGGGCCTATCTGGCTGCCGCCGCGCGGCTTTCCGAGGAGCTGGGCAAGCGTCCGCGCGCCAGCATCCCGATTTCGGCGTCGTTGCTGTAGTGCGCAGGCCGGCCGCTGGTGCCGGCCGCTTGCTAGAATTCGCTGCCTTTCGCGCGGGCCGCTCGGCCTGCCGCCTTCCGTCTTCAAGGAACACCGCATGAGCATCAAGAGCGACCGCTGGATCAAGCGCATGGCCGAACAGCACGCGATGATCGAGCCGTTCGAGCCCGGGCAGATCAAGCACGATGCCGCCGGCCAGCGCATCGTCAGCTTCGGCACATCCAGCTACGGGTACGACGTGCGCTGCTCGCGCGAGTTCAAGATCTTCACCAACATCAACTCGACGATCGTCGACCCCAAGCACTTCGATCCGGGCAGCTTTGTCGATATCGAATCGGATGTGTGCATCATCCCGCCCAACAGCTTCGCGCTGGCACGCACGGTGGAATACTTCCGCATCCCGCGCGACACCCTGGTGGTGTGCCTGGGCAAGAGCACCTATGCGCGCTGCGGGATCATCGTCAACGTGACCCCGCTGGAGCCGGAGTGGGAAGGCCACGTCACGCTGGAATTCAGCAACACCACGCCACTGCCGGCGCGCATCTACGCCAACGAAGGCGTGGCGCAGATGCTGTTCTTCCAGTCCGACGAAGTGTGCGAGACCTCGTACAAGGACCGCGGCGGCAAGTATCAGGGCCAGACCGGCGTGACCCTGCCGCGCACCTGATGCAGTGGTGCGGCCGCGACCTTCAACAGGTGGCGGCCGCCCGCTCGCGGTAGCGCAGCAGGTGGCGCACGCCCGCGGCGATCAGCAACGCCGGCCACCAGGTCGACACCAGGTTGCCCACATCGAGACGGGCCAGCCCGAGGTTGTCCAGCAGAAACAGCGTGCCCAGCGTGATCAGGAACAGGGCAGGGATCAGGCGGTAGTGCATGGTGGCGTCCTCGGTAGGTAGGAGGCCATGCTGCGCGCAATGCGCCTGCCGATCAGGTGCCGGAAGTCAACACGTGCGAATGACAAACGTCATGTCGGCAACGGCGACTGCCAGTCAGGGCACCAGTTGGCGAATTGGCCGCCAGCCCGCACCGCCGCGCAATCAGGGCTAATCGCTTGCAAGACAGCAAGGCAAACCGGGGAATCATCAGCGCCTGAAGCCTGCTCTCACGATTCCCCAATCCCGATTCCCGACTACTTGCCGCGCCCAAACAACATCCCCACACCGCAGGCAACCAACGCCGCCGGCCACCAGGTGGCGATCAGCCGGCCAAGACTGACATTGGTCCAGCCCAGGTTGTTGGCCAGGAACAGCAGGCCGACGAGGATCAGGATCAGTGCGGCGACGACATTGGATTTCATGCGGGAAGGTGGTTGTGAGGCGGGCGCCTATCGTAGCCGCTGCGCCCATGCAGCGACACGCTGCTGCAGCGTATCGGGGTCGAAGCGCTGCGCGCTGCCGCTGCCCCAGACCGGGCCGGGCCAGGCCGCATCGCCCGGATGCCGGCCGACCAGGTGCACATGCAACTGCTGCACGATGTTGCCCAGCGCGCCGATATTGAGCTTGGCGACGCCGGGCTCGACCCGCAGCAACTGCGAGAGCTGATTGATCTCGGCCAGCAACAGGCGCTGCTGGCCGCCGTCCAGATCGATCCACTCGCTGGCATCGGCCACCCGCGGCACCAGCAGCAGCCATGGGAAGCGGCTGTCGTCCATCAGCCGCACCTGCGACAGCGGTCCGTCGGCGACGAACACGCTGTCGGCGGCCAGCCGCGCATCGAGCTGGAAGCCGCTCGCCTCGGACATGCCTGCTGCAACCTCGCTCATCCCAGATGCGCTTCGAAGAAGCCCAGGGTGCGCTGCAGCGCGCGCTCGGCGCTGTCGGCGTCGTAGTGGTTCGGGTCGATGCTGCGGTTGAAGGCGTGGCCGGTGGGATACACGAAGGTCTCCATCTGCGGCAGCTTCTCGCGGTGGGCCTGGATCGCCTCGGGCGGAATGCTGCTGTCCTGCTCACCGAAGTGGAACATCACCGGTGCGGTCGGGGTTTCGTCCAGCAGCTGGGTATTGCGGCCGCCGTAATAGCTCACCGAGGGCAGCCCCAGGCGGATCGCCGACAGCAGCGCCACCGAGCCGCCCCAGCAATAGCCCACGGTGCCGACCTTGCCGGCGCGGCTGAGCAGGGTGGCAGCGGATTTGACCACCTCCACCGCGCGCTCCAGGCCGACCGCATTGGCTAGTGCCAGGCCGCGCTGCAGGCTCTCCTGGTCGTAGGGTAGTTGTACGTCCTTCTCTTCCAGGTCGAAGAAGGCCGGCGCCAGCACTTCGTAGCCGCGCGCGGCGTAGTCGTCGGCCACCGCGCGGATATGTTCGTTGACGCCGAAGATTTCCTGGATCACCACCAGGCCGCCGCGCGGGCTGGAGGTCGGGGTGGCGTGCCAGGCGGCGACCTGGCCGTCGGGGGTGTCGAGCGTGGTCCAGTGACCCATGGGAACTCCTGCTGCGGTAAGGGGGAAGGCGCGCATTATCGACCGGATCGGCGGCGCTGCAGGTGAGGGACTCGCTAAGATGAGATTGCTTGCCCGGCGCGCGGTTCAGAGCGCTCCCCGCGCGCCGCTATAATTGCTCCACTCAGGCCCCAGGCCGCTCCGTTCCCAGGCTCCTGCTCCATGTCCCAGCTGAACCCCAAAGTCGGCTTCGTCAGCCTTGGCTGCTCAAAAGCAAGTCTATTTATGTTGTGAGGCGGGATGGCAACGCCCGCATGGACGAGGGCCATATGATCTTGGTGTTAGGGGGGGGGGAGGCAAGATGCAGTGGCCCTGGAGGAATGCCGCGCCGGCGGCGCTTTGCCCAGCTCGGCGGCTTGGACAACGTGCCGGACGAGGCCACGATTTTGAACTTTCGGCGCCTGCTGGAGACCCATGGCCTTTCCGCGCGGATGCTGGAAGCCATTAACGCGCATCTGGCGCGCGAGGGCCAGAGCCTGCGGTCGGGCACGATCGTCGATGCGACGCTCATCGCTGCACCCAGTTCGACCAAGAACGCCGACCATGCGCGCGACCCTGAGATGCATCAGACCAAGAAAGGCAATCAGTGGTATTTCGGGAGAAGGCGCACATTTGCGTGGATGAATTTTCCGGGTCGGTGCACCACGTGCGTTGCACGGCCGCCAACGTCGCCGGCGTCGCGGTGACGCACACGTTGCTGCATGGCAAAGAAGACAGCGTGTTCGGCGACAGCGGCTACACCGGTGCGGACAAGCGCGAAGAACTGCAAGCCTGCAAGGCTGCATTCTTCATCGCTGCCAGGCCCTCGACGATGCAAGCCATTGGCAACAAACGCGAGCGTGCTCGGGAACAGCGTTGGGAACACTTCAAGCCAAGCGTGCGCGCGAAGGTGGAGCATCCATTCCGGGTGATCAAGCGGCAATTCGGTTACACCCAGGTCCGCTATCGCGGCCTGGCCAAGAACACGGCACAAGTGCTGACCTTGTTTGCGCTGTCAAACCTGTGGATGAAGCGAAAGCAGTTAGTGACTGCTATGGGAGCGTGCGCCTGTAACCCTGGGAATTACCACGGAAAAACGCCAGAAATGGCGAAAATCCAAACGCGACTCTCCGGAACGACGCGATATCCCGCACTCTCAGGCCTCGTTGTTCAGACCTTCCCTAGAGCGGGTGATGAACCTTAAGAATGGACGCCGCATCGTTGCGCATGAGGGCGGTGAAGACGGCGAAGGCCCGGGCCACCAGGTGTTGACGGCAGGCGCCTGCTATGCAGAGCGTTCTTACTGTGTCGCATCTGCGACAGCGACGACTTTCGGGCCATGGCGCCTTTTCCCGCGAGGGTCGAAGAAGATCCGCCGCCTTGCGGCGTTAGGCCCGCTATCGGTCACGCATGCCGATGCCGCCACTTAATTTAGGAATTTGATGGCTCAGAATAATCTGACACCTCTAGGCGCGCTTTTCCGATGGGGTCAGAAAAATCCTAGGAGCACACTCCCATGAGGGGGCGTTAGATCCAGCAGAGCTTGGAAGCATATCTCGGCTGGACTTCGCGGTTTAAAAAAGCTTTCAAGGCTATTCAATAGCGATCCCGGAGTAACGATCGTCGTAGAAGCGCGGACGCCTTCCAGGATTTTATCAAAGATTATTCAAAGGGAATTTTATAGTATGAGATGTATCTCGTATCAAAAGGCGCTTCTCCTCTCCGTCGCTGTTGGCGCACTGTTGGCTGCGCCAACTACCCTTGCTTTCAGCGTTCCACAACATCTGCAAATTACAATGGAATCGGCCGGCACTATTCAGGCCTTGATTTATGGAAAAAGCCAGGTGATGAGCTTGGCAGCCATCGAGCAGATTCAGGAAGGGAATGAAACAACCGATGATATTCTCAAGCGGAATGCTGCACTGTTCCATCCGGAGTGGCACTTCACCAACGAGCAATTCGCAGCAGCCTCCGCTTCGATCCTTCGTGACAAGGCCGAGATCATCGCAAACTTGCCGAAGGCCGGCAGCAATCTGCCTGGCGACCCAGCGTTAGCAAGAAAGCGCCTCGGGCGTGCGCTGCATACCATCCAAGATTTTTATTCCCATGGTAATTATGTAGAACAGGGTAATACCGCCATTAAAGCAGAACTTGGGGTGTCGGTTCTGCCCAATCCAAATGCCACCGCAGATCAGTGCCTGGATCCGAACACGCTGATGAATGGCACGGGATCGAGCGTCACCACGGCCTACTTCGTCGGGGAACTCACGGACTTCCTGCCGGGCTTTCCAGGTGCACGAGGTTGCAGGACTGACCTCATGCCCAAGAACAAGTGCTTCCACGGCAACTACACGCCTACCTGCCAGGGCATCAACAAGGATCTCGATGCCGTCGGCGCGGCTGAGGAAGGGGTTAGCATGAACCCCAACCACCCCGAAGCGCGCCGCTTGGCGGTGGAAGCAAGCAAAGCCTTCCTGAAGAATCTGGTGGCCGATCTCGCCGGTAACGACCGCGCGCTTGCAGCTCTGTTTGACGTGAAAGGCTCGCTGGGCTTCTTGATCGATACCACCACCAGCATGAGCCCGAGCATTGCTGGCGTCACCTCCACGGTCGAAAAGATCATCGCCGATGTCCAGCAGGACGCCGATCTCGCGCCTGATAGCTATGTTCTGACGACGTTTGGCGACCCCTACGTTGACGCCCCCGTGTTCACCAGCGATCCCCAGGAGCTTCTCGGCGCGCTGCGGTCCATCTCGCTGCATGGTGGCGGAACGGATTGCCCCGAACTGACCAACACCGGCCTGCTCGCCGCCTTGAACGCATCGTCGCCGATGTCGCAGTTGTACGTGTTCACCGATGCCACCTCCAAGGATCAGCAGAAGCAGAGCGAAGCGATCGCGGTCGCTCGCGCTAAGGGTATCAAGGTGACCTACGCGTTGACCGGAAGCTGCTCCCCCATAGATCCGTCATACATCCGAGTCGCCAATGAAACGGGTGGCCAGGTTTTCCGGTTGACGCCCTCGCAGATGCCACGCACCGCCCCGTTGATCGTGTCGCGCCTGGGAAGCGGCTTGCAGTCGATTGCCATCAAAACCGGAGTGGCGGCCACCAGCAGCCCAGGTACGGAGATCGCAGTTGATTCGGGCATGCGTGTCCTGTCGATCAGCGTGACCACACCTGCCAATAACTCAGGCGCGTCATACGCGGTCCAGATCCGCAAGCCCAACGGTGCGTTGCTGCAGGCAACCGATGTTGGCGCTTCCATCAACGCCATCGAATCGGGCACGATCGCAGTCCAGCAAGCGCCCGAGCCAGGAATTTGGCGGGTTCATGTCTCCGGCTCAGGGCCATATGAGCTGGCGGCTTCCGGTAAAAGCAAGGTGGAGCTTCTGAAGTTTGGATTTGTCCAGGGCAGCGGAGATATCCACGGCGGCTACAGTCCTATAGCGGGCCAACCGCGTGCGGGGGAAAGTACCCTGGCAGAGGCCAAGCTCGTAGGTGCTACCAGTGGCGTTACCTGGAACCTGATCAACGAGTCCGGTAGCGATCTCGGAGCGGTCTCGCTCACCAGCAATTTTGTGCATGATGGGGACCGGTCTGCGGTCATGGGGCTGATCTCCCCGCCCAATGTTCCTTTCCGGCTGGTCGCAACGGGCCTGGACAGCACGGGAACGCGGTTCACCCGCGTCCACCCCACGCTGTTCAAAGGACAGTCCATCGAGCTGGAAACCGTAGAGGTCCTTTCGCAGGATGCGGTGAGGGGCGAGGTCACCAAGGTCCCGTTCAGGATCAAGAACCATGGGGCAGCCGCTACGTTTGCCCTCTCTTCCAGTGCAACCGGCAACGTCACCGCTGCGTCCAGCGTGAGCGAGATTGCGGTCGCTGCGGGAGGCGAGGCGACCTTCGACGTTGCCGCGCAGGTTCCTGCTGCCGCCCCAGAGGGCACCAGCGTGGAGGTGACCGTTTCGGCCACCAGCAAGGCCGACACAAAGATATCCAATACGGCTTCTGCAACCTTGGACGTGGTGGAGAGCATTCCGCTGCTGACTGACGACCAGAGGGTCTCCTTGGCCGGCGTAGGAGGCGAATCTAAGCTGTACCGGATGATCGTGCCCGCTGGCGCCAAAGTGCTTAGCTTCATCACCTACGGTGGCACTGGCGATGTCTCTGTCTACGCCAGCCAGTCCACGCGGCCAACGCCAACGGACTACCAGCATAAGTCGACGCGGGCAGGCAATTCCGAAACGGTCCGGTTTATGGCGCCTGCCCCTGGGACATACTATGTTCTTGTCACGGGCGCCAAAGCGTTCTCAACCACCCTGATGGCGACATGGGCCAACTGAGCGACATAGGTGCCGACTGGAGCCGGATATGGCTCCAGTCGGATTCAACAATTCTGCATCAATCGGGCCGAGCTAATGGTTGCGTCTTCGTTTGACGTCGTTGCTGGCCAGTTGGCACTTGCATCCTGGTTTATCGCGTTCGCCCTGGTGCTGCTGGGTTGGACCCGCAGGATTCGGGGGCATGTTGGGCGCGCGATCAAATACAGTGCCATAGTAAGCTTGGTTGTCGGGCTGGCACTGGCGTACTTGCTACCGTCGTCCAGCTACATCTTGAAATTTACGGTGATGCTTGCGCTCTCGATCTACATGGGCGCCGTCGGGCTGAAATACGGGCCTCGCAGGAGCGCATGGGGTGGTTTGCTAGCGGCAATCCTCGGCTACCCCGTCGTGGCGTTCCAATATGTGCTGATGGAAATGGCCAGGTAATTTCCTGCCCACTAACGCACAATTCCTGTGGGCATAAGCGCGCTTGAAATGAAACGGCATCGACAGCAGTAGCGCGTCTCAGACCACTATGGCTGACGTGTGATGGCCGGGGCAGATCCCAACCCCGCTCAGCGTGACACCGACCCAAGGGAGGCCTCACTTTGGGACGTAGCCTCCGCGATACCAGGGGGCAGCGGAATTTGTACCGTGTCGATCTCCTCGCCAGCCTTCCAACCTCCGGTTTGCCGATCGATTTGCAGCAGTCGGGCGCCGCCACGCTTTGCCATGAGCAAGAGGTCAATGGTGCCCTTCCACGACCGCGAGTGTTCGGGCTTTCTGCCTCGATGGAACACCACGATTCGGTCGAAAGTGTCGGCTACCAGTTGGCGGGCCTTGATGCGCGCGTCATGGTCAAGTGCCTCGACTCCTTCGACTAGGCCTGCCCACGCCTTTGCGGCCGCTGGTTCTGGGGACAGGGCGACAGCTGCCAGCTCGTGTTCCAGTGCTTCCACCCGCCTCTGCTGCTCTGCCAACTCGAACTCAAGCTCGCGGGCGCGGCGCAAGAATGCGGCCGGGGCCTGACCAGCATCGGAAGCCAGCAGGGCATCGGTGATCTTATCTATGCGAGCCGTGGTATCCGAAACCTGTACACGAGCGATAGTCAGCTGGCCGGCAATACCGTCGGCGCGATTCCCGGAATCGAGAAGCCTAGACAGATTCATTTGGTTTGCGCAGAACGTCACCAGGGCATGCTCTATCGGGACTACGCTACAGCTGCCGGCGACCGGGCAGCCTCCTCCCTAAGAGTTACTCACGCAGATCAGGCGCCGGTGTCCGTTCTGGGGGCGTCCATCCTCCCGGCGGCCACGGGTCATCAATTCTGAGACACCATCGCTGCCCCGCAGTACCCGCAGAATGCAATCCGCATCCCGGTGATAAGTCCAGGAATTTCACCGGTGCCCTTACCGCGTGAACGTTGTGCCGTCAGGTGCTGCAGTTCGGCGAACTCTGCAGGTGAAAGTAGGGGAGGGTAGTAGCCAGCCAGTCGGTACTCCTGCCCGTCGACCTCCAGCACCTTTTCCCCGATCAAGGCCCTATTTCGCACGATTCGGTATAGCTGCTGGGAAGGGTTGCCGCCGTTTGTGATCTGCAAACCCCTGTCAGCCAGGGTTCTCATGATTCCGAACAGCACCGTGCCCCTCGCGGAACATGCTTCCTGCAGTGCGCACCGCTTCCCCGCGCTCCGGCACAATTTCAAAGGCTTGGCCAACTAAGTGGAGCCAATGCGGATCTTTGCCGTTGCGCACGAGTCCGTGCCACGTGCCGGCCATCCAGCCCTGGCACTGCCGATGAATCGCTGCTCGCACCCTTTTGCTTTTGGTATCTGATTCCTCGTGGGCACGGATCATGACACAGGAGGCTGTACACCAGATCCATCGGCTGGGCCTTGAGTCCCTCGCGGTTGTACTTCCGTCCGTCGCTGGCGATTACGACGGTGATGCCGGCGTTGATGATCTGCGCTAGTTGCGCTTGAGCTTGGATAGGCTCCGCGCGGCTGAGGCTGTCCAGCCCTCCGACCACCAACACGGATCCTGCAGGGATGCGCGCGTCATCGATCGCCTGCAGGAACAAGCCCGGAACGCCACGTGTGACGTGGCGCTGGTGATAGGCCGACAGTCCTGCATACTGCATTTACTGCTCTGAATCCAGCGTCATGCCGTGCTCCGCCGCCCGCGTCTTGCATACTCCATCTGTCGATCGGCGCTGCTGCTCGCGGCCTGCTTCGGATCGCTGAATCGCAAGTAGCTGTAAACTCTGGCCTTTGTAGCCATAGAGCCAGGTGTCGCTGTGTCGGATAGCAGAAGTGTAGGGTTTGTATCGTTAGGCTGTCCGAAGGCGCTCGTCGACTCCGAACGCATCCTCACCCAGCTGCGCGTGGAGGGCTACGACATCGTGCCCAGCTACGACGCTGCCGACGTGGTGGTGGTCAACACCTGCGGTTTCATCGATTCGGCGGTGACCGAGTCGCTGGACGCGATCGGCGAGGCGATGAACGCCAACGGCAAGGTGATCGTCACCGGCTGCCTGGGCAAGCGCCCGGAACAGATCCGCGAGGCCTACCCGCAGGTGCTGGCGGTGTCCGGCCCGCAGGACTACCAGAGCGTGATGGAGGCGGTGCATGCGGCACTGCCGCCGCGCCACGACCCGTTCGTCGATCTGGTGCCCGACTACGGCATCAAGCTGACCCCGCGCCATTACGCGTATCTGAAGATTTCCGAAGGCTGCAACCACCGCTGCAGCTTCTGCATCATCCCGTCCATGCGCGGCGACCTGGCCTCGCGGCCTGTGGATGAGGTCCTGCGCGAAGCCGAGCGGCTGGTGCGCGGCGGGGTCAAGGAATTGCTGGTGGTCTCGCAGGACACCTCCGCCTATGGCGTGGATCTGAAGTATGCCGAGCGCCCGTGGCGCGACCGCATGTACCAGACCCGCATGAAGGCGCTGTGCGAAGGCTTGTCGGAACTGGGCGTGTGGACGCGGCTGCATTACGTGTATCCGTACCCGCACGTGGATGATGTGATTCCGCTGATGGCCGAAGGCAAGCTGCTGCCGTATCTGGACATCCCGTTCCAGCACGCCAGCCCGCGCATCCTCAAGCTGATGAAGCGCCCGGGCGCGGTGGAAAAAACCCTCGAGCGCGTGCAGCGCTGGAAGGCGATGTGCCCGGAGATCACGGTGCGCTCCACCTTCATCGTCGGTTTTCCCGGCGAGACCGATGCCGAATTCGAATCGCTGCTCGACTTCCTGGATCAGGCCCAGCTGGACCGCGTCGGTGCGTTCGCCTATTCCCCGGTGGAAGGCGCCAGCGCCAACGCGCTGCCGGATCAGGTGCCGGAAGAGCTCAAGCAGGAGCGCCTGGCGCGCTTCATGGCCCGGCAGGCGGAGATATCTGCCGCGCGGCTGGAGGCGAAGATCGGCAGCGTGCAGCAATGCCTGGTCGACCTGATCGAAGACGATATCGCGGTGGCGCGCTCGCGCGCGGACGCACCGGAGATCGATGGCCTGGTACATATCCAGAACGGCGGCGAGCGCGGCTTGAAGGTGGGCGACCTGGTCGATGTGGAAATCACCGACAGTGACGAGCACGATCTGTTCGGCGATGCATTGCCGGCCAATGTCGCAATCCAGCAGGGACGTCCGTTGAATCTGCAGATGGTGTAACTGGGCGCTGGTCCTTGCACATCTGTCCGTAGGAGCGCACTTGTGCGCGATGGGGCCTTATCGATAACGCCCCATCGCGCACAAGTGCGCTCCTACACGCAGGTCAGCAGAGTGCGATCACTCGCTTACTGAGTGACGTAATCCACTGACACCACCACGAAGGTGTGCTTGCCCGACGGCAACTGCGCTTCGAACTCGTCGTCCACGCGTTTTTTCAGCAGCGCGCGTGCCAAGGGCGAGTCGATGCTGATCCAGCCGCGCGCGGCGTCGGTTTCGTCCGGGCCGACGATGCGGTAGCGCAGCATCTCGCCGCTGGCGGCATCTTCCAGCTCCACCTGCGCCCCGAAGAACACCGCCTGCGGGTCGGTGGGGGCGGTGTCCACCACGCGCAACGCTTCCAGCCGTTTGCTCAGGTAGCGCACGCGGCGGTCGATCTCGCCGAGCTGCTTCTTGCGATAGGTGTACTCGGCATTCTCCGAGCGGTCGCCCTCGGCCGCGGCGGCGGCCAGCGCACGAACCACTTCCGGCCGACGCACGCGCCACAGCTCTTCCAGCTCGGCCTTGAGCAGGGCGTGGCCGTCGGGCGTGATCAGTGCGGTGCTTTTTTCGGCGGGCGGGCGCCAGCGGCTCATGGGCGGTGTATCCGACAGCGGGGCCGCGATGCTAGCGCGCATGGCCGGCTTGCGCATCTGCCGTCGCACGGCGAAGCTTTGCGCTCTCTCGGACACGGACGTTGTCATGCTGTTGATGCCGCTGCACAAACCCTGGTCGCGCCAGAACATTCCCTGGGTGACGCTGCTGCTGGTGTTGGTCAATGTGGTGGTCTACCTGGGCTATCAACGCAAGGACGACGCGCTGGTCGAAAACGCGGTGCGCTACTACGTCGAGTCCGGCCTCGGTGCACTGGAGGCGCAAGCCCACGAGCGCTATCTGCAGCAGACCGACGACACCAAGTTGCGCGCTGCGCGCCGGGCCAGGCTGGACAGCGTGCCGGCGCGCCAACGCCTTGCGTATCTGGCGCACCTGACGATGCACGACGTGGCCTTCGCACAGGCGTTGCGCAGCGGCGCATTGTTCGAGGACCAGGCGCGCTTGAGCGAATGGCGCACATTGCGCGCCCCCTACGATGCACGCCTGTCCAGGGTGTTCACGCTGCGGCATCTGCAGCGCAGCTCCGAGTGGTCTCCCGCGAGGATGCTGACGGCCACCTTCCTGCATGGCAGCTTCGATCATTTGCTGGGCAACATGCTGTTTCTGCTGGCGCTGGGCACCTTGCTGGAAGGGGCGATCGGCAGCGGCTGGTTCCTGCTGCTGTATCTGCTCGGCGGCTTTGGCGCCAGCGCGGCCAGCCTGTGGTGGCGCTGGGGAGCGCCGGGCGGTGGCCTGGGCGCCTCCGGTGCGATCGCCGCCTTGATGGGCGCGTTCTGCGTGGTCTGGGGCCGGCGCAAGGTGCGCTTCTTCTACTGGTTCTTCGTGGTATTCGACTACGTGCGCGGTCCGGCGATCCTGCTGCTGCCGCTGTGGCTGGGTTGGGAGCTGTACAGCCTGTTCTGGAACGACAACGGCGACGTCGCCTTCGAGGCGCATGCCGGTGGCCTGATCAGTGGCGCGTTGCTCGGTGTCGCGTTGGTGCTACTGCGGCGCACGCGTGAGTCCTTTATGGAGGAGAACGAGGCAGTGCTGGTGGACGATCGCTGGGAGCGCGCGCAGCGACATCTGGGACGCATGGAAAACGCGGAAGCCGAGCGCCTGCTGGCGGAGCTTGCCAGCGAGCAGCCGCATCGTCTGGACGTGGCGCTCGCGCGCTACCGCACCGCGCGCAATGCCGGTCGCAGCCAGGACAGCGTGCGGCATGCGCAAACGCTATTGCAGCTGCACACCCATCACGCCGAACAGACGCGCAACCAGCTGACGGTGGCTGCCGAACTGAGCAAGGCCGGGATCGACTACGCGCCATCGGTCCGCATGGCGCTGATCGCCACCTGCCTGCGCAATGGACTGCTGGCCGATGCCGAACGTCTGTTGAAGGAGGTTGGGCTGGATGTGCCGCGCGATGAGCTGGCGCAGCACTGGTTCGTGCTGGCCTTGCGACACGGCGAGTTGCAGGACGGCGCGCAGCGTACGCGCCTGTTACGCCATGTACTGGATCAGTTTCCCGAGCAGGGGCAGGCCGGCAAAGCGCGCTTTTTGCTCGAAAACGGATGAGTGGTTTCTGCGCGATCCGTGTTGCCAACGCAAGCGGTGAGGGCATCGCGCGCTCGACTCACCGAGCTTTGACCTGGCATTTGACTGCACTTGAAAGGCACTGCTACGCGAGGTCCGGGTTGCTGTTGTGTCTTCTGCCTCGAGCAGAATTATCTAGCGCGGATGGATGAGTTGCAGAGCGGTGGATCTGCAGCCTGGCTGCAGGGCCCTTACCCGCCCACCATCGCAGGACACGCCGCAGGTACGTCCCTGTAGGCTCTTGCGCGGCATCCATGCCGCGTAAGGTCCCGCGATGGTGGGCGGGCAAGGACCAGTCGAGATGGTCGGTCTGTAGGGCTGCGAGCAGTACACGTCGCGCGACGGACCGATGGTGGAGCATCTGAGCTGCTCCTTAACAAACTTTGTTGGCTGCTCAGGCTGGTTGGATCGCCACTGCTTTCAACACGGCTTCCAGCTTCGCGCGCAGTGCATCATCGTCGCAGTGAGCCAGTGCGTCTTGCAGTACCTCGCGCGCCTGCTCGTCGCGGCCGAACCGTTCGGCCAGCAGCAGGCCCGCGTCCAGTGACCAGGCCGGCATCATCCGATCGCGCGGCCATGCGGCGATGGCCGCAAGCAGGCCATCGGTCGCCAGCTGGAACTGCCCGGCCATCTTCGCGCGCTCGGCCAGCAAGGTGGCTTGCTCAGGCGTCAGCGGGGTGAACGTGGAGTCGCCATCCAGCGCTTCGCGCTGCAACCCGAGCGCGCGACGCTCCTGTCTTTCCTGCAGCAGACGATTGATGTACTGGCGGGTGTGCTCGCGCAGTTCGTCGTTGCGACGGTGTTGGCGCAGCAGGCGCTGATACAGCTCGTGCACCGCCAGGCTCACCGCACGCGAACGCACCGCCGCGCGCAGTGTCTGGAATGCTTCATCGGAATGGCCATCGCGCACGTACTGTTCTGCTTCGTCGAGCAGGCGCTGATCCGGGTCTTCGCGCTCGGACGCCGCGCCGCCGCTGGGAACGTAGCCCAGTTCTTCGTGGTACTGGTACACCAGATAACCCATCAGGTGGAAGCTGGCGAACAGGCTCCAGATCGAGGCAATCACGATCGTCGCCTCGCGCACGATCGGCGGCAGAGACTTCACCGCGATGAAGATCGCTGCGGTAGCGCTGCCCTGGATCACGTACAGCAAACCGTATGCGGCCAGATACGGCCAGCCGATGCGCAGAGCCATGTCGATCGACACGGCCGGGTTGAGGGCGCGGCGCAGGCTGCCGTCGATGGCCAGCGCAATCATCATGCCCGGCAGCAGCAACTGCACCACCAGGTACGCGATGGTCAGGCCGGGCTTGCCCGCCAGCACGCCTGCCGCACCGATGACGATGCCCAGCGCAAACGCCAGCAGGATCAGCCGCAGCACCGCGCTGTCGAAGCTGTTGTAGCCCAGCCGCGGAGCATCGGCTTGCCCGTCGGCGGTATGGCGCAGGATGTCGAAGGCATAGGTGTAGGTGGCCATGCCCAGCACGCCGGCAATCACCAGTTTCAGGATGCCCGGCAGCACCAGCAGCGCGCTGCACAGCGTCAGTGCAATCAATGCGTAAAGCGCCGAGCCGCGCAGCGGATAGCTGGCGATGGCAGGAATGCGGGTCCAGAACGGTGCCGGCGCGGTCTGCGCGGCCACCTTGCGTGCGCGAAAACGGTCTTCCATGACGCTCCCCAGGCGTGTGATGTGAACGGATTGTGCGGTGGCGCGTGCCGTCGCGCAATTGGGGCAGGGCGAATCAACTGAGTCTGGAATGGCCATTGCTTGGCGGCATGTCGCCGTCACGGTCTGGATATTTGCTGGCCCGGCCGGGCGGGTGTCAGCGCCGGCATTGCATCGGGGCGCGTCAGGTCTCCGATGGCATGATGCGTGTATCGACAGGCCGCCGATGCACTATGTGCGTCATTGCCTGACGCGCCGACTGAGCGGTAGGTAACATGGTGGCCCGCCGCAATCCTTGCGGCCCATACGAGCGACCGGGCGCGCCGCGTCCCGGCACTGCCATCGCTCGCATCACAAGGAGTGTCGCTTGAATCCATCCGCCACCGGCAACCCGCAGGTCCGCATTCGCAGCATCGATGTGCTCTCGGACAATTGGTACGTGCTGCGCAAGGTCACGTTCGATTTTCAGCGCAAGAACGGCCGCTGGCAGACCCTGTCGCGCGAGGCCTACGATCGTGGCAATGGCGCCACCATCCTGCTGTATAGCCGTGCCAGGCAGACGGTGATGCTCACCCGCCAGTTCCGCTTGCCGACGCTGCTCAACGGGAACCCCGACGGCATGCTGATCGAAGCCTGCGCCGGGTTGCTGGATATGGACGATCCGCAGACCTGCATCCGCAAGGAAACCGAAGAGGAAACTGGCTACCGGATCGACAACGTGCGCAAGGTGTTCGAGGCGTTCATGAGCCCGGGCTCGGTCACTGAACGTCTGTATTTCTTTGTCGGCGAATACTTCGACGGCGACAAGGTCGGCGAGGGCGGCGGGCTCGAAGAAGACGGCGAGGAGATCGAGGTGCTGGAACTGTCCCTCGACTCCGCGCTGGCGATGATCGCTACCGGTGAGATCGCCGATGCCAAGACCATCATGTTGCTGCAATACGCCAAGTTGCATGGTGTGCTGGGCTAACGTATCGCGCGGCGACCAGCATCTAAGTCAGCCGGTTCCGCGCGTTGGCACCTGGGCTCGTGCTTAACGGACGCGTCTCAACACCTTGTCGCGGTGTTCTGGTGGACTGCCGCTATGGCAGTTATGGCCGTCTTGAGCTAACGACAAGACGGCTTGCTGTCCATTCGGACCGGTTTCCTGGTTGATCCGAAATCCATACATATTCGGGTCGAGCGAGAGATCGGAGACGTCGTCGCGCGAGAGAATCAGGCACTCGTCTCCCATTTGATCGAGCCACCAAGGCCCGCGCTCGGTAGTGCTTGCTGTGCCGCGTTGCGTCTTGGGTGCGATACATGTCGTCTTCAAAATATAGTGCCGGCTTTGCTTGTTTCCTTTGATGGCTTCAAGCCAAAGTTCTGCGCGGACGGCCTGGCACTGCGTGTTGTTTGGGTGCAACTTGCCGACATAGTGGCCAGCGAGCAGGTGCTGCCTGCTCGCTGGCCACGCGGTGGGTGGGTCGACTTGATGTGCCTTCTGCTCAGCGATCACTGATCCGGTGCTGGAAAGCAAGAAGAGTGACGTGATGGCGGCTGCGTATCCTTGCATCTTGCGAGTCTCCTGACTGTGCGGATGTAGCGTTGCAAGAGCCTGCTTGCATGTGACCTCTGGCTGGTAACGCCTGGTGGCAAGCAATCAGGCAATCGCCCAACCACGGTTGTGACACTGCGATCAGCGCTTCCCACCGAAGATGCTGCCGAAGATACCGCGCACGATTTGCTGGCCGATCCTGTTGCCGATCTTACGCGAGGTCTGCTTGGCCATCGTTTCGAGCATGCCCTGGCGGCGGCTGGTGCCGAACACCGCGTCCTTGACCGCCTTGCCGAAGCCGCTGTCTTGCACATCGTCCTGTTCGCGCGTGCGCGCCGGCGGTGCGGCGTTATGTTCGGCGACCTGCTCGACGCGGCGCGCCAGCAGCTCGGCGGCCGATTCACGGTTGATCGCGGTGTCGTAGCGGGTGCCGACCGGGCTGGCGGCGCGCACCTGCGCGCGCTCGGTCTCGCTGATGGCACCCATGCGGCAGCGTGGCGGGGCGATCAAGGTCTGCTGCACCGGCGCCGGCACGCCCTTGCCTTGCAGTGGTGACACCAGTGCCTCGCCGGTTCCGAGGCTGGAGATCGCCGTGGCCACATCGAGTTTGGGATTGGCCACGAAGGTCTGCGCCGCGGCCCTGACCGCCTTCTGATCGCGCGGGGTGAACGCGCGCAAGGCATGCTGCACGCGGTTACCCAGTTGGCCAAGGATGGTGTCCGGAATGTCGTCGGGAAACTGCGAGCAGACATACACGCCCACGCCCTTGGAGCGGATCAGCCGAACGACCTGCTCGATCCGCTGCACCAGTGCGGCCGGCGCGTCGTCAAACAGCAGATGCGCTTCGTCGAACACGAACACCAGCTTGGGGTGTTCCAGATCGCCCACCTCGGGCAGGCGTTCGAACAGTTCCGACAACAGCCACAGCAGGAAGGTGGAATACAGCTTCGGCTTGAGCACCAGTTGGTTGGCCGCCAGGATGCCGATCACGCCGCGGCCGTCCGCAGACACGCGCATCAGGTCGGCCAGCTCCAGCGCCGGCTCGCCGAAGAAGTGCTCGCCACCGTCCTGCGCCAGCCGCAGCAGGGCGCGCTGGATCGCGGCCACCGACTGGCTGGAGACCAGACCATAGCTGGTGGACAGTTCCTTGCGCTCCTGGACGACCAGTGCGAGCAATGCGCGCAGGTCGTCCAGGTCCAGCAACAGCAGGCCACGGTCATCGGCCAGCTTGAACACGATGTCGAGCACGCCGGACTGGGTGTCGTTGAGTTCCAGGATGCGCGCCAGCAGGGTAGGGCCCATCTCGCTGACGGTGGTGCGCACCGGATGCCCGAGCTGGCCGTACAGGTCCCAGAGCACCACCGGGCTGGCGGCCGGCGCGTAGTCGGCGATGCCGATATCCGTGGCGCGCTGCAGCACGCCGGCGGCGCCATCGCCGGCCATCGCCAGGCCGGCGACATCACCTTTCACATCGGCCAGGAACACCGGTACGCCCAGGCGCGAGAAGCCTTCGGCCAGGGTCATCAGGGTCACGGTCTTGCCGGTGCCGGTGGCGCCGGCCACCAGCCCGTGGCGATTACCGAAGCGTCCTTCCAGTACGACCGGGATGTCGTCGGTGACGCTTTTGCCGAGCAGGAACGAGGCCATTGCGCAGGTCCGGTGGGAAAAGCCGGATTCTAGCGGGCAACGTGGCTGGCCAAATCGCGCGGGGGCGACCCCGCACTTTGGTCGGCCGGTCCGCTGCCAATCGCCAGCAGGCAGTTCGACGCCGCCGCCGGTTTGCCAGCCGCTGACCGCCAGTGCCCGCGGGCATTCCACGCGCCGGGCGCAACGGCCAAGCTAACGGCCCACTGACCCTGCTGCCCCCGCCGCCTTGCCCCGGTGTTGCCCCGGCGGCTACCCTGCCTGCCTTTCCGCTGTACTGCCTACGATGCCGCTCGCTCATTTTGGTTTGCGCCCATGGCCGGTTCTGGTCGTGGTGGCGCTGATGTCTGTCGTCCCCGCTGCCCACGCCATTTCCAAACGCGACACGGAGAAGGCGGCCGTGCTCGATGCCCGCATGGCCGCCGCCGAAAAGCGTTATCGCGATGCGCTGGTGCTGGTGAACAACTCCGACCCCAAGGGCACTGCCGAAGGCGATGCCGCGCTGGAGGACATGGAAGACGTCATCGACGCCTGCATCAAGCAGCGCGGCTGCCTGGTCGCCAATCAGCTGGCCACCTACAAGCGCCTGCTGAAGGCGCGCGCCGATGCCGAGGCCCCGGCCGCCGAGGATCCGGAAGATGACGACACGCTGCTGCAGGCCGACCCGGACCACCTCGGCCCGGCGGCCAACGGCGTGCCCGAGGCGGCGCGTGCGGCCACGTTGCTCAACGACCAGCGCCACGATTTCGACAAGATGGTGCAGTACAACCCGGCGGTGCAGGCCGGCATCCGCCGCTGGCTGACCGACATGCGCCCGGCGCTGCTGACCAGCTACGAGAACTACAGCAACCTGCGCGGGGTGATGTGGCCGGAATGGCAGAAACGCGGCCTGCCCGAGGCGCTGCTGTTCGGCATCATGGCCAAGGAATCCAACGGCAAGGTGCACGCCAGCTCGCGCGCCGGTGCGGCTGGGTTGATGCAGTTCATGCCCGCCACCGGGCGTCGCTTCGGGCTGGGCCCGGACGGCACCGGCTTCGACACGCGCTTCGATGCACGCAGCGCCGCCGAGGCCAGCGCTGCCTACCTCAACGAGCGCATGGCCGGGCTCAACCGCAACATCGAACTGGCGCTGGCCGCCTACAACGGGGGCGAGGGCCGCGCCGCGCGCGTGTTCACGCAGAGTGGCGGGCGCGGGTTCTGGGAGCAGGACGTCTACAACCAGTTCCCGGCCGAAACCAAGGACTACGTGCCGATGGTGATCGCGGCGGCCTGGATCTTCCTGCACCCGCGCCAGTACGGCGTGGATTTCGCCAAGCTCGACGCGCAGCCGGCCACGCTGAAGCTGGCCAAGTCCACCACCATCTACGAGCTCACCATCTGCCTGGGCAGCATGGGTACGCGCGACGGCTACATGCGCGCACTGCGCAACCTCAACCCGCGCTACGAATCTGATGGCTGGATCCCGGCCGGCACCGTCATCAACGCCACCAACCGCATCGCCAGCCTGTACACGCGCTACTGCGTCAGCGGCCCGCGCGCGGACCTGGCGCGCACCCTGATCACTGCCGACCTCAACAGCGCGATCGTGCGCAGCAGCGGCGCTCCGGAATACGTGCCGAGCGTGGCGGTGGGCGATGTCAGCCCGATGGCCGGCGTGCCGACCACCGTGGCCACCGGCCAGCCGGCGATCGCCAAGCCCAAGGCCAGGCAGGCGCGCAGCTACACCATCGCCAGGGGCGACACGCTCGGCCGCGTCGCGCAGAAATACCAGTGCGAAATCAAGGAACTGGCCAAGGCCAATGGCCTGAAGGCGCCGTCGTACGCGCTCAAGCCGGGGCAAAGCATCAAGCTGGCCGGCTGCGATCGCTGACCAGCGCTTGCAGTCCCACGTCGGGTAGAACACGGCCAGCCGCATTAGCGAGCTGCGCTGGGCGGACGACCCGGAAGAGCGGTCGTCGCCCCCGTAGGAGCGGACCCGGCCGCGACGAGGCAGTCCCGGTAGCTTCATCGGCGCAGGCAAGGCAGTTCCGAATCGGAGGCCGGAGTCATGAAGGCGCAAGCCCCAAGCCTCACTGCGAATGCCACGTCGCGGTCGGGCCCGCTCCTACAACCGCATCGTTCTTGTTGGGAGCCGGAGTGGGCATCGGTCTTGTAGCGAGCGAGCCTGGCGGCGATGACACCGTCACGGCGGCGTTTCGTCGCGGACCCATGCTCCTGTATCGGAGTAGGCCATCGAGCTGACCAGCGGCGATCGTCGGCCAGCGCAGGCAAGCCTACCGCATCGGGCCACTGCGCCGGGCTGCGCCGGGCTGCGCCGTTGTAGGAGCGGACCTGGCCGCGACGAAGCAGTCCCGGTAGTTCCAACGCAGGCGAGGACGCTCTACATCGAAAGCTGGGAGTGCGACATGCGCCTGCGCAGTGAACGTCGTCGAGAAGGCCCTGTCGCGGTCAGGCCCGCTCCTACGAGGGCGTCGCTGTTGCATCACTTGCAACCGAAGCGGGCAATCGCAGGCGCGCGGCGGTGATCAGCCCACCTGGCGATGGGCGAGCGCTTGCCCCAGGCGCACCGATGTCTCCGCGGCAAGTCTGCCATCGAGCTTGGCGACACCTGGCGGCAGCAGCACGATCACGGTCGAGCCGTAGTTGAAGCGCGCCATCTCCGCAAACCGCTCCAGCACGATGCCCTTGCCGCGATAGTCCTTGCGCGTGATGCGGTCGCCGTAGCGCGGGATCTCCACGCCGCTCCACACCGTTTCCACGCCCGACACCAGCAGCGCGCCCACCATCACCGAGGCCATCGGGCCGAAGTCGGTGTCGAAGTGGCAGACCAGGCGCTCGTTGCGCGCGAACAGCCGCGGCACGTTGCGCACCGCATCCGGTCCCACGCTGAACAGGCGGCCGGGCACATGCACGGTTTCGCGCAGGGTGCCGGTCCACGGCATGTGCACGCGGTGGTAATCCTTGGGCGAGAGATAGACGGTGGCAAACAGGCCATCGGTGAACGGCTGCGCGGCTTCGGCGTCGCCGAGCAATTCGGCGGCAGTGAACGACTGCCCCTTGGCCTGGAAGATGCGGCCGTTCTCGATCGGGCCGAGCTGGCTGATGCGGCCGTCGGCAGGCATCAGCAGCGCCGCAGGGTCGGCATCGGGCACGCGTGCGCCCGGCTTCAACGCGCGGGTGAAGAACGCATTGAAGGTGGGATAGGCGCGCGGGTCCGGCTCCAGTGCTTCGCTCAGGTCCACACCGAACTTGCGCGTGACCGTGTCGATCAACCATTGCTTGGTGGATGGCGTGTCGGAATAGGCCAGCGCGCGCGCCAGCGAGGACAGCACCCGGTGCGGCAGCACGTAGGCCAGGGAAGTGACGAGACTCACGGAGCGGTTACCTTGGTCAGTTGCTGGAGGTCGGCGGCGATCGCCTTGGGGTCGAGCGGGGGACGGATCAGCCCGGCCAGGCGGCCCTGCGGGTCGAGCACGGCGATGCCGGCGGAGTGATCCATGCTGTAGTCGTTGGGATTGTCCGCAAAGCCCTTGCCCGGGACCTTCTGGAACACGAAGCCCAGCGCGGTGGCAAAGCGCTGCAGCGCCGGTACGTCGGCGGTGGCGGCCAGGGTGTCCTTGTGGAAGGCATGCGCGTAGTCGCCCAGGCGTGCCGGCGGATCGCGCTGCGGGTCCACCGACACGAACAGCACGCGTGGGCGCAGGCCATCGGGGATGGTTTCCCATTGCTGTTGCGCCACCGCCAGGTCCGTCAGCGTGGTCGGGCAGACATCCGGGCAGAAGGTGAAACCCAAAAACACCAGCGTCCAATGTCCCTTCAGCTCGCCGGGCACCAGCTGGGTGCCGTCGGACTGGCGCAGGCTGAACTGCGGCAGGGTGCGTGGCTGCGGATAGAAGGTGATGGTCCGGGTGGGCGGCCACGGCGAGCTGGGCGCGGCGCCGAGGAACTTCTGGCCCAGCAACAGCCCCAGGCCGGCGGCCAGCGCCACCAGCAGCACGATGCCGGTATTGCGATTGAACATGGCGGTTTCCAGTGCAACGGACGCTCATGATACCGATCCGACCTCTATAATCGGGGGCCGACTCCTCTTTAGTTGTTGCCATGACTGCCGCCGCGGCCGACGAACTGCACACCATCATCGACCTGATCCGCTACGGCACCAGCCGTTTCAATGCAGCCGGTCTGACCTTCGGCCATAGCTACGACAATGCGCTGGACGAGGCCACCCAGCTGGTCCTGCACAGCCTGCATCTGCCGCACGACCTGGGCCCGGCCTATGGCCAGGCGCGTCTGCTGCGTTCGGAAAAGGAGCAGGTGCTGAGCCTGTTCGAGCGCCGCATCAACGAGCGCGTGCCGGCGGCGTACCTGACCGGCGAGGCCTGGTTCGCCGGGCTCAGTTTCAAGAGCGATGCGCGCGCGCTGGTGCCGCGTTCGCCGATCGCCGAGTTGATCGAAGCCGGCTTCGAACCCTGGCTGGGCGGCCGCGAAGTCACCCGCGCGCTGGATCTGTGCACCGGGTCGGGCTGTATCGCCATCGCCATGGGCCACTACAACCCGCAGTGGGACGTGGATGGGGTTGACATCAGCGACGACGCGCTGGCGTTGGCCGCAGAAAACAAGGCGCGCCTGCATGCCGACAACGTCACCCTGCTCAAGTCGGACCTGTTCGCCGGGCTGGGCGGCCGCCAGTACGACCTGATCGTCACCAATCCGCCGTATGTCACCAACGACGAAACCGACGCGCTGCCGCAGGAGTATTCCTACGAGCCGGAGCTGGGGTTGCGTGCGGGCGACGATGGCCTGGATCTGGTGCTGAAGATCCTGCGCGATGCGCCGCAGCACCTCAGCGAGGACGGTCTGCTGATCTGCGAAGTGGGCGAGTCCGAGCAGCATCTGATCAAGCTGCTGCCGGAAGTGGATCTGGCCTGGGTCGAGTTCAAGGTCGGGCAGATGGGCATCTTCGCGGTCGAATGCTGCGAGCTGATCGCGCACGGCGCGCGCATCGCCGAGCTGGCCAGTGCGCGCTGAGTCGTCCACAACGCGGCCGCAGCTGGGCGATCTGCTGTTGCTGCTGCCGGTGTCCATCTTCGGCGTCGGCATTCCGCTCGGCCTGATCGACGTGGTGTACCGCCTGTTCGACCCGATGTACGGCGGTCCCTGGCAACAGCGCTGGTTGAGCGCGGCGGCGGAGATCGGTTTTGGCCTGATGGCGTTTTTCGGCCTGGTCTCGGCCTGGATCGTGGTGGTCAGTCCGGATGCGGCATTGCGCGCGCATCGGCGCCGCACGCTGGTCGTGGCGCTCGGCCTGCTGGTCGGCGTCGGCGTTGCGCTGTACCTGCTCGCCGATTGGCTGCTCGGTGGGCGTCACGGGCTGGATGTGTTCACGCTGGTGTTCAGCGGCCTGTTCGCGGTGGCGCCGATGCTGGTGGCGGTACGTCATCTGCCGCGCCTGCTGCGCGCCACGCCACCTGCTGCAATGTTGAGAGGATGCCGTCATGGGCAGTAACAGTTTCGGCCGCCTGTTGACGGTCACCACCTTCGGCGAGTCGCATGGGCCGGCGATCGGCTGCGTGGTCGACGGTTGCCCGCCGGGCTTGGAGATCGCGCCGGAAGACTTCACCCACGATCTGCAACGGCGTGCCTCCGGCAAGAGCCGGCACACCTCCGCACGCCGCGAAGCCGACGACATCGAGATCCTGTCCGGCGTCTATGAAGGCCGCACCACCGGCACGCCGATCGGCCTGCTGATCCGCAATACCGATCAGCGCAGCAAGGACTACAGCAACATCGCCCAGCAGTTCCGTCCCGGGCACGCGGACTACAGCTATTGGCAGAAGTACGGCATCCGCGATCCGCGCGGCGGTGGGCGCTCGTCCGCGCGCGAGACCACCATGCGCGTGGCCGCCGGGGTGATCGCCAAGAAGTGGCTCAGGCAGCGCTACGGCGTGCTGGTGCGCGGATTTCTATCGCAGCTGGGCGAGATCCGCCCGACCGGTTTCGACTGGAATGCGGTCGAGGACAATCCGTTCTTCTGGCCGCATGCCGAGCAGGTGCCGAAGCTGGAAACCTACATGGACGCGCTGCGCAAGTCCGGCGATTCGGTCGGTGCGCGCGTGGACGTGGTGGCCGGCGGCGTGCCGGCGGGCTGGGGCGAGCCGATCTACGGCAAGCTCGATGCCGAACTGGCCGCCGCCCTGATGAGCATCAACGCGGTCAAGGGCGTGGAGATCGGCGACGGCTTCGCCAGCGCCGCGCAGAAGGGCACCGAGCACCGCGACCTGATCACCCCGGAAGGCTTCCTCAGCAATCATGCCGGCGGCATCCTGGGCGGCATTTCCACCGGCCAGGCGATCACCGCCTCGATGGTGCTCAAGCCGACCTCCAGCCTGCGCCTGCCCGGCGCGACCGTGGATGCGGATGGCGCAGTGGTCGATGTGATCACCACCGGCCGCCACGACCCCTGCGTCGGCATCCGCGCCACCCCGATCGCCGAGGCGATGATGGCATTGGTGCTGATGGACCAGGCCTTGCGTCATCGCGCCCAGTGCGGCGATGTCGGCGAGGTGGCGCCACGTATTCCTGGTCAGGTCGATGTCTGAAGCAACGCGCCCGAAGGTGTGGGTCAGCCAGCCGCTGTTCGACGATGTCGTCGCGCAGCTGGGCGAGCATTTCGAGCTGACCACCACCGAGCGCGTCACTGCGTATTCGCCGGCCGACCTGGCCGCGCGGCTGGCATCGCTGGACGGTGCCTTGATCACCCTCAACGAGCGTGTCGGCGCGGCGGAAATCGGCTCCGCGCCGCGGCTGCGTGCGATCGCCAATGTCGGGGTGGGCTACAACAACCTGGATCTGGACGCACTCAGTGCGGCCGGCATCCTGGCCAGCAACACGCCGGATGTACTGACCGAGACCACGGCCGATCTCGGCTTTGCAGTCCTGATGGCCACCGCGCGCCGCATCACCGAAGCCGAGCGCTGGTTGCGCGACGGGCAGTGGGGGCAGTGGTCGTTCAAGACCATGCTCGGCGCCGATATCCACGGCAGCACGCTGGGCATCCTGGGCATGGGCCGGATCGGGCAGGGCATCGCCCGCCGTGGCGCGCACGGCTTTGGCATGCGCGTGCTGTATCACAACCGCAGCCAGCTGCCGGCCGCCACCGAGCACGCGCTCGGCGCGCGGTACGTGGACTTCGACACGCTGCTGGCGCAGTCCGATCACCTGGTCCTGGTGCTGCCGTACACCAAGGAGTCGCACCACATCATCGATGCCGCCGCGCTGGGCAAGATGCGCGCGAGCGCCACGCTGGTGAACATCGCGCGCGGCGGCCTGGTCGATGAAATCGCGCTGGCCGATGCGCTCGCCAATGGGCGCCTGGCCGCTGCCGGGCTGGATGTCTATGAAGGCGAACCTGCGGTCCGTCCCGAACTGCTGGCCCTGCACAACGTCGTGCTCACCCCGCATATCGGCAGCGCCAGCCTGGCCACGCGCCGCGCGATGGTGCAGCTGGCGGTGGACAACCTGATTGCCGCGCTGGGCAAAGGCCCCAATGCCGGCCATCCGCCGAGCGCGCTGAATGCCGATGCGGTGGCCGCTGCCAAACAGGCCGGCGTGCGCGATGGCGAAGCGACCAACACCGGCGCCGGCAAAACCATCACGACCAAACGATAGGGAACCTCCGCGGCCAGCTTTGGAGGTTCCCCGAACCCACTGCGCAAGCGCGTTCCCCTCTTTCCCCATTCGATAAAGACAATCTCATGAGCAACGAAAACCGTCGTTTCAACGTCGCGGTCGTGGGCGCCACCGGCGCCGTCGGCGAGACCATGCTGAGCATCCTGGCCGAGCGCAACTTCCCGGTCGCCACCCTGTACGCGCTGGCCTCGGCGCGCTCGGCCGGCGGGCAGGTCGAGTTCAATGGCGGCAAGGTCGACGTGCTGGATCTGGCCGACTTCGACCCCACCGGCGTGGACATCGCGCTGTTTTCCGCGGGCGGCAGCGTGTCCAAGGAGTACGGCCCCAAGTTCGCCGCCGCCGGCGCGGTGGTGATCGATAATTCCTCCGCGTTCCGTTACGACGACGACGTGCCGCTGGTGGTCTCGGAGGTCAATCCCGAAGCGCTGAAGCAGCGCCCGCGCGGCATCGTCGCCAACCCCAATTGCTCGACCATGCAGATGCTGGTCGCGCTCGGCCCGATCCACCGCAAGTACGGCATCGAGCGCATCAATGTGGCGACCTACCAGTCGGTCTCCGGCGGCGGGCGTTCGGCGATGGAAGAGCTGGGCAAGCAGACCAGCGAGCTGCTGAGCTTCCAGCAGATCGACCCGCAGCGTTTCCCGGTGCAGATCGCCTTCAACCTGATTCCGCACATCGACGACTTCCAGGACAACGGCTACACCAAGGAAGAGATGAAGCTGGTCTGGGAGACGCGCAAGATCCTGGGCGATGACTCCATCCAGGTGAACCCCACCGCCGTGCGCGTGCCGGTGTTCTACGGGCACTCCGAAGCGGTGGCGATCGAAACCCGCGACAAGATCACCGTCGATGATGCGCGCGCGCTGCTGTCCGCATCGCCCGGCGTGGAAGTGGTGGACGAGCGCAAGCCTGGCGGCTACCCGACCCCGGTCACGCACGCGTCCGGCAAGGACGCGGTGTTCGTCGGGCGCATCCGTGAGGACCTGTCGCATCCGCGCGGCCTGAACCTGTGGATCGTCTCGGACAACATCCGCAAGGGCGCCGCCCTCAACGCCGTGCAGCTGGCCGAGCTGGTCGCGCAGGAAGGCTGACCACGGGTAGCCCGTAGGAGCGCGCTGGCGCGCGATGAAGCTGTCCCGGTGAAGCCTCATCGCGCACAAGTGCGCTCCTACCAACGCGCTGCCGATGGCCTACTGCATGGGTGTCGCATCGCGGTATCGCCACGGCATGCGCGCTCTGCGCGGGGGGCGCCGACTTTTTCGCCCATGCAGCGGCTATATTGATGCCCATGAAACATAGGGGCGGGGGCGCGATGCGTCCGATACAAGGGATAGGTGCGCTGCTGCTGATGGCCTGCAGCGGCGCTGCAATGGCGTTGGGCCTGGGCGATATCCGGGTGCTGTCCCGGCCGGGGCAGCCATTGGTGGCCGAGATTCCGGTCATCTCCAACGAGCCGGGCGAACTCGACAACGCACGCGTGGCGCTGGCATCGGCCACCACGTTTGCACGGGTCGGCCTGGAGCGCCCGCAGGGCCTGGTCAGCAACCTGCAGTTCCAGTTCGCGCAGGACGCGCGCGGGCGTGCGGTGATCCGCGTGACCAGCAGCCAGGCAGTGGACCAGCCGGCGATCAACTTCCTGATCGAGGTGGAGTGGGGCCAGGGCCGGCTGGTGCGCGAGTATTCCGCACTGGTCGATGCGCCCAATACCGCGGCTGCGATCGCCGGTCCTTCCATCGAGGCGCCGCGCGCCGGGGCCAGCAATGCCATCGCACGTGAGCCGGCCGCCGCGCCCGCAGCCGTTGCCGAACGCGCCGGGCAGACTGCTGACGCAGTGGCGCCCGGCACACGTTCCGGCACGCGCGCTGCCGCGCCGGCGCCGGCCGGCGATGCGCTGCCGGCGGTGCGCTCGGGCCAGACCTTGTCCGAAATCGCTGCCGCCGTGGCCCGTTCCAACGGGCATTCGCTCGACCAGACCATGCTGGCGTTGCTGCGCACCAACCCGGATGCCTTCATCGACGGCAACATCAATCGCTTGAAGCAGGGTGCGGTGCTGCGCACCCCGCAGGAAGATGCGCTGGCGCAGGTCGGCGCTGCCGAGGCGGCGGTGATGGTGCGCGAGCAGGCCGCGCAGTGGCGACAGGCGCGCGCAGCGATTCCGCAGCCGGCCGAGGCCGGTGCAGCCGCTGCAACGCCGGCACCTGCCGCAGCTGCTGCGACGTCGGCAGGTGCCGGCGCGCGGCTCGAGATCGCCCCGGCAGTGGCGAGTCAGACCAACCAGGCCGGCGCCACGTCCGGCACCAGTGCCGAAGGCGAGGGCGACATGGCGGCCAACCAACAGTTGCAACAGGCCAGGGAAGACATCGCCACCCGCGATGCGGAATTGCAGGATCTGCGCACCCGCGTGGCCGATCTGGAGAAGCTCAAGCAGCAACAGCAAGCCTTGATCGCAATGAAGGACACCGACCTGGCGGCCGCGCAGAAGCGCTTGTCCGAAACGCCGGCCGCGGCACAGCAGGGTGGCGGTTTTCCACTGTGGTTGATCGGCGGGCTGGTGTTGCTCGTCGCGGCGGTCGTCGCCTGGCTGGCGGCACGCCGGCGCAAGCCCTCGCCGCTGCCGCCGTTGCCGCAGCGTCAGTTCGACATCGTGCCTGCCGGCGCCGCGGCAGACGCCGTGGCGCTGCAGGACGATGCACAGGCCACCGTGCCCAGCGAGCACGATGTGCTGCATGAAACCGAATTCGAGCAGGCCGACCTGCGCGAAGACGAGCGCGCCTACCAGGCGCAGCAGCCGCTGTCCGATGTGTTGCGTCGCGAACCGCTGCTGTCCGAGCCTGTCGCAGCGCCGTCGGTGGTTGCCAGCGAGGATTGGCGCTCGCTGCGTGCGACGCCGCCAGCGCCTCCGGTGGTGCAGCCGGAGTTCGTTGCGCCTGAGGAACCGGTGCCGGAGCAGGTGAGGTCCGCGCCTGCGGAGCTTCCGTACGGCCAGCCGCAGGACGTAGACGCCACGCGCGCCGGTAGCGATCGCGCGCCGGGCGTGCCGCTTGCGTCGGTCGCCACGCAGGACAGTCCGGAAATCGACCCGGTGCCTATCGCCCCGGCCGCTGCGCCCAGCGCGGTGAGCACCAGGGGGTTCGTCTCTGCAGGCCGCGATCGTCTGGAACTGGCCGTGGCCTACATGGATCTCGGCGACACGGACACCGCGCGTGGCTTGTTGCTGGAGGTGGCTGCAACCGGCGATGAGGCCACCCGCGCCGAAGCCGCCGAACTGCTGGAGCGGCTGGCATGAGCCCGGCGCTGGACAGCCTGGCCGCCGCACAGGCCGCCGCACGCGAGCGCCGCATCGATTACGTGGAATTTGCCTCGCTCGATCTGGATGCCAGCCGCGCGTTTTTCGAAACCGTGTTCGGCTGGCAGTTTCAGGCCTATGGTCCGGATTATCTGGCCTTCAATGACGGTCGTCTGGACGGTGGTTTCTATCGCGCCACTGCGGCAGCGTCGGCAGATGCGGGTCCGCTGATCGTGCTGTATGCCGACGCGCTGGAGCCCATGGGCGAGCGCGTACGCGCTGCCGGTGGCGAGATCGTCAAGCCGGTGTTCGGTTTTCCCGGCGGCAGCCGGTTTCATTTCCGCGAGCCGGGCGGTAACACGCTGGCGGTGTGGTCCGAGCGCGCCGTCGGCTAGTCCGCGCACGCTCCATCGATTCGACAACAGGCAGGTTCCGATGCGTTACGCGCTGGGCGTGGAGTACGACGGCAGCGAGTTCCAGGGCTGGCAGCAGTTGGGTGAGCAGGGTGGGCCGAGCGTGCAGGCCAGCCTGCAGGCGGCGCTGTCCTCGGTGGCCGATGCCCCGGTGCAGGTGGTATGCGCAGGCCGCACCGATGCCGGCGTGCATGGCGAGTGCCAGGTGGTGCATTTCGACAGCGATGCGCACCGCGCGCCGCGTGGCTGGATGCTGGGCACCACCGCGCGCCTGCCGCCCTCGATCGCGGTGCGCTGGTGCGTACCGGCGGCCGCCGACTTCCACGCGCGGTTTTCCGCGCGCGCACGCCGTTACCGGTATCGCCTGCTCAACCGGCAGATACGCCCGGCGCTGTATCGCCAGACCTTGAGCTGGGAACGCCGCCCGCTGGATGCCGATGCCATGCACGCGGCCGCGCAGGCGTTATTGGGCGAGAACGACTTCAGCGCATTCCGCAGCGTGCAATGCCAGGCCTTGCACGCACGCCGCAACCTGCAGGCCATCAGCGTGCAACGCATCGGCGAGGTGGTGGAGGTGCAGGTCCAGGCCAATGCATTCCTTCATCACATGGTGCGGAATATTGTTGGCTCGCTGATCCTGATCGGAACCGGGGAACAACCGGGCGACTGGATCGCGACGTTGCTGGCCGGTCGCGACCGCACGGTGGCCGGGCCGACAGCGCCGCCACAAGGTCTGGTCTTCATCGGGCCGTTGTATCCCGCAGAGTGGCATCTGCCCGCTGAGGTAACCCAATGAATCGATCGCTGTACCGCACCCGTATCAAGTTCTGTGGCATGACCCGCGCCGGTGATATTCGACTGGCCGGCGAGCTGGGTGTGGACGCGGTGGGGTTCATTTTTGCGCATGGCAGCCCGCGCCGCGTGGCGCCGGCCGAGGCGCGCGCAATGCGCCAGGCCACCGCGCCGATGGTCGATGTGGTGGCCTTGTTCCGCAACAATTCCAAGGAAGAAGTGCGCGAAGTGGTGCGTACCGTGCGCCCGACCTTGCTGCAGTTTCATGGCGAGGAAGACGACGCGTTCTGCCGCAGCTTCAACCTGCCGTATCTCAAGGCCATACCGATGGGCAGCACGGGCATGAACGGCGAGGACGCCAACGCGCGGACCTTGCAGCTCGCCTATCCCAATACCGCCGGTTTCCTGTTCGACAGCCATGCGCCCGGCGCCGGTGGCGGTACCGGCAAGACCTTCGATTGGTCGCGGCTGCCGACCGGCCTGCATCGCCCGTTTCTGCTGGCGGGCGGCATCACCGCCGACAACGTGTTCGATGCGATCGTGGCGACGCTGCCGTGGGGCGTGGACGTGTCCAGCGGCGTGGAGCTGGCGCCGGGGATCAAGGACGGCCACATGATGCGCAAGTTCGTCGAAGAAGTGCGTCGGGCCGATTGTCACGAGATGGGGTGAGTTGGGGGCGGGAATCGGGAATCGGGATTGGGGAATCGGAGCGGGCAGTCTGCTTCGTTGTTTTGATTGCCCTAGATCTTTCGCTTCTCTGATGATCGATTGTTCGGTCGCTGTTTCGCCGATCACTGAGCGTTCCAATTAGACGCTTGCGGCATCCGTGGTGTGCTGTTGATCCTCTGAAAGTGCATGACGCAACCAGCCGGCGAGCTGTTCGATGCGCGGATCGGGGTTGCGCCTTGCGGCGCACAGCACCCAGCGGCCGCACGTCGGCGTAAAGCCCCAGGGCGCCAGCAGGCGCCCGGCGGCCAGGTCCGCGGCAACCAGCGGTTGCGGTGCGATCGCCACGCCCAGGCCGGCCGCGGCCGCCTCCAGCAGATAGACCAGATGTTCGAATTCGGTGCCGAAGCCCAGCGCCTCGGGTGCCAGGCCGTGGCGTTGCGCCCATTCCGGCCAGGCCTGCGGGCGCGAACGGGTGTGCAGCAAGGCGTGGTCGAGCAGGGCGATCGCCGCGCTGCCATCGAGCCGGGTGGCCGATGCCAGCTGCGGGCTCAGCACCGGGCCGATCCACTCCACGCCCAGCTCGTGCACCTGCCACTCGCCTGGCCACGGCGGGGTGTCCAGCAGCAAGGCCGCATCCAGGCCATCCAGGTCCGGACCGGGCGCCTGTTCGTTGGCCGACAAGTGCAGGCGCAGCTGCGGCAGATCCCGCTGCAGCCGGCCCAGCCGCGGGATGACCCAGCGCGCGAGCAGGCTGCCGGAGCAGCCCAGCACCAGCGGCGCCTCGCTGGTGGGGCGCCGCAACGCTGCCCAGGTGTCGCCGATCAGCGCAAAGCCTTCGCCGGTGGCATCGCGCAGCCTGGCGCCGGCAGGCGTGAGCACCAGGCCGCGGCCCTGGCGGGTGAACAGCGCCGTGCCCAGCGCCTGTTCCAGCGAGCGAACGTGCCGGCTGATGGCGCCATGGGTCACGTGCAGCTCCTGCGCGGCCCGGCTGACGCTCTGCAGACGTGCGGCGGATTCGAACGCGCGCAGCGCTGCCAGCGGCGGAAGCAGTGTGCTCATATGTGAGTCCTGATCACAGGTTGCGGCAATCTTATCGATTTATCGCACGCCGTGGCTGCGCTACAGTAATGCCTCATGTACGACCGCATCGCTGCAGAGGATTCCCATGTCGGCCCAGCCCATCAGTGACTTTTACGCCTATCCGGACGCTGCCGGCCACTTCGGCAAGTTCGGTGGCCGATTTGTCGCCGAGACCTTGATCGGCCCCTTGCAGGAGCTGTCTGCCGCCTACGACCAGGCGCGCCAGGATCCGGCCTTCATTGCCGAATACGACAAGGATCTCAAGCATTACGTCGGCCGGCCCAGCCCGATCTATCACGCCGAGCGCCTGAGCCGCGAAGTGGGCGGCGCGCAGATCCTGCTCAAGCGCGAAGACCTCAACCACACCGGCGCGCACAAGATCAACAACACCATCGGCCAGGCCTTGCTGGCCAGCCGCATGGGCAAGACCCGCATCATTGCCGAGACCGGCGCCGGCCAGCATGGTGTGGCCAGCGCCACGGTGGCCGCCCGGCTGGGCCTGGAATGCGTGGTCTACATGGGTGCCACCGACATCGAGCGGCAGAAGATCAACGTCTACCGCATGAAGTTGCTCGGTGCGACCGTGATACCGGTGACCTCCGGCTCGGCCACGCTCAAGGACGCGCTCAACGAAGCGATGCGCGACTGGGTCACCAACGTGCAGGACACCTTCTACATCATCGGCACCGTGGCCGGCCCGGATCCGTATCCGCGCATGGTGCGCGACTTCAACGCGATTGTCGGCCGCGAAGCGCGCGCGCAAATGCTGGAAGATTTCGGCCGCCTGCCGGATGCGCTCAGCGCCTGCGTCGGCGGCGGCAGCAATGCGATCGGCCTGTTCCATGCCTTCCTCAACGACCCAGGTGTCAAGATCTACGGCGCCGAAGCGGCCGGCGACGGCATCGCCAGCGGCCGTCATGCGGCGTCGATCGCCGCCGGGCGCCCCGGCGTCCTGCACGGCAATCGCACCTATGTGATCTGCGACGACGACGGCCAGATCACCGAAACCCATTCGATTTCTGCCGGCCTGGATTACCCGGGCGTGGGCCCGGAGCATTCGTTCCTGTCCGACAGCGGGCGTGCGGTCTACCAGGGCATCACCGACGACGAAGCGATGGCCGCCTTCCATCTGCTGGCGCATACCGAAGGCATCCTGGCCGCACTCGAATCCAGCCATGCAGTGGCGCAGTCGATCAAGCTCGCGCGCGAGATGCCCAAGGATGCGCTGATCCTGTGCAACCTGTCCGGCAGGGGCGACAAGGACGTGCACACCATCGCCGCACGCGAAGGCGTGCAGGTCTGATGCCGCTGCGGCGCGTCACCGTGACCGCGCTAGCCGACCAGCCAGGCGAACAGGACCTGCTGTTCGCCTGGCTCGACCGCTGGGCGCCGCAGATCCGCATGTGTTCGGAAAACAGCGGCTGCGGCTGCTGCCTGGACAGTTTCGACCTTGAGGTCGAGGCCCAGGCATTGACCGAATTGCCGGCCACGATGTACCAGGACATCCATTGAGGCGGTCGCACCGCCTCTAACAATTGCAAGGTCTTTCAATGCGTCGTATCGACGAAACCTTCCAGCGTCTGCGTGCCGATGGCCGCAAGGCGCTCATCCCCTTCATCACCGCCGGCGATCCGTCGCTGGAAGCCACCGTGCCGGTGATGCATGCGCTGGTGCGCGCCGGTGCCGATGTCATCGAACTCGGCGTGCCGTTTTCCGACCCGATGGCCGACGGCCCCACCATCCAGCGCAGCTCCGAGCGCGCGCTGGGCCGTGGAGCCGGCCTGGCCTATGTGCTGGAAGCGGTGCACGAGTTCCGCCGTGAGGACGCCACCACGCCGGTGGTGCTGATGGGCTACCTCAACCCGATCGAGATCCACGGCACCCGGCGCTTCGCCGAAGCCGCCGTCGCTGCCGGCGTGGATGGCCTGCTCCTGGTCGATCTGCCGCCCGAAGAGGCGGACGAGACCCGGGCGATCTTCACCGAGGTCGGCCTGGCGCTGATTGCGCTGGCGTCGCCGACCACCAGCGAGCAGCGCCTGGACATGCTGTGCAGCAGCGCCCAGGGCTATCTGTACTACGTCAGCTTCGCCGGCGTCACCGGCGCCTCGAACCTGCTCGACACCCATGCCGCCAGCGACCGCCTGCGCCAGCTGCGCCGGCGTGCCGGCGCCCCGGTGGTGGCCGGTTTCGGCATCAAGGACGCCGCCAGCGCCGCCGCCATGGCCGTCGACGCCGACGGCGTGGTGGTCGGCAGCGCGCTGGTCGCCGCACTGGCCGAAGCCACCGATGTCCGCAGCGCCCGCGAACGCGCCGAGGCGTTCCTGGCCCCGCTGCGGCAGGCGCTCGACCAGGCCTGACACCACAGCCTCTCTGCGCCTGCGGGCGGGAAGGGCACAGCTGGCGCGCCACCGGCACGCCAGCCTTGGGGCGGCGGCGCGGCAAGCGCGGGCCGGGCCACCCGGGCCCGCATTTAGCCTGCGCGCTACCTCGGCTTTCCCGCAGCGCGTTAGACTGTCGCCCCTCTGCGGCCCACATGGCCGCCCTGCATGGATTGTCATACACGCATGAGCTGGCTCAGCAAATTGATGCCCTCCGGCATCCGCACCGAGAACACCCCGGCCAAGAAGCGCAGCGTCCCCGAGGGCCTGTGGGAGAAGTGCAGCAACTGCGGCAGCGCGCTGTACGGCCCCGAGCTCGAGGAAAACCTCGAGGTGTGTCCCAAGTGCGACCACCATATGGCGATCCGCGCGCGCGCGCGCCTGAACTCGCTGTTCGATCCCGACACCGCGACCACCGAGATCGCCGCCCAGCTGGGCCCGGTCGACGTGCTCAAGTTCAAGGACCAGAAGCGCTATGGCGAGCGCATCAAGGCCAGCCAGAAGAGCAGCGGCGAGTACGACGCGCTGATCGCCATGCGCGGCACGCTCAAGGGCAACCCGCTGGTCGCCGCCGCATTCGACTTCGCCTTCATGGGCGGCTCGATGGGCTCGGTGGTCGGCGAGCGCTTCGCACGCGCGGCCGAAGTGGCGCTGGAAGTCGGCTGCCCGTTCGTATGCTTCTCCGCCAGCGGCGGGGCGCGCATGCAGGAAGGCCTGTTCTCGCTGATGCAGATGGCCAAGACCTCCGCGGCACTCGGGCGCCTGCGGGAAGCCGGCCTGCCGTACATCTCGGTGCTGACCCATCCCACCACCGGTGGCGTGTCGGCCTCGTTCGCGATGCTGGGCGACATCAATATCGCCGAGCCGCATGCGTTGATCGGTTTCGCCGGCCCGCGCGTGATCGAGCAGACCGTGCGCGAGACCCTGCCGGAAGGCTTCCAGCGGTCGGAGTTCCTGCTCGACCACGGTGCCATCGACCAGATCTGCGACCGCCGCGACATGCGCGACCGCATCGCCGATCTGACCGCGATGATGATGCGTCAGCCGCATCCGCAGGACGCGGCCGCATGAGGCCAGTGGCCGCGCGCTGGCGCGACCCCGTCGCACGCGCCGCTGCGCGTGCGTCCACCCGTAGGCAGGAACACCGCAACGCATGAGCAGTCGCAAGTATTTTGGAACCGACGGCATCCGTGGCCGGGTCGGGCAGGGCGTGATCTCGGCCGATTTCGTGCTGCGGCTGGGCAATGCGCTCGGTCGGGTGCTGACCCAGGGCCGCAGCAAGCGTCCGCTGGTGCTGATCGGCAAGGACACGCGGATTTCCGGTTACATGTTCGAAGCCGCATTGGAAGCCGGCCTGGTCGCCGCCGGCGCCGACGTGCAGCTGATCGGCCCGATGCCGACCCCGGCCATCGCCTTCCTGACCAACACGCTGCGCGCCGATGCCGGCGTGGTGATCAGCGCCTCGCACAACCCGCATTACGACAACGGCATCAAGTTCTTCTCCGCCGAAGGCGAGAAGCTCGACGACGCCACCGAAGCGGCGATCGAGGCCGCGCTGGACGAGCCGTTCCACACCGTGGAATCGGAGCGCCTGGGCAAGGCGATCCGCACCCGCGATGCGATCGGCCGTTACATCGAATTCTGCAAGGCCAGCGTGGCGCGCGGGTTCACCCTGCACGGCCTGAAGATGGTGCTGGACTGCGCGCATGGGGCGACCTATCACATTGCGCCGATGCTGTTCCGCGAGCTGGGTGCGGACGTGGTCGTCATCGGCGCCGCGCCCGACGGGCTCAATATCAACGCCGGTGTCGGCTCCACCCATATCGATAATCTCGCCGCCAAGGTGCGCGAGAGCGGCGCGCAGCTGGGCATCGCCTTCGACGGCGATGGCGACCGCGTGCTGATGGCCGACGACCAGGGCAACCCGGTCGATGGCGACGACCTGCTCTACGTGCTCGCGCGCTCCTGGCAGGCCAGCGGCCGGCTCACCGGCACCGTGGTCGGCACGCTGATGACCAACTACGGCCTGGAACAGGCGCTGGCTGCACGGAACATCCCGTTCCAGCGCGCCAAGGTCGGCGACCGCTATGTGCACCAGGCGCTGGTCGAAGGCGGCGGCACGCTGGGTGGCGAAACCTCCGGCCATCTGCTATGCCTGGATCGCGCCACCACCGGCGATGGCATCGTCAGTGCGCTGCAGGTGCTCGAGGCCCTGGGCCGCGATGGGCAGAGCCTGCGCCAGGCCCTGAGCAGCCTGAGCAAGGTGCCGCAGAAGACCGTCAACGTGCGGCTGGATGGCGGGGCGGCCAAGGCGATCGTGGAGGCCGCCGGCGTGCAGCAGGCACTGCAGCAGGCGCAGGCCGCCGTGCATGGCCGGGGACGTGCGTTCCTGCGTCCGTCCGGCACCGAGCCGGTGGTGCGCGTGACCGTGGAAGCCGACGACGCCGGCCTGATGCAGGACACGCTCGACCGTCTCTCCGGGGCCGTGCGTGACGCGGCGTGAGTCGCTGATCATTGCTGTGTGCGTGGTCTTTGCCAAGGCCGCGACGTTCTACCTGTTGTATCGCCTGCTGTCCTGAGCGGCAGGCCTTCCTTTCGACTTCCCGACTTCAACTGCAGATATCCGTATGAGCGCCCGCATCCCGACCCTGGACATCACCCGTTTCGACAGCGACCGCGACGCTTTCGTCGCCGAGCTCGGCGCGGCCTATCGGCAGTGGGGCTTTGCCGGCATCCGCAACCACGGCATCGCGCAGGCCGACATCGACGCGGCGTACGAGGTGTTCAAGGCGTTCTTTGCGCTGCCCGAAGAGGTCAAGCGTCGCTACCACGTGGAAGGCAGCGGCGGTGCGCGCGGCTATACCGCGTTCGGCGTGGAAACCGCCAAGGATTCCAAGCATTTCGATCTGAAGGAGTTCTGGCATATCGGCCGCGAAATCCCGGACGATTCGCCTTACCGCGCGGTGATGGCGCCGAATCTGTGGCCGGAAGAGGTGCCCGGGTTCCGTGAGCGCGGCTATCGCCTGTACCAGCAGCTGGATCACCTGGGCTCGCGCGTGCTGTCGGCATTGGCGCTGCATATCGGCCTGCCGCAGGAGTATTTCGTCGACAAGACCAACAACGGCAACTCGATCCTGCGGCCGATCCACTACCCGCCGATCACCAGCGACGACATTCCCAATGTGCGTGCCGGCGCGCATGGCGACATCAATTTCATCACCTTGCTGGTCGGTGCCAGCGCGGCCGGGCTGGAAGTGCGCTCCAACGATGGCGAGTGGGTGCCGTTCACTGCCGACGCCGACACCATCGTGGTCAACATCGGCGACATGCTGCAACGCCTGACCAACCACGTGTATCCGTCCACCATCCATCGCGTGGTCAATCCGCCGGGCGAACAGGCGCGCAAGCCGCGCTATTCGGTGCCGTTCTTCCTGCACCCCAATCCGGATTTCCTGATCGACGTGCTGCCTTCGTGCATCACCGCCGACAATCCGAGCCGCTACCCCGAGCCGATTACCGCGCACGGTTTTCTGGAAGAACGTCTGCGTGAGATCAAGCTGAAGTAATCCGTTCGCAGCCGCGACAGCGCAGCCAGCGGCTGCGCTCGCAGCATCGGCGATGACCTCCGCCACAGTTTGGTTCATAAAATTCTGCTGGCGGCCGGTTAAAGCTTGCATTCACCTCAGCCGATAACCCAGTCTGATCGCTAGCGCGACGTCGGACTCGCCTGGCGCCCGCTGCTGAGTGCACTAGCTTGGGGGGCGCATGCGGATGCAGTGGTTCAAACGGATCGGCCCGGTTTGCGGGGTGCTGGCGTACTGCGCCGCAAGCTGCGCATTAGCAACGCCGCTCAGCGTGACCGTCGTCGATGCCAACGGCATGCTGGTCGATGCGGTGGTGAGCCTGGAGCCGGCACGTCCGGTTGCCGCCGGCGCGCCGCGGACCGTGGAGATGGACCAGGTCAATTCGCAGTTCGTGCCCGCCGTGCTGGCGGTGCGCACCGGCACCCTGGTGCGGTTTCCCAACAACGACCAGATTCGCCATCAGGTCTATTCGTTCTCCCCCGCCAAGCGCTTCGAATTGCCGCTGTTCCAGGGCAGCACCGCCGCACCGGTGCGCTTTGACCAAGCCGGTCTGGTGACGGTGGGCTGCAATATCCACGACTGGATGCTGGGCTATATCCTGGTGGTGGACACACCGTATTTCGGCAAGACCGGCAGCGACGGCCGCGTGCAGCTGGATGCGCCGGCAGGCAACTACACGCTGCGGGTCTGGCATCCGCGCATCAAGGGCGCCGCGCTCACCGAGCCGGTGGCACTTGCGCGCCAGGCCATGCAACGGCGCGTGACCCTGCAGACCACCGGCGCCGCGCCCGTGGTCGCGCCACTGGATGCGCGCGTGCGCGCGCTGCAGGACAAGTTCCGTCGCGCCGACCCGAAGACGCCGAAGCCATGAAGGCCATGCGCCTGCATACCCGGATCGCGGCCTTGTTGGTGCTGGTCGTGCTCGCCACGCAGGCACTGACCTTCATTGCGGTGCAGGTCGCCACCGAGCGTAGCGTCAAGGCGCAACTGGGCGAAGAACTGCAGATCGGCGAGCGCGTCTGGCAACGCATCAATCTGCGCCGCGACGAGCAACTGATGCAGTCGGCCTCGGTGCTGGCCGACGACTTCGGCTTTCGCGCGGCCGTGGCCAGTGGCGATGTGCCGACCATGCAATCGGCATTGCGCAATCACGCTGCGCGCATGTCGGCGCAGACCGCGCTGCTGTTGTCCCCGGACGGGGAGTTTCTGACCGGGCTCGCCGACTTGCCGCAAGCCGAACAGCTGCGCGCCGTGCAGACCCTGCTGCAGCAGGCGCAGCGCGATGGGCGTGCGGTCGGCGTGGTGGCCTTGGACAACCGCATCGTGCGGCTGGCGGTGGTGCAGGTGCTGGCACCGAGCCGGGTGGGCTGGATCGCGATCGGCAATGAATCCGGCGACGGCCTGGCGCAGGATTTCCGTTCCACCACCGGGCTGGATGCGACCTTCTTCACCGATGGCCCGCCGGTGCGCGTGCTGGCCTCCACCCTGGAGCCGGCCGCGCGTGCAGAGTTCGCGCAGCAGTTGCCGACCGCCGAACGCGCGCAGGGCGCGGCGGTCGCCTTGACCCTGGCCCAGTCGCGCTACCTGGTCAAACTGCAGTCGATCCAGGGCGACAGCCATGTGCGGGTTGCGCTGCAGGCCTCGCTGGATCGCGCGGTGGCACCCTATCGCGTGCTCAAGTTGCGCATCCTGCTGCTGGCGGGTCTGGCCACGGCTGCGGCGCTGGGCGTGGCGATCTTCCTGGCGCGCAGCGTTAGCAGGCCGGTCGCGCAGCTGGTACAGGCCGCACGGCGCATCCAGCGCGGCGATTACCACACCGCCGTCGAAGTGCCATCCGGGCGCGAACTGGCCGAGTTGGCCGACAGCTTCGGGCGCATGCAGCAGCAGATTGCCAGTCGCGAGCAGCACATCCTGCATCAGGCGCGCCACGATGCCTTGACCGGTCTGCCCAATCGCATCTGCTTGCTGGAGCGGCTGAAGGACGTGGTGGAGCAGACCGTGGCGTCCGGCGGCACCGCCGCGGTGCTCATCCTGGATCTGGAACGCTTCAAGGAACTCAACGACAGCCTGGGCCACGATTTCGCCGACCAGGTCCTGGTCGAGGTGGGCCGCCGTCTTGCCGACGTGGTGCAGGAACCCAATCTGGTCGGGCGGCTGGGCAGCGACGAATTCATGGTGGTGGTGGCGCAGACCGATGCCGCCACCGTGCAACAGGATGCACAGCGCTTGCTGCTGCAGCTGCGCCGCCCGCTGGCGCTGCCGCAGGCGCGGATCCAGCTGGAAGCCAGCATCGGCATCGCCCTGATCCCCGAACACGGCGCCGACCCGGACACCTTGTTGCGGCGCGCCGACATTGCCCGTCGCCAGGGCGGCAATGTCAGCACCATCGGTGCCAGCGTGTATCGCCTGGGCCAGGACGAGCAGCATCTGCGCCGGCTGCGCCTGACCGGCGATCTGCGCCAGGCCGTCGGTGGCAACGAGCTGACCTTGCGCTTTCAGCCCAAGATCTGCCTGCGCAACGATCGCGTCGAGCAGGTGGAGGTGCTGGTGCGCTGGCACCATCCGGTGCTCGGGGCGATCGGCCCGGACGAATTCATTCCACTGGCCGAGCACTCCGGCGTGATCCACCCCTTGACCCGCTTCGTGCTGGACGAGGCGCTGCGCTGCCAGGCGCAGTGGCGCCGGCAGGGCCTGGAGCTGGGCATGGCAATCAATCTTTCCGCGCTGGACCTGTCCGACCCCGGCTTGCCGGATTACGTACGTGGCCGTCTGGAGCATCACGCGGTGCCGGCGCAGTCGGTCACGCTGGAGCTGACCGAAAGCGCCTTGATGCGCGATGTCGAATCCGCGCTGCACATGCTGCATCAGCTGCGCAGCGTCGGCGTGCGGCTGTCCATCGACGACTTCGGCACCGGCTATTCCTCGTTGGCGCAGCTCAAGCGCATGCCGGTGGACGAATTGAAGATCGACAAGAGCTTCGTCATGCAGCTGGCCGAAGGCACGGACGATGCGTTCATCGTGCGCAGCACCATCGATCTCGGGCATAACCTGGGCTTGAGCGTGATCGCCGAAGGCGTGGAAAACGCCACGTCCCTGGGACTGCTGCGCGGTTACGGCTGCGACATGGTGCAAGGCTATCTGTACGCGCCGCCGTTGGAAGAGGTGCCGCTGGTCGCCTGGTGCCTGCGCCAACTCGATACGACGCCGGCAGCGCAGGCAGGAGTGCATCGATGACCAGGTGGCGGCGCACGCTGCTGGCTGCGGCACTGGCCGGGCTGGTCATCGCGCCCGCGTCGGTGATCGCGGGTGATGGGCGTCTGCTCGCCACCGGCGGCGTGTCGATGATCGAAGGCAGCAGCGGGGGCGGCATCGTGCCGTGGGCCACGCTGTCGGGCTACGGCACCCGCGACGAACTCGGCACCGTCCTGTTTGCCACGCATGTGGACAGCGGCGATTACCGGCTCGACGTGCAAGGCGCCGCGCTGACGGTCGGCAACCGGCTGGAACTGTCGCTGGCGCGGCAGCGGCTGGATCTGGGCACCCTGCAGGACCGGCTGGGCCTGCCATGGAATGCGCTCGGCCAGGACGTGTTCGGCGCCAAGCTGCGAGTCTATGGCGATCTGGTCTACGGTCATGCGCCACAGGTCAGTGTGGGCGTGCAGTACAAACGCCTGCGCGATGGCACGCTGCCGCTGGCGATCGGCGCGCGCGACGATCACGGCACCGATGTGTATGTCAGCGCCAGCCGTTTGTTGCTGCAGGGCGCGGGCGGCTACCAGTTGCTGCTCAACGGCACGCTGCGCGCAACCCGCGCCAATCAGGCCGGCTTGCTCGGTTTCGGCGGCGATCGTCGCAACAGCTACCGGCTGGTCGGCGAGGCCAGCGCCGCCGTCGTGCTGTCGCCGGCATGGGTGGTCGGCGTGGAGTACCGCGACAAACCCGATAACCTCGGCTTCGCCCGCGAGCAGGCCTGGGCCGATGGATTCGTGGCCTGGTTTCCCAGCAAGCATGTGTCCCTGACCGCGGCATGGGCCGAGCTTGGCGACATCGCCACGCTCGCCGACCAGCGCGGCCTCTATCTATCCCTGCAGGTGGCGTTGTGATGAATCGACGGCTGCGCTGGTCCTTGCTGGGCGTGCTGGCGCTGATGGGCGCCTGCGCCACCACGCAACCGCGCCCCACGCTCTATGACGAACTCGGCGGACAGGCCGGCATCGAGACGCTGGTGGAAACCATGCTGTCGCGCATCGCCGACGATCCACGCATCGTCGACACCTTCGCGCGCGTCAACATCGTGATGCTCAACGAGCGGCTGGTGCAGAAGTTCTGCCATGTCGCCGATGGCCCGTGCCCGGATACCGCCAAATCGATGCAGCAGGCGCACGCGCACCTGGTCATTCGCGAAGGCGACTTCAACGCGCTGGTGGAGGACCTGAACTGGGCGATGGATCAGCGCAGGATTCCACGCCGCACGCAGAACCGGTTGCTGGCACGGCTGGCGGCCATGCATGGCGACATCGTCAATCACTGACGGCATCACACACCGGCCGCGCGCAGCGCTGGACGCGACGCCGCAGCGGATGTGCAGCCGCCTCACCGCAACGGCCGTACCCGATGCGATCCGCGCGCCATCACGCGCAATGCAAGCGCATGCGGCAACACGCGCAACGCCGCACCGACCAGGCGATAGCGCCAGCCCGGCACGGCCAGCACCTGGCCACGCTCCAGCGCGGCGATCCCATACTCGGCCACGTCGTCGGCTTGCAGCCAGGCCCAGCGGGGCAGGGCGGACATCGCCTCGCGGGTGCCGGTGACATCGTGAAATTCCGACCAGGCAAAGCCGGGGCACAGCGCGCAGACCTTGACCGCGCAGTCGGCATTTTCCAGTGCCAGCGATTCGCTGAAGCGCAGCAGGAAACTCTTGCTGGCCGCGTACAGCGTCTGCCCATCGGCACCCGGCGTCAGTGCGGCGAACGAGGCCACGTTGAGGATGCGGCCCTGGCCGCTGGCACGAATCATCGGCAACAATCGCCAGGTCAGCTCGCATACCGCGGCCACCATCACCTGCAGGAAGCGTGCATGCGTGGCCCAGTCGTTGCGCAGATAGCGGTCCGGCACGCCGTAGCCGGCATTGTTGACCAGGGTGCCCACCGTCCAGCCATTGCGCTGGATCCGCGCAACCAGTGTTTCGGCCGCGTCGGCATCGCCCAGATCGGCCGGCAGGACTTCGACCTGCACCAACGGCTGCAACTCCTCGGCCAGCGCCTGCAGCCGATCCACCCGGCGCGCGGTCAGGATCAGCGGCACGCCGCGCCTTGCGTAAGCGCGCGCAATCTCGCGGCCGATGCCGCTGGAGGCGCCGGTGACCAATGCAAAGACAGGCGAAACGGACATGGCAGGTTCCTGTTGAAGGAGGGAGGAGACAGGCAATGGACAGAAGTGTGCCGGCTGCCGACAGGGCATGGGCTATTCTGTCGCCTGTCTTCCACTCAGGAACCTGCGCCTGATGCGTCGAAAGATCGTTGCCGGAAATTGGAAGCTGCATGGCAGCCGCGCCTTCGCCACCGAACTGGTGGCCCGGATCGCCGCGCACATGCCCCTGGAGGGTGTCGATGTCGTCATCCTGCCGCCCCTGCCTTACCTCGGCGATCTGATCGAGGATTTCGAGGAGCACCACCTGTGTTTCGGTGCCCAGGACGTCAGCAGCAACGAGAAGGGCGCCTATACCGGTGAAGTCTCGGCCACCATGCTGGTCGATGTCGGCGCCGAATACGGGCTGGTCGGCCATTCCGAACGGCGTCAGTACCATCGTGAGAGCAGCGAGCTGGTGGCGCGCAAATTCGCCGCCGCCGTGCACGCCGGGCTGATCCCGGTGCTGTGCGTGGGCGAGTCGCTGGAACAGCGCGAAGCCAAGCAGACCGAAGCGGTGTTGCGCGCCCAGCTCGAACCGGTGCTGGCACTGGTGGGCAGCGCAGGCTTTGCCCGTGCCGTGCTCGCCTACGAGCCGATCTGGGCCATCGGCACCGGTCGCACCGCCAGCCCGGAGCAAGCGCAAGCCGTCCATGCCTTCCTGCGTGGCGAAGTCGCGAAGGCGGATGCTAGAATCGCCGATTCTCTGCCCATCCTGTACGGGGGCAGTGTCAAGCCCGATAACGCCGGCGAGCTGTTTGCGCAGCCCGACGTCGATGGCGGGCTGGTCGGAGGCGCCTCGCTGGTCGCCGAGGATTTCCTGGCCATCGCCCGTGCGGCGGCCGCTTGTTAACCCATTAAGTTTTGTCCGGGGACGGATTTCGAAATGCTGATGTTGATCCTCAATGTGGTCTACGTGCTGGTCGCGCTGGCGATGATTGCGCTGATCCTGATGCAGCGCGGTGCGGGTGCGGCAGCTGGTTCCGGCTTCGGTGCCGGCGCCTCGGGCACCGTGTTCGGCTCGCAGGGCGCGTCGAACTTCCTGTCCAAGTCGACCAAGTGGCTGGCGGTGGTGTTCTTCAGCATCAGTCTGTTCATGGCGTGGTACGCCACCCACGGCGCACGCCCGACCGACCAGAACCTGGGTGTGATGTCGCAGTCGGCCACCCCGGCGCCTGCCGCCGCAGGCGAGCTGACTCAGCCGTTGCCGCAGGCACCGGCCGCCGGCGCAGTTCCGACCGCCCCGTCGCAGCCGGCGCCTGCCGCAACTCCAGCTGCGGCGCCTGCGCAGTCCGCACCGGTGCAGCAAGCGCCTGCGGCACGCGAAGAAAACGCTTCAGAACCAGCACAAAAACGCTGAAGCCGGTTACAATACGCTGCGCACTGGGATGCCCAGCGGCGCAACGTATGCCCAGGTGGCGGAATTGGTAGACGCACTACCTTGAGGTGGTAGCGACTTAGGTCGTAGGGGTTCGAGTCCCCTCTTGGGCACCATTGTTTGGCTGCAGTTCCTGCGCATTGCCTGTCGCGCGCGGGGTCTGCCTATACCCCATGCCGGCACGCGGCGCGTGCGGGCAGAGGCAAGAGAGAATCGCTGTGCTGGCCGAATATTTGCCGAGTCTGCTGTTTCTGATCGTCGCCACCGGTATCGGCATCGTGCTGATGCTGATCGGTCGATTCCTCGCACCGCGTACCCCGGATGCGCGCAAGCTCTCGCCTTACGAGTGCGGCTTCGAAGCCTTCGAAGACGCGCGCATGAAGTTCGACGTGCGCTACTACCTGATCGCGATCCAGTTCATCGTGTTCGATCTGGAAATCATCTTCATCGTGCCGTGGACACAGGTGTTCATGGAGATCGGCGCACGTTCGCTGGTCACCATGGGCCTGTTCGTCGGCATGTTGTTCCTCGGCTTTATCTACGTGTGGAAGAAGGGAGCGCTGGAATGGGAGTGATTCAGACCCTGGATCGTCTGATGACCAACCCGATGCCGGAAGGCCGGGTGGAAGACATCCTGCGCCCGGAAGGCGAAAACCCGCTGCTCGAGAAGGGCTACGTGACCACCAGTGTCGATGCGCTGCTGAACTGGGCGCGCACCGGCTCGATGTGGCCGATGACCTTCGGTTTGGCCTGCTGCGCGGTCGAGATGATGCATGCCGGCGCGGCGCGCCTGGATCTGGACCGCTACGGCGTGGTGTTCCGTCCGTCGCCGCGCCAGTCCGACGTGATGATCGTGGCCGGCACGCTGGTCAACAAGATGGCCCCGGCGCTGCGCAAGGTCTACGACCAGATGCCGGATCCGAAGTGGGTCATCTCGATGGGCAGCTGCGCCAATGGCGGCGGCTACTATCATTATTCGTATTCGGTGGTGCGCGGTTGCGATCGCATCGTGCCGGTGGATATCTACGTCCCCGGTTGCCCGCCGACCGCCGAGGCGCTGGTTTACGGCATCCTGCAGCTGCAGAAGAAGATCTGGCGTACCCAGACCATCGCGCGCTGACACCCGTCTTCTTCTACTGAGAGCAGCCAAGCCCCCATGGCAGAGCAAGCATCCTCCTTCACTGACCGACTTGCGGCACGTTTCGCCGGTGCGCAGATCGCCGTGGCATTGCCGCGCGGCGAAGTGACGCTGGAAGTCGCTGCGGCCGATTGGCACGCCACCTGCCTGGCCCTGCGCGACGAGCTCGGTTTCGAGCAGCTGAGCGATCTGTGTGGCGTCGATTACCTGGGCTATGGCAGCGACGAGTGGGATACCGCCGACGTGTCGTCGCAGGGCTTCAGCCGCGGCGTCGAAGGCAAGGCCGTCGGCCGTTTCGCCTGGGGTGAATTTCCCAGCCAGGAAAGTTCCGACGGCGCCCGTCCGCAGCACATGCCCAAGCAGCGTTTTGCGGTGGTGGCGCAGCTGATCTCCTACCAGCACAACCAGCGTCTGCGCGTGCGTTGTTACGCACCGGACGAGCAGGTGCCGGTGGTGGCATCGCTGACCGACATCTGGCCTGGCGTGAACTGGTTCGAGCGCGAAGCCTTCGACCTGTTCGGCATCGTCTTCGACGGCCACCCGGACCTGCGCCGCATCCTGACCGACTACGGATTTGTCGGCCATCCGTTCCGCAAGGATTTCCCGCTGATCGGCAACGTGGAAGTGCGTTACGACGACGAGCGCAAGCGTGTCGTGTACGAGCCGGTGACCTCGGTCGAGCCGCGCGTCGGTGTGCCGCGCGTGATCCGCGACGATGCCCGTTATGAGACTGCCGCTGGTGAAGTGGGCAAGTCGGAGACCGCCAAGTGAGTGAGTTCCGCCAGGCAACCGATGCCTTCGCGAGCAATCCTGTCGAAAGCAAGCAGGAAATCCGCAACTACACGATGAACTTCGGCCCGCAGCATCCTGCGGCGCACGGCGTGCTGCGCCTGATCCTGGAAATGGACGGCGAGACCGTGGTGCGTGCCGATCCGCATATCGGCCTGCTGCACCGTGGCACCGAGAAGCTGGCCGAGTCCAAGCCGTTCAACCAGTCGGTTCCGTACATGGACCGGCTGGATTACGTGTCGATGATGTGCAACGAGCATGCCTATGTGCGTGCGATCGAATCCCTGATGGGGATCGAGGTGCCCGAGCGCGCGCACTACATCCGCACCATGTTCGACGAGATCACCCGCATCAAGAACCACCTGATGTGGGTGGGGTCCAACGCGCTCGATCTGGGCGCGATGGCGGTGATGCTGTATGCGTTCCGCGAGCGCGAAGAATTGATGGACGTCTACGAGGCGGTCAGTGGCGCGCGCATGCACGCTGCCTACTACCGTCCCGGTGGCGTGTATCGCGATCTGCCCGATCGCATGCCCAAGTACAAGGAATCCCGCTGGCACAAGGGCGGGGCACTGAAGAAGCTCAATGCAGCGCGCGAAGGCTCGATGCTGGACTTCCTCGAGGATTTCACCAATACGTTCCCGTCGCGTGTGGACGAGTACGAGACGTTGCTGACCGACAACCGGATCTGGAAGCAGCGTACCGTCGACGTCGGCATCATCAGCCCCGACCTGGCGCGTGCCTGGGGCATGACCGGTCCAATGCTGCGTGGCTCGGGTATCGAGTGGGACCTGCGCAAGAAGCAGCCCTATGCCAAGTACGACGCGGTGGAGTTCGACGTGCCGGTCGGCACCAACGGCGATTGCTATGACCGCTATCTGGTGCGCGTGGCCGAGATGCGCGAATCCAACCGCATCATCAAGCAGTGCGTGAAGTGGCTGAAGGCCAATCCGGGCCCGGTCATGGTCACCAATTTCAAGGTCGCTCCGCCAAGCCGCGAAGGCATGAAGGACGACATGGAAGCGCTGATCCATCACTTCAAGCTGTTCAGTGAAGGCTACTGCGTGCCAGCCGGCGAAACCTACTGCGCGGTCGAAGCGCCCAAGGGCGAGTTCGGCTGCTACCTGATGTCCGATGGCGCCAACAAGCCGTTCCGCGTGCACCTGCGCGCGCCGGGCTTTGCGCATCTGTCGTCCATGGACGCGGTGGTGCGTGGCTATCTGCTGGCCGACGTCGTGGCGATGATCGGTACTTACGATTTGGTTTTCGGTGAGGTTGACCGATGAAGGCGACGGGTAATTTCGAAGCGGCGCGCGACGTCGATCCGCAGGTGGTGCTGAGCGACAAGACGCGCGCGCACATCGATCATTGGTTGAGCAAGTTCCCGCCCGATCGCAAGCGTTCGGCCGTGCTGCAGGGCCTGCATGCTGCGCAGGAGCAGAACCAGGGCTGGCTGACCGACGAGCTGATCGTGGGCGTGGCCAAGTATCTGGACCTGCCGCCGGTGTGGGCCTATGAGGTCGCCAGCTTCTACTCGATGTTCGAGACCGAAAAGGTCGGCCGCCACAACGTGGCGTTCTGCACCAACATCAGCTGCTGGCTCAATGGCGCTGAAGATCTGCTGGCGCACGCGGAAAAGAAACTGGGTTGCAAGCTGGGGCAGTCGACGGCCGATGGCCGCGTCTACCTCAAGCGCGAAGAAGAGTGCCTGGCGGCCTGCTCCGCGGCGCCGATGATGGTCATCAATGGCCATTACCACGAGCACCTGACGAAAGAGAAGGTCGACGCGCTGCTGGACGGGCTGGAGTAAGACATGGCACATCATCACGCACCCTCAGGCCCGGTCGGTCCGGCGCCGTTGCCGCATCAGGTCGTCTACACGACGCTGCACTACGACACCCCGTGGTCGTACGAGAGCTATCTGAAGACCGGTGGCTACGCCGCGCTGCGCAAGATCCTCGAAGAGAAGATCGCGCCGGCCGACGTCATCGAGATGGTCAAGGCATCCAACCTGCGCGGCCGTGGCGGCGCGGGCTTCCCGACCGGCCTGAAGTGGTCGTTCATGCCCAAGGGCACGATGCAGAAGTACATCCTGTGCAACTCGGACGAATCCGAGCCGGGCACCTGCAAGGACCGCGACATCCTGCGCTACAACCCGCACTCGGTGGTGGAGGGCATGGCGATCGCCTGCTACGCCACCGGTTCGACCGTGGGCTACAACTACCTGCGCGGCGAGTTCCACCACGAGCCGTTCGAAAACTTCGAGCTGGCACTGGCCGACGCGTATGCCAACGGCTGGCTGGGCAAGAACATCCTCGGCAGCGGCGTGGATATCGATATCTACGGTGCGCTGGGTGCCGGCGCCTACATCTGCGGCGAAGAAACCGCGCTGATGGAATCGCTGGAAGGCAAGAAGGGCCAGCCGCGCTACAAGCCGCCGTTCCCGGCGAACTTCGGCCTGTACGGCAAGCCGACCACCATCAACAATACCGAGACCTATGCGTCGGTGCCGGCGATCATTCGCAACGGCCCGGAGTGGTTCTTAGGGCTGAGCAAGACCAAGAACGGCGGCCCGAAGATCTTCTCGGTGTCCGGCTGCGTGCAGAAGGGCGGCAATTTCGAAGTGCCGCTCGGCACCACCTTCGACGAACTGCTGGAAATGGCCGGCGGCCTGCGTCCGGGCCGCAAGCTCAAGGGCGTGGTGCCTGGCGGCGTGTCGATGCCGGTGCTGAAGGCCGACCAGGTTGCCGGGCTGCAGATGGACTACGACACCTTGCGTGCACTGGGCACCGGCCTGGGTTCCGGCGCGATCGTGGTGCTGGATGACAGCGTCTGCTGCGTACGCTTTGCCTGCCGCATCTCGCAGTTCTTCCACAAGGAATCCTGCGGCCAGTGCACCCCGTGCCGCGAAGGCACCGGCTGGATGCATCGGGTGCTGGAGCGCATCGTCGCCGGCAAGGCCACGATGGAAGACCTGCACCAGCTGCGCACGGTTGCCGGCCAGATCGAAGGACACACCATCTGTGCCTTCGGCGAAGCGGCGGCGTGGCCGATTCAGGGCTTCCTGCGCCAGTTCTGGGACGAGTTCGAGTACTACATCGTCAACGGTCGTTCGATCGTCGACACGCACGTCGGAGTGGCCGCATGAGCGCCCAACCAGTGAACCCGAACGTGCCACCGGACCATGTCACCGTCGAGATCGACGGGCAGTCCCTGGTGGTGCCGAAGGGCTCGATGATCATCCAGGCGGCCGACAAGGCCGGCATCCCGATCCCGCGTTTCTGCTACCACGAGAAGCTGCCGATCGCCGCGAACTGCCGCATGTGCCTGGTGGACGTCGAAAAATCCCCGAAGCCGTCGCCTGCCTGCGCCACGCCGGTGATGGACGGCATGAAGGTCACCACGCGTAGCGAGAAGGCGCTGAAGTACCAGCGCAGCGTGATGGAATTCCTGCTGATCAATCACCCGCTGGACTGCCCGATCTGCGATCAGGGCGGCGAGTGCGAGCTGCAGGACGTCTCGCTCGGCTACGGCCGTTCGGTCAGCCGCTTCAACGAACGCAAGCGCGTGGTGCCGGACGAGGACATCGGTCCGCTGGTCGCCACCGAAATGACCCGCTGCATCCAGTGCACCCGTTGCGTGCGTTTCACTGCAGACATCGCCGGCACCTACGAGCTGGGTGGCATGTATCGCGGCGAGAACCTGCAGATCGGCACCTACGACGGCAAGCCGCTGACCACCGAGATCTCCGGCAACGTCATCGACGTGTGCCCGGTCGGCGCGCTGACCAACAAGGTGTTCCAGTTCCGTGCCCGCCCGTGGGAGCTGATGGCACGCGAATCGCTCGGCTATCACGATGCAATGGGCTCGAACCTGTTCCTGCACGTGCGTCGCGGCGAAGTGCTGCGCACCGTGCCGCGCGAGAACGAGGCGGTCAACGAGTGCTGGCTGTCCGACCGCGACCGTTATTCGCATCAGGGCCTGTACGCCGAAGACCGCGCGGTCAAGCCGCTGAAGAAGGTCAACGGGCAGTGGACCGAAGTGAGCTGGACCGAAGGTCTGGCTGCCGCGACGCAGATCCTGCGTGACAACGCCGGCGATCAGCTCGGTGTGCTGGTGCATCCGTCCACCTCCAACGAGGAGGGCGCTTTGCTCGCACGTCTTGCCGAAGGCTTGAACAGCTGCAATCTGGATCACCGCCTGCTCAATCGCGATTTTTCCGACGCTGCGGTGGCCGAGCCGTTTGCCACGCCGCTGGCCGAGATCGAGCACGCCGATGTGGTGGTGCTGTTCGGCACCAACGTGCGTCACGAGCTGCCGTTGCTGCATGCACGCCTGCGCAAGGCCAGCATCCAGAACGGGACGAAGATCCATTCGGTCAATCCGGTCGATTTCGATTTCGCCTTCACCCAGGCAAGCCGTGCGGTCGTTGCGCCGTCGCAGCTGGCTGGCGCGTTGGACGATGCGGCATTGCGCGATGCGGTCAAGGGCGCCACGCGCGCGGTGATCGTGGTCGGCGCACTGGCTGAAAATCATCCGCAGGCTGCTTCGTTGCGTGCTGCCGCACGCGATTTCGCCGCTGCAACCGGTGCCTCGCTGTGCCGGATCCCGCAGGGTGCGAACGCTGTCGGTCTGGTTGCGCAAGGTGTGTTGCCGACCGCGCGCGATGTCGCCGGCATGCTGGCGCAGCCGCGTCAGGCCTATGTGTTGTATGGCATCGAGCCGGGCCTGGATTTCGCCGATGCCGCCGCTGCACGCAGCGCGCTGGCGGGTGCCAAGGTAGTCGCGTTCAGCCAGTTCGCCTGCGCCTCGACGCGCGACGTGGCCGACGTGATCCTGCCGATCGGTGCACTGCCGGAAATCGACGCATCGCTGACCAATCTGGATGGCCGCGTGCAGACCGCACGTGCCGCCGGTCGCCTGCCGGTCGAAGCGCGCGAGGGTTGGCGCGTATTGCGTGCGCTTGGCGGCGAGCTGGGTCTGGCCGGGTTTGAATTCATCGATCTGGTCGGCCTGCGTGCCGGCATGCAGAACCGTCGCGTCAGTCCCGCTGCCTCGGCGCAGCCGGCTGTTAGCGGTGACGGGCTGGAGGTTGCCGCCACCGCTGCGATCTATCGCACCGATGCGGTGGTGCGCCGCGCCGCTGCGCTGCAGTCGCATCCGCTCAATCTCGCCCCGTGTGTGGCGATGCACCCGGAGCAGGCCGCGCAGTTGCAGATCGGCGCCGGTCAGATGGTCAAGGTCGGCACCGATGCCGGTAAGGCAACGTTGCCGGTGGTGCTGGACAAGCGCGTCGCACCGGGCACGGTGTGGATCGAATCCGGCCATGGCGCAACCGCGCCGCTTGGTGCCGGTCGTGTAACGGTGGTGGCTGCATGAACGAATTGCTGTTGAACCTGGTCGATCCCTTGCACCAGTGGTTTGTCGGCCTGGGCGATGGCGGCATCGTGCTGTGGACCGTATTGAAGATCCTGCTGATCGCCGTGCCGGTGATCGTGTCGGTGGCCTTCTACGTGGTCTGGGAGCGCAAGCTGATCGGCTGGATGCATGTGCGTCACGGGCCGATGTATGTGGGCATGGGCATCTTCCAGGCCTTCGCCGACGTGTTCAAGCTGCTGTTCAAGGAGATCCTGCAGCCGAGCAGCTCGCACAAGGCGATGTTCATCATCGCGCCGCTGCTGACACTGGCACCGGCCTTCGCCGCCTGGTCGGTGGTGCCGTTCGATGCGCAGCTGGTGCTGTCCAATGCCAACGTCGGCCTGCTTTACCTGCTGGCGATGACCTCGCTGGGCGTGTACGGCATCATCCTGGCCGGCTGGGCGTCCAACTCCAAGTACGCGTTCCTGGGCGCGATGCGCTCGGCCGCTCAGGTGGTCAGCTACGAGATCGCGATGGGTTTTGCGCTGGTCGGCGTGATGATCGCCTCCGGTAGCGTCAACCTGAGCCAGATCGTATTCGCGCAGGCCGGCAACTCCGGCTTCTTCGACTGGTTCCTGATTCCGCTGTTCCCGTTGTTCATCGTGTACTGGGTGTCGGGCGTTGCCGAAACCAACCGTGCGCCGTTCGACGTGGTGGAAGGTGAGTCGGAAATCGTCGCCGGCCACATGGTGGAGTATTCGGGCGGTGCGTTCGCACTGTTCTTCCTGGCCGAGTACGCCAACATGATCCTGGTCAGCTTCCTGATCTCGATCTTCTTCCTCGGCGGTTGGCTGAGCCCGATCCAGGGTTGGGTCAACGCGGATATCTCGCCGTGGATCGACTGGTTGTGGAAGGGCGGTTGGCCATGGCTGCTGATGAAGGTGTTCTTCTTCGCCAGCGCCTATATCTGGTTCCGTGCCAGCTTCCCGCGCTACCGCTACGACCAGATCATGCGTCTGGGCTGGAAGGTGTTCATTCCGCTCACGATCGTGTGGATCGCAGTGACGGCGTTGATGGTGTTTTACGGCGTGATCCAGAAGGGCGTGTAACCGATGAACAAGATCACCCATTACTTCAAGAGCCTGCTCCTGCTCGAACTGCTAGGCGGCTTGTGGCTGACGTTGAAATACACGTTCAAGCCCAAGTACACCGTGCTGTATCCGATGGAGAAGTTCCCGCAGTCGCCGCGTTTCCGTGGCCTGCACGCGCTGCGTCGCTATCCCAACGGCGAAGAGCGCTGCATCGCCTGCAAGCTGTGCGAAGCGGTGTGCCCGGCGCTGGCGATCACCATTGACTCGGCCAAGCGCGAGGACGGCTCGCGCCGCACCACGCGCTACGACATCGACCTGTTCAAGTGCATCTTCTGCGGCTTCTGCGAGGAAAGCTGCCCGGTGGACTCGATCGTCGAGACGCACATCCTCGAGTACCACTTCGAGAAGCGTGGCGAGAACATTGTCAACAAGCCGCAGCTGCTGGCCATCGGAGACCGGTTTGAAGCCGAGATCGCCGAGCGTCGCGCTGCCGATGCCGCCTTCCGTTGAGGTCATGATGGACTGGGTCACTATTGCTTTTTACGCCTTCTCCGCCGTCGCGGTCGTGTCCGCCGGTGCGGTGATCAGCGTGCGCAACCCGGTGTACGCCGTGTTGTGCCTGATCCTCACCTTCTTCTCGATGGCATGCATCTGGTTGCTGGTCGGCGCCGAATTCCTCGGCGTGACGCTGGTGCTGGTCTATGTCGGCGCGGTGATGGTGCTGTTCCTGTTCGTGGTGATGATGCTGGACATCGACACCAGCCGCCTGCGCGAAGGCTGGGTCAAGTACATGCCGGTCGGCGTCATCGTGGCGGTTGCCATGCTGGCGCAGATGGTCACCCTGATCGGCGTCAAGGCACGCAGTGCCGCGCCGTTCCCGGCCGACAATGCCGCTGCGCAGGCAGCCGATGTGTCGAACCTGACCTGGCTGGCCAAGACCCTCTACACCCAGTTCCTGCTGCCGTTCGAGTTCGCCGCGGTGATCCTGACCGTGGCCGTGGTGGCTGCCGTGATGCTGACCCTGCGCAAGCGCACCGGCATCAAGCATCAGAACGCTGGCGAGCAGTCGCGGGTGAAGGCGGGCGACCGTCTGCGCATGGTCAAAATGGCGGTTGAAAAGCCGGTACAGGTCGCGCCGACGCTCGATGCGACCGACGGACAGGAGGCGAAGTCTTGATTACCTTGGGCCACCTGCTTGGACTGGGCGCGGTGCTGTTCTGCATCTCGCTGGCCGGCATCTTCCTCAACCGCAAGAACGTCATCGTGTTGCTGATGTCGATCGAGCTGATGCTGCTGTCGGTCAACGTCAACTTCATTGCGTTTTCGCGCGAGCTTGGCGACCCCGCCGGTCAGTTGTTCGTGTTCTTCATCCTGACCGTTGCCGCCGCGGAGGCTGCGATCGGCCTTGCGATCCTGGTGACTCTGTTCCGCACGCGCCGCACGATCAATGTGGCCGAAGTCGATACGTTGAAGGGCTGACCTGTAGATGGAAATCACTCTCTCCAAGAGTCTGTTGATTGCGGTGGTGCTTGCACCGCTGGTCGGCAGCATCATCGCCGGCCTGTTCGGTCGCCAGGTAGGGCGCAAGGGCGCGCAGTACGTCACCATCCTGGGCGTGGCGGTCAGCTGCGTGCTGTCGTGCCTGACGCTGTATCAACTGGTGGAGCAGGGCGCCAGCCCGTTCAACCAGAACCTGTACACCTTCTTCGATGTCGGTAACTACTCCGCCCATGTGGGCTTCATGGTCGATCGCCTGACCGCGATGATGATGGTGGTGGTGACCTTCGTGTCGCTGCTGGTGCACATCTACACCATCGGCTACATGGAAGAAGACCCGGGTTACCAGCGCTTCTTCAGCTACATCTCGTTGTTCACCTTCTCCATGCTCACGCTGGTGATGAGCAACAACTTCCTGCAGCTGTTCTTCGGCTGGGAAGCGGTGGGTCTGGTGTCGTATCTGTTGATCGGCTTCTGGTTCAAGCGCCCGACCGCGGTGTTCGCCAACATGAAGGCGTTCCTGGTCAATCGCGTGGGCGACTTCGGTTTCATTCTCGGCATCGCCGGCGTGCTGCTGTGGTTCGGCTCGCTGGACTACTCCACCGTGTTCGCCAACGCGACCACCATGGCCGGCGCCAAGGTGCAGCTGTTCGCGGGCCACGAATGGAGCGTGATGACGCTGATCTGCATCTGCCTGTTCATCGGTGCGATGGGCAAGTCGGCGCAGGTGCCGCTGCACGTCTGGCTGCCCGACTCGATGGAAGGACCGACGCCGATTTCGGCACTGATCCATGCCGCGACGATGGTGACTGCCGGCATCTTCATGGTCGCGCGCATGTCGCCGCTGTTCGAACTGTCGGAAACCGCGTTGAACTTCATCCTGTTCATCGGTGCAACCACGGCCTTCTTCACCGGCCTGATCGGCATCGTGCAGAACGACATCAAGCGCGTGGTTGCGTATTCCACGCTGTCGCAGCTCGGCTACATGACCGTCGCGCTGGGCGTGTCGGCGTATTCGGCCGCCGTGTTCCACCTGATGACGCATGCCTTCTTCAAGGCGCTGCTGTTCCTGGCGGCCGGTTCGGTCATCATCGGCATGCACCACGAGCAGGACATGCGCAAGATGGGCGGCCTGCGCAAGTACATGAAGGTGACTTACTGGACCAGCGTGATCGGTACCCTGGCGCTGGTCGGTACGCCGTTCTTCTCCGGCTTCTATTCCAAGGACACCATCATCGAGGCGGCGGCCCACCACGCCCACGAGTCGCATAGCTGGATCGCGACCTATGGTTACTGGGCAGTGCTCGGTGGCGTGCTGGTGACCAGCTTCTACAGCTTCCGTCTGCTGTTCCTGACCTTCCACGGCAAGGAGCGCTTCCGCGATGCCCATGCGCACGACGCCCATGGACACCACGACAGCGCGCATACCGATGCCGAGGCGCAGGTCCACGCACACGACAGCCATGCGCACGACGCACATGCACACGACACGCATGGCCACGATGACCACGGCCACGGCCACCATGGTGCCCATGAGCCGCACGAATCCAAGTGGGTGGTGACGCTGCCGTTGATCCTGCTGGCAATCCCGTCGGTGGCGATCGGCTTCTTCACCATCGGCCCGATGCTGTTCGGCACCGACTGGCAGGGCCACCACGCCGCACATGCGATGAAGGGGCAGGCAGTGTCGTTCTTCACCGGCATCGTCGACTTCTACGATCCGGCGCGCGACACCGTTGGCGCGCTGGCCGAAGAGTTCCATGGCCCGGTCGCCTTCGCGTTGCACGGCATGATGGCGGCACCATTCTTCCTGACGGTCGCCGGCCTGTTGCTGGCTGCGCTGTTCTACCTGTGGAAGCCGGAACTGGCGACCAAGTCGCGCAAGGCGTTCGCGCCGGTCGTGTGGCTGCTGGAAAACAAGTACGGCTTCGACAAGCTCTGGATCAATGGCTTCGCCGGTGGCGGCGTGGTCCTTGGCAAGGCGTCACGTGCCATCGATACCCATGTGGTCGACGGTGTCGTCGTCAATGGTTCTGCCCGACTGATCGACCTGGCTGCAAATCTGCTGCGTCGCACGCAATCCGGTTTCCTCTATCACTACGCCTTCGCAATGATCATCGGTTTGATCGCCTTGTTGGCGGTACTGATGCATTTCTGGCGTTGACCTGTACGGAATAAGAAAACGTGTCGAATTGGCCTTTACTGTCTATCTTGATCTGGCTGCCGATTATCGGTGGCGCCTTGATCCTCGCGTTGCGCAACGCCGAGACTGCCCGCTGGGCGTCCCTGGCGGTGGCGGTGGCGACCTTTGTGCTGAGTCTGCCGCTGCTGGGCTACGACACGGCCAATGACGCCATGCAGTTCATCGAACTGCATGCCTGGATCCCGGCCTACAACATCGGCTACAACCTGGGCGTGGACGGCATCGCGGTCGCGTTGATCGTGCTGACCACGCTGGTGACGGTGCTGGCCCTGATCGGTGCCTGGCGCTCGATCGACAAGCGCGTCAATCAGTACGTCGCTGCCTTCCTGATCCTGGAAGGCGTCACGGTCGGCATCTTCGCCGCCACCGACGCGATGCTGTTCTATGTCTTCTTCGAAGCCATGCTGATCCCGATGTTCCTGATCATCGGCGTCTGGGGCGGCCCGCGGCGTATCTACGCGGCGATGAAGTTCTTCCTGTACACCTTCCTCGGCTCGGTGCTGATGCTGGTGGGCCTGGTCTACCTGTACTTGAAGGGCGGCAGCTTCCAGCTGGCTGACCTCTACGCGCTGCAGCTGACCGCCAAGGAACAGACCTGGATCTTCTTCGCCTTCCTGATCGCGTTCGCGGTCAAGGTGCCGATGTTCCCGGTGCACACCTGGCTGCCGGATGCGCACGTGGAGGCGCCCACCGCCGGCTCGGTGATCCTGGCTGCGATCGCGTTGAAGATCGGTGGCTACGGCTTCCTGCGCTTCAACCTGCCGATCGTGCCGGATGCGAGCCATGAGTTCGCATGGCTGGTCATTACGCTGTCGCTGATCGCGGTCGTCTACGTCGGCCTGGTGGCCCTGGTGCAGGACGACATGAAGAAGCTGGTGGCGTATTCGTCCATCGCGCACATGGGCTTTGTCACCCTCGGCACCTTCATCGCGTTCACCCTGGTGCGCGAGTACGGCAGCACCGACGCTGCCCGTCTGGGCCTGCAGGGCGCGATGGTGCAGATGATTTCGCACGGCTTCGTGTCCGGCGCGATGTTCTCCTGCATCGGCGTGCTGTACGACCGCATGCATACCCGCCGCATCGCCGATTACGGCGGCGTGGTCAATGTGATGCCCTGGTTCGCCACGTTCTCCATGCTGTTCTTCATGGCCAACGCCGGCCTGCCGGGCACCAGTGGTTTCGTCGGTGAGTTCATGGTGATCCTGGCCAGCTTCCAGAAGCATCCGCTGGTAGCCTTCGCTGCCGCCACCACGCTGGTGATCACTGCCGCCTACACGCTGTGGCTCTACAAGCGCGTGTTCTTTGGCGAGGTGGCCAACGCCCACGTGGCCGAGCTGAAGGACATCAATGGCCGTGAGGCATTCGTGCTGGGGGTGTTCGCCGTTGGCGTACTGGCCCTGGGCCTGTATCCGAAGCCGTTGACCGATCTGATGGAACCATCGATCGCCAAACTGGCTACCCAGATTGCCGCGACCAAGCTGTAACAGCTTGCCGTACGTTTTGATTTCCAGGATTTGATGATGACCACGCCAACGCTCGCGCCGTTGACCACCGCTGACCTGGCTCCGCTTGTTCCGGAGCTGGTGCTGATCGGCGGCGCCTTTGCACTGCTGATGCTCGACCTGTTCGTGAGCCAGCGGAACAAGGTCTGGACCCACCTGTTCTCCGTTGCCGTGCTTGCCGTGGTGTTCGCGCTGTTGGCGACCGGCACGGGCGGGCAGGGCGAGATCTTCCACGGCATGTTCGTGCGCGACACCGCGGCCGACGTGATGAAGACGGTGATCGTGCTGGTCAGTGGTCTGAGCCTGGTGTACGGCTGGACATACCTGCGCGAGCGCAATCTCTATCAGGGCGAGATCCCGGTGCTGGTGTTGTTCGCCACCGCCGGCATGATGCTGCTGACCTCGGCGGGCAGCCTGCTGATGGTGTACCTGGGCCTGGAGCTGCTCGCGCTGTGCTCGTATGCGCTGGTCGCCTCCAATCGCGACAACGGCCTGGCCACCGAAGCGGCGATGAAGTATTTCGTGCTCGGTTCGCTGGCCTCGGGCCTGCTGCTGTACGGCATGTCGCTGGTCTACGGCGCCACCGGCACGCTCAGCCTGAGCGGCATCCACGACGCGATCGAAGGTTCCAGCGAGCGCACCCTGCTGCTGACCGGCACCATCTTCATGATCGCCGGTGTGGCGTTCAAGCTGGGCGCCGCGCCGTTCCACATGTGGTTGCCCGACGTGTACCAGGGCGCGCCCGCACCGATCGCCTTGTTCATCAGCTCCGCGCCCAAGCTCGCCGCCTTCGGCATGGCCTACCGTCTGCTTGAAGTCGGCATGGGCCCGCTGTCGCCGCAGTGGCATCTGTTGATCGGCGGCCTGTCGGCGGTGTCGCTGGTGATCGGCAACCTGATGGCAATTGCGCAGAGCAACCTCAAGCGCATGCTGGCGTACTCGACCGTCTCGCACATCGGCTTCCTGCTGATGGGCGTGGCCGGTGGCGGCGAGGAAGGCTATGCCGCGGCAATGTTCTACGCGGTGAGCTACACCATCATGTCCACCGCCGCGTTCGGCGCGATCATCGCGTTGTCGCGCAATGGCTTCGAAGCCGAGAACATCGACGACTTCAAGGGACTCAACGCGCGCAATCCGTGGATGGCCGGCCTGGTGCTGTGCATCATGGCTTCGCTTGCGGGTATCCCGCCGTTCCTGGGTTTCTGGACCAAGCTGGCGGTGCTGGGCGCTGCGGTCAACGGCGACATGCTGTGGCTGGCCCTGGTCGGCGTGCTCTGTGCAGTGATCGGCGCCTTCTATTATCTGCGTGTCATCAAGGTCATGTACTTCGACGAGCCGGTGGGCGAGCCGTTGCCCGCCAATAACGATCGTGTGCTGGGCACCGTGCTCGGGGTCAACGCGCTCGCATTGCTTGCACTTGGCCTGGCCTGGAGCCCGATCATGGTGTGGTGCCAGCGTGCGTTCGCAGGCCTTGCCTAAGTCACGCAGGCCTGCATGACGTCGCGGCGCGTGCCTCGCACGCGCCGTCGCTGGATGACTGCAATAAAGTCGTGATTGTTGTTTCGTTTTTGTTGCAATGCGGTTATCATTTGCCGCGACGTTGAAGACCCCCAGGGTTTTCAATCGATGAAAAACTAGGGCTTGCAATTGCCGCTCAAGTTCTTCATAATTCCGCTTCTGCTGCGGGGTGGAGCAGTCTGGCAGCTCGTCGGGCTCATAACCCGAAGGTCGCAGGTTCAAATCCTGCCCCCGCTACCAAGTTTTGAAGTACTGCTTTAATGCAATGCCTTAGGGCAGTACTTCAGCTTCTTGGATCGCAAAGACGCATGTTCCCGTCTTTGCGCCGACCCTGAGAGGTCGGGCTTTTTTCACGCAAGGGGCCCATCGGGCCCCTTGTTTTTTCCGGAACCGGAAAGTTTGCTGCCGGTTGCCGGGGTTCTACTGGCAATCATCTGATCAGGGCAGTCTGTGAGCGAAAAAGCGACCGAAATCGCGAATCTGCTGAGTCCAACGGTTGAGTCCCTGGGCTTGGAACTGCTGGGTGTGGAATATCTTCCCGCTCCAGGTGGCGCCACATTGCGCCTGTACATCGATGTGCCGCTGGCCGAACAGCCCGAGCGTGTGATCAACGTCGATGACTGCGAGCGCGTGAGCCGTGAAGTGTCGGCCCAGCTCGACGTCGAAGATCCCATCACCGGCAACTACACGCTAGAGGTGTCTTCGCCGGGTGTGGACCGTCCGTTGTTCACGCTGGAGCAGTTCGGCCGTCACGCCGGCGAGTCCGCCAAGATCGTGTTGAAGCTGGCGCAGGATGGTCGGCGCCGCTTCCAGGGCCAGATCGTGCGGATCGACTCGGAAGCAGAGGCGGTGGTGTTCGCCATCGACGGCAAGGACGTGCAGATCGGCTTCGACAACATCGACAAGGCGCGCATTCTGCCGGATTGGGTCGCTCTGGGCCTGGCCCCGCAAAAACCGAACAAGCCCGGCCCGAAGAAACCCGGGCACGAGAAGAAGAAACCATCCAACGAGTCGGCGGCTGGCAAGCCGCGCGCGGAGTGACGAAATGAGCAAGGAACTTTTGCTGGTAGTGGATGCGGTGGCCAACGAAAAGGGCGTGCCGCGCGAAGTGATCTTCGATGCGATCGAGGCCGCGTTGGCTTCCGCAGCGAAGAAGCGCTATCCCGACCAGGACGTGCTGACGCGCGTGACCATCGACCACAAGGACGGTAACTACGAAACCTATCGCCGCTGGGAAGTGGTTGCCGACGATGTGGTGATGGAATCCCCGGATCGCCAGGTGCGCCTGATGGATGCCGTCGACGAGGCTGACGGCGTCGATGTGGGCGACTACATCGAAGAACAGATCGAAAACCCGGACTTCGGCCGCATCGCCGCGCAGGCTGCCAAGCAGGTGATCGTGCAGCGTGTGCGCGAAGCCGAGCGTCAGCAGGTGGTCGATGCCTGGAAGGACCGCGTCGGCGAGTTGATCACCGGTGTGGTCAAGCGCGCCGAGCGCGGCAATATCTTTGTCGATCTGGGCGGCAATGCCGAAGCCTTCATCCCCAAGGACAAGGGCATCCCGCGCGACGTGCTGCGGCCGGGCGACCGCGTACGCGGCTATCTGGCCGAAGTGCGTTCCGAGCCGCGCGGCCCGCAGCTGTTCATCAGCCGCGCCGCGCCGGAATTCATGATCGAGCTGTTCAAGCTCGAAGTGCCGGAGGTGGGCCAGGGCCTGGTCGAGATCAAGGCCTGCGCCCGCGATCCGGGCGATCGCGCCAAGATCGCAGTGATCGCGCATGACACCCGCACCGATCCGATCGGCGCGTGCATCGGTATGCGTGGTTCGCGCGTGCAGGCAGTGTCCAACGAGCTCAATGGCGAGCGCGTGGACATCGTGTTGTGGAACGAGAACCCGGCCAACTTCGTCATCAACGCGATGGCGCCGGCAGAAGTGCAGTCGATCATCGTCGATGAAGACAAGCACTCGATGGATCTGGCCGTGGCGGAAGACCGCCTGGCCCAGGCGATCGGCAAGGGCGGCCAGAACGTGCGTCTGGCCAGCCGCCTGACCGGTTGGCAGCTCAACGTGATGACCGCCGACCAGGTGGCCGCCAAGTCCGAAGCCGAACAGACCTCCGCGCGCCAGTTGTTCATGGATCGCCTGGAAGTGGACGAGGAAATCGCAGCGATCCTGGTGACCGAGGGCTTCAATACGGTCGAGGAAATCGCCTACGTGCCGGTCGGCGAGTTGCTGGCGGTGGAAGGCTTCGACGAAGACATCGTCGAAGAGTTGCGCGCCCGTGCCCGCGATGCGTTGCTCAACGCCGCGCTGGCAGAAGAAGAAGGCCTGGAAGGAACTCAGCCCACCGAGGACCTGCTGGCGCTGGAGGGGATGGACGAGGAAACGGCCTTTGCTCTGGCCGAGCACGGCGTGCGCACCAGCGAGGACTTGTCCGACCTGGCAGCGGACGAGATCGTCGACTTCGGCATCGAGGGCTTGACCCAGGAGCGCGCCGCGGCGCTGATCCTGGCGGCCCGCGCCGAGGAGATCGCCCGTTTGGAGCGCGGCGAATGAGCCGGCAATGAACCGCGCCCTGACCCCATCAGGGCTTAGAATCAGCGTTTCCCTTGCTCTGGGCGAGGGGGCGCCAACCAGATCATAGGATCCGAATGTCGCAGCAAACCACCATCCGCAAGCTTGCCGAACTGGTCAATACGCCGGTCGATAAACTGCTGGTTCAACTGGCCGAGGCCGGAATGAAGTTCAGCGGTCCCGACCAGGTCGTGACCAGCACCGAGAAGATGAAACTGCTTGGCTTCCTGCGCCGCACGCATGGCAAGGCCGACACGCCCGCCGAAGCGGCGAGCGAAGCAGCCAAGAAGATCACGCTCAACCGGCGCAAGCTGCAGGAAGTCACGGTCAGCGCCGGCCGCACCAAGACCACGGTCAACGTGGAAGTGCGGCAGAAGCGCACCTACGTGAAGTCCGAAAACGAAGGCGGCGGCCGCCCTGCGCCGATGACGCCGGACGAGGAGCGCGCCGACATCCTGGCCAAGCTCGCCGCTTCGCGTCAGCGCAATCTCGACGAGCAGCAGGCGCTGGCCGAAAGCGATCGTCTGCGCGATGAAGCGATTCAGCGCAAGCGTGAAGAAGAGCAGGCCGCCAAGGACCGTGCAGAAGCCGAGCGCAAGGCTGCCGAGGAAGCCGCTGCGGCTGCCAGTGCGCCGGCCCCGGTTGCTGCTGCGCCGACGCCGTCCGCACCTGCCGCGCGTGCACCGTCTTCGCCGTCGTCGGCACCGCGTCCGGCCCGTCCGGCTGGCGCGTCGCCGGCATCGCGCCCGGCCACGCCGGCGCGCCCGGACGATCGTTCCAATGCGGCCAAGCACAAGACGCGCGGTTCGCACGTCATGGTGGCCGGTGTCGAAGACGACGATGCGACCAAGCGTTTCGCCGGGCAGTTGCATCTGTCTGCGGCTGATCGTGCGCGCCGTTCCAATGTGCGCGGCAAGCCGACCGGTCGTCCCGGTTCGTCGTCCTCGCGCCGTGGCAACGACAGCGGCCGTGGCGGCAACCAGGGCAACAGCGGTCCGCACGGGTTCGAGCGTCCGACCGCACCGGTGGTGCGCGAAGTGGCGATCGGCGACACCATCACCGTGGCCGACCTGGCGCAAAAGCTCGCGCTCAAGGGCGGCGACGTGGTCAAGGCGCTGTTCAAGATGGGCGTCATGGCGACCATCACCCAGAGCATCGACCATGACACCGCCGCGCTGGTGACCGAAGAGCTCGGCCACAAGGCCGTGCGTGCCGACAATGCCGACTTCGAGGATGCGCTGCTGGCGCATGCCGAGGATGCGCAGGGCGAGACCACCTCGCGTCCGCCGGTGGTGACCATCATGGGTCATGTCGATCACGGCAAGACCTCGTTGCTGGATTACATCCGTCGCACCAAGATCGCCTCGGGCGAAGCCGGCGGCATCACCCAGCACATCGGTGCGTACCACGTCGAAACCGGCCGTGGCGTCATCAGCTTCCTGGATACGCCCGGCCATGCCGCGTTTACCTCGATGCGTGCCCGTGGCGCCAAGATCACCGACATCGTGGTGCTGGTGGTCGCGGCCGATGACGGCGTGATGCCGCAGACCAAGGAAGCGGTGGCGCATGCCAAGGCGGCGGGCGTTCCGTTGATCGTGGCGGTCAACAAGATCGACAAGGCCGGCGCGGATCCGCTGCGGGTAAAGAATGAGTTGCTGGCCGAAAACGTGGTGGCCGAAGAGTTCGGCGGCGATACCCAGTTCATCGAGGTGTCGGCCAAGCTCGGTACCGGTGTGGACACGTTGCTGGACGCGATCTCGCTGCAGGCCGAAGTGCTGGAACTCAAGGCGGTGGCCGAAGGCCGCGCCAGCGGTACCGTCATCGAGTCCTCGCTGGACAAGGGCCGTGGCCCGGTCGCAACGGTGCTGGTGCAGCAGGGCGCGCTGAAGCGTGGCGATTACCTGGTGTGCGGTATCCAGTACGGCCGCGTGCGTGCGCTGTTCGACGAGACTGGCCACCAGCCGGCCTCGGCCGGCCCATCGATTCCGGTGCAGGTGCTCGGCCTGTCCGGCGTGCCGGAAGCCGGTGATGATTTCGTGGTCGTCGACGACGAGCGTCTGGCCAAGGACGTTGCGCAGCAGCGCGAAACCAAGCGCCGCGAGTCGCGCCTGGTCGCCTCGGCCAGCAACCGCATGGAAGACATCCTGGCCCAGATGGGCAAGGGCGAAGGCCAGCAGGTGCTGAACCTGGTGATCAAGGCCGACGTGCAGGGTTCGGTGGAAGCACTGAAGCAGTCGCTGGTGGCATTGTCCAATGACGACATCCGCATCAACGTGATCCACTCCGGCGTGGGCGGCATCACCGAGTCCGATGCGAATTCGGCGGCGGCTTCCAAAGCCACGATCATCGGCTTCAACGTGCGTGCCGATGCCTCGGCGCGCAAGATCGTCGAGTCCAACGGCATCGATCTGCGTTACTTCTCGATCATCTATGACGTGATCGACCAGGTGAAGCAGGTGGCGTCCGGTCTGCTCGGCGTGGAAATCCGCGAAGAGATCATCGGTATCGCGCAGGTTCGCGACGTGTTCCGCAGCTCCAAGTTCGGTGCGGTTGCAGGCTGCATGATCATCGAAGGCGTGGTGAAGCGCAGCAAGCCGATCCGCGTGCTCCGCGACAGCGTCGTGGTGTTCGAGGGCGAGCTGGAATCGTTGCGCCGCTTCAAGGAAAACGTCGAGGAAGTGCGCAACGGTACCGAATGCGGTATCGGCGTGAAGGCCTACAACGACGTCAAGGCCGGCGATCAGATCGAGTGCTTCGAGCGTATCGAAGTCGCCCGCACGCTGTAACGGTTGCCGGGGCCTGCGGGCCCCGGACTCCGTCGAGCGGAGTCGTTCCGTAACGCAAGTTCTGCAAGGCGAGGGCGGCATGGCCGCCCGCGTCCGTTTTTGGCTTCGGTGCCAACTGGCCCTCCGAATCAACCAGGTCCACGACCATGCCAACCAAATCATTCCATCGCACCGACCGCGTTTCGGCGCAGGTGCGCCGCGACCTCGGCACGATCGTGCACGCGGCCGTGCGCGACCACGGCCTGCCGTCGGTCAGCGTGTCCGACGTCGAAATCAGCCGCGACCTGGCGCATGCCAAGGTGTTTGTCACCGCGCTGCAGCAGGAGCGCTCGGCCGAAGCGGTCAAGGGGCTCAAGGAAATCGCAGGTCAGCTGCGCACGCAGCTGGCACGCGCGATGAAGCTGCGGCATGTGCCCGAGCTGCATTTCCATTACGACGATTCGGTCGACCGCGGCGAGCGTATCGACAACCTGCTGCGTGACCTGGACGATGTCGGCCCCGAGGCCGCGTCCAGCGACGAGGACGCCGAGCAGCGCTGAGCGCTGCCGGCCGGCCGGCTGTTGACCAGCGGCCCTGATTTCAACGGGCGCGCACGGTGCCCGATTCGAGCACTGATCTCTTGAAACCCCGCATCGTCTATCGCCCGTTGCACGGCATCCTGTTGCTCGACAAGCCGGCTGGAGTCAGCTCCAACACGGCATTGCAGTCCGCGCGTCGCTTGTTGCGTGCCGAAAAGGGCGGCCACACGGGCAGCCTGGACCCGCTGGCCACCGGCCTGCTGCCGCTGTGTCTGGGCGAGGCGACCAAGATTGCCGGCCTGCTGCTCGGTTCTGCCAAGGCCTACGATGCCGAGGTCGTGCTGGGTGTCACCACCGATACCGACGATGCCGATGGTCAGGTCCTGCGCGAGCGTGCAGTGCCCGCACTGGACGAAGACGCGCTGCGTGCAGCGCTGACGCCCTTCATCGGGCGCATCCGCCAACAGGCGCCAATCTATTCCGCGCTCAAGCAGGGCGGCGAGCCGCTGTACGCCAAGGCACGCCGTGGCGAGGCGATCGAGGCGCCGGTACGCGAGGTCGAGGTGCAGGCGATCGACGTGATCGGCTACGCCGCGCCGCGGCTGCAACTGCGCGTGACCTGCGGCTCGGGCACCTATATCCGCAGCCTGGCGCGCGATCTGGGCGAAGTGCTCGGCTGCGGTGCGCATATCGCCTCGCTGCGCCGGCTCTGGGTCGAGCCGTTTCGCACGCCGCAGATGATCACGCTGGAGGCGCTGTCGGCTGCCCTGGAAGCGGGCACCGACGCACAGGACCTGCTGCTGCCGATCGAGGCCGGACTGGCCGATTTTGCGCGGATCGTGCTCGATGCCGCGCACGCGGCACGTTTTCGCATGGGCCAGCGTCTGCGCGATGCGGCATTTCCGACCGGCCAGGTGGCGGTGTTCGGACCCGACGGAACCCCCTCCGGGCTAGGCCTGGTGGACGCGGAGGGGCGCTTGTCGCCGCAGCGATTGTTCAATGGACTGAACGAAGTGGCGTCTTGTTAAGGTTTAGTCAACTTGTTCCCGGGGCCGCACGACGTTACAATTTTGCGGCCCCGATCGGGGCACCTCAGCGCCAAGCGCGCTCATCCCAAGCAAACGGCGAGTCCGGCGGTGCGTCATGCACGTTCCTGTCGACCACGCATCTATCGAGTAAACATCATGTCCGTCGACACCCAGAAAGTTATTGAAGACAACAAGCGCAGCGCCCAGGACACCGGTTCGCCGGAAGTGCAGGTCGCCCTGCTGACCGCGCGCATCGAGCTGCTGACTGGCCACTTCAAGACCCACAAGAAGGATCACCACAGCCGTCGTGGCCTGCTGCAGATGGTCAACCGCCGCCGCAGCCTGCTCGACTACCTGAAGAAGAAGGACAACGAGCGTTACAAGTCCTTGATCGAGAAGCTCGGCCTGCGCCGCTAATCGAGTCCTACCGCCGCGGCGCAGCGATGCGCCGCGGCTTTGTTTTGGTCATTCGCATTACGTTATCTGCAGCATGCAGTTCATGGGCCGGAGCCTCCCGGCCGCCCGTTCTCGGCATGGGTCGACGACGGTCCAACGAAGACAGCAACACCTAAGGGAAAAAACCTCCGTGGCAAAAATCACCAAAACCTTCCAGTACGGCAAGCACACCGTCACCCTGGAGACGGGCGAAATCGCTCGCCAGGCAGGCGGCGCCGTCATCGTCAAGTTCGACGACACCGTACTGCTGGTCACCGCCGTCGCCGCCAAGAGTGCGCGCGAAGGGCAGGACTTCTTTCCTCTGACGGTCGATTATCAGGAGAAGTTCTACGCCGGCGGCCGCATCCCGGGCGGCTTCTTCAAGCGCGAAGGACGTGCGACCGAGAAGGAAACGTTGATCTCGCGCCTGATCGATCGCCCGATCCGTCCGCTGTTCCCGGAGGACTACAAGAACGAAGTGCAGATCATCGCCACCGTGATGTCGATGAACCCGGACATCGACGGCGATATCGCCGCGCTGATCGGCGCATCGGCCGCGCTGTCGCTGGCCGGCACCCCGTTCAACGGCCCGATCGCTGCGGCGAAGGTCGGCTACAAGAATGGCGAATACATCCTCAACCCGACCGTGACCGAGCTGAAGGATTCGCAGCTGGAGCTGGTCGTGGCCGGTACCGCCAACGCGGTGCTGATGGTCGAGTCCGAAGCCGAGCTGCTGTCCGAAGAAGTGATGCTGGGCGCGGTGACGTTCGGCCATCGCGAGATGCAGAAGGTCATCAACATCATCAATGAGCTGACCGTCGAAGCCGGCACCAAGCCGTCCGACTGGGTGGCCCCGGCCAAGAATGACGGCATGATCGCCGCGCTGAAGGAAGCGGTGGGCGATCAGCTCGCGTCGGCATTCCAGGTGCGCGACAAGCTGCAGCGCCGTGATGCGATTTCGGCGATCAAGAAGGACGTGCTGGGTGCGCTGGCACCGCGCGCCACCGTCGAAGGCTGGGCTGCCGGTGATCTGTCCAAGGAGTTCGGCGAGCTGGAATACCAGACCATGCGTGGTTCGGTGCTGAGCACCAAGGTGCGCATCGACGGCCGTGCACTGGATACCGTGCGTCCGATCAGCGCCAAGGCCGGCGTGCTGCCGCGTACCCATGGCTCGGCGCTGTTCACCCGCGGCGAGACCCAGGCGATCGTGATCACCACGCTCGGCACCGCACGCGACGGTCAGGTCATCGACGCCGTCTCGGGCGAGTACAAGGAAAACTTCCTGTTCCATTACAACTTCCCTCCGTACTCGGTGGGCGAGTGCGGTCGTTTCGGTGCGCCGAAGCGTCGCGAGATCGGCCACGGCCGTCTGGCCAAGCGCGGCGTGCTGGCCGTGATGCCGAGCCTGGAAGAATTCCCGTACACCATCCGCGTGGTCTCGGAAATCACCGAGTCCAACGGTTCGTCCTCGATGGCCTCGGTCTGCGGCAGCTCGCTGGCGCTGATGGATGCCGGCGTGCCGATCAAGGCGCCGGTCGCGGGTATCGCGATGGGTCTGGTCAAGGAAGGCAACGACTTCGTCGTGCTGTCGGACATCCTGGGTGACGAAGATCACCTCGGCGACATGGACTTCAAGGTGGCCGGTACTGCCGAAGGCGTGTCCGCGCTGCAGATGGACATCAAGATCGAAGGCATCACCGAAGAGATCATGAAGCAGGCATTGCAGCAGGCCAAGGCCGGCCGTCTGCACATCCTCGGCGAGATGGCGCATGCCCTGACCACCCCGCGTCAGGAACTGAGCGATTACGCCCCGCGCCTGCTGACCATCAAGATCCACCCGGACAAGATCCGCGAAGTGATCGGCAAGGGTGGCTCGACCATCCAGGCCATCACCAAGGAAACCGGTACGCAGATCGACATCCAGGACGACGGCACGATCATCATCGCGTCGGTCAACGCCATCGCTGCGCAGGCTGCGAAGTCGCGCATCGAGCAGATCACCTCGGACGTGGAGCCGGGCCGCATCTACGAAGGCAAGGTCGCCAAGATCATGGACTTCGGTGCGTTCGTCACCATCCTGCCGGGCAAGGACGGCCTGGTGCACGTCTCGCAGATTTCCAGCGAGCGCGTGGAGAAGGTCGGCGACAAGCTGAAGGAAGGCGATCTGGTCCGCGTCAAGGTGCTGGAAGTGGACAAGCAGGGCCGTATCCGTCTGTCGATCAAGGCAGTGGAAGAAGGCGAAGGCCTGCCGGCATCGGCCGAGTAATCGCCACGGTTTGACGCGTTACGAAAAGCGGGCTTCGGCCCGCTTTTTTATTGGGTGTTTAGGGCAATCGCCGGTGCCTTGATCCTTCTCCTGCGGGAGAAGGTGCCCCGCAGGGGCGGATGAGGGTACGGGCGAAGCCTGGTGTGGTCGAACCTTGGCCAGGGCTTCGCTTCCGTACCCTCACCCCAGCCCCTCTCCCGACGGGAGAGGGGCTTTGAGCCTTGCTTACCCGGGCTGCTGGGTCGGCGCGGGCTGTGTTTCCGGACGCGGTGGCACGACGCGTGGAAAACCCGGCGGCATCGTTGCGGGCAAGGTGGTTGGCGAAGGCAGTGGCTCGACCGGCGGAGGTGCAGTCATCGCCGCATCCGGGCGCAGCTTCAACAAGGCCGCCCAGTCGCGTCGATTGAAATCGCAGAGTTCCTCGTGGGCCGGCGTGCACTCGTTGGCGATGCCCAGGCCGTCCTCGCTCTGGTCCTGGCTGCCGTCGGACTGCGGTGCCGGCAATACCACGCGGCCGGCGCGGTCCAGCGGCATCTTGCGCATCATCACCGTGTTGAACACATTGCCGCCGATCAGGTACAGGGTGCGATCGCCACCGACGTTGGCGGCGATCACCACGTCGCAATGCGATTGCCACGGCATCGGCGCGCTGCCGCCAAGCCCGGCCCTGAGGCCGGCATAGCCCAGCGCGACACTGCGCCCGCGCAACAGGCACAGCAGATCGCCGGGAGCGGGCTTCTCCACTGCCGGGTCGGTGAACTGGTAGGGCCCACTGGCGCCATCGTTGTAGGCGCTGCGGATGTAATCCAGATGGCGTGCAGAGCGATGGAAGCCGCTCAGGCCGGCCTGTGTCATCACCCAGGAGATGAAGGCAGCCGACCACGGGTTGTCGACCAGGAACGCACGGCAATCGCTGGCGGTGTAGCGCGTGCCATCCAGTGCCGCGCAGCTCGACGCGCCCGGGCGCCCGCCCATCGATGCGAGCGTGCCGCTGTCGCGCCAGTAGCCTGCCACGCGTTGCCACGCGACCACGCCATGGTCGGCGAGATAGCCTGATTCGGCTTCGGTCACGCCCAGGCTGGCCAGACGCCCCTTGGCATCGATAAACGGGCGTTGCCACAAGCGATGCTCGTTGCAGGCATTGCGCACGATGGCGATTGCAGCAGGGCTGGTGCCGAAGCGTGGCGGCACGTCGCAGACTTCCGCGGCGGCCGCGGTGCCGCCCCATGCGGCCAACACCAGACAGAGCCACGGCCAAGGTTTTACAGTCATCGCAGATCCTGCACAGAACAATCGCAGCAGGCTGACAGAGCCGGCTGCGGGCACGCGTGAAATCAGTGCGGTGGCGGGCCGAGTTTGAGCGACAGATCGACGGCGTGCACGTGCTTGGTGAGCCCGCCGATGGAGATGCAATCCACGCCATCGGCCGCAATGGCGGCAATGCCGGCCAGATCCACGCTGCCGGAGACTTCCAGCGGAATGCGTTGGTCGCGCGGCAGGGCGGCAACGATGCGCACTGCCTCGCGCCGCAGTGCCGGGTCGAAATCGTCGATCAGGATGCGCGTACACCCGACCTGCAAGGCCTCGCGCAGCTGCTCCAGAGTTTCCACCTCCACCACCAGCGGCAACTGCGGTTGCTGCGCACGTGCGGCATGCACGGCGGCGCTCAACGAGCCGGCGGCGCGGATATGGTTTTCCTTGAGCATCACCGTGTCGAACAGCCCGATGCGGTGATTGTCGCCGCCACCGCAACGCACGGCGTATTTCTGCGCGGCGCGCAGGCCCGGCAGCGTCTTGCGCGTATCCAGGATGCGCGTGCCGGTGCCGGCCACGGCGGCGACGTATGCAGCGGTGGTGGTGGCGGCAGCCGACAGCGTCTGCAGGAAGTTGAGCGAGGTGCGCTCGGCACTGACCAGGCTGCGGCTGCGGCCACGCAGCAGCGCCAGCACCGTGCCGGCGGCAACGTGCTGGCCTTCGTGTACCTGCCAGTCGATACGCACCTGCGGATCGAGTGCGCGGTGCGTGGCGTCGAACCAGGGCCGCCCGGCGATCACGGCATCCTGCTTGCACAGCAGGTACGCGCTGTCTGGCTGATCAGGCAACAACGCCGCAGTCACATCGCCGCTGCCGATGTCCTCGGCCAGCGCGCGCGCCACATCGGCATCCACCAGCGCGGCCGGCGGCGCCTTCGGCACGGCCGTGCTTGCGGAAGACGTCACTTTTCGGGGAAGTCGGCGATCTGCGCTGTGCCGATCGCTTCTTCGGCCAGCAGGACCGGAATGCCGTCGTCGACGCGGAAGACCTGCTTGCGGTCGCGCGTGATCAGTGCCTCGCGCAGCGGCTGTGTCTGCGCGGTACCGTCGGCACGCTGCAGGGTTCCGCCGGCGATGGCGGTATTGAGTGCCTCCAGGCCCTTGCCGTCGAGCAGCGAGAGCGGCTGGCGGGTGTCGGGCGAGCACAGCAGGTCGAGCAGTTTGCGATCCATCGAAGTCTTGTCTTGCGTGGAAGATGGCTAGAATACGTCTTTACCGCAGGGCAGGGCCATGACCTCCAACCACTCCGCGCCGCTGGTCGGCATCGTGATGGGTTCCCGTTCCGATTGGGAAACCATGCAACACGCAGCTCAGAAGCTCGATGCGCTGGGCGTGCCTTACGAAGTCAAGGTGGTCTCGGCGCACCGCACACCGGATGTGTTGTTCAGCTATGCAGAGCAGGCGGGCGACCGCGGCCTGCGCGCGATCATCGCTGGCGCCGGTGGCGCAGCGCACCTGCCCGGCATGCTGGCGGCCAAGACGGCGGTGCCGGTGCTCGGTGTGCCGGTGCAGTCCAAGGCGCTCAACGGCATGGATTCGCTGCTGTCGATCGTGCAGATGCCGGCCGGGATTCCGGTGGCGACGTTTGCGATCGGCAACGCCGGCGCGGCCAATGCGGCCTTGTTCGCCGCTGCGATGCTGGCGCCGGAGCAGGCGCAGATCGGTCAGGCACTGGCGCAGTTTCGCGCCAGGCAGACCGACGATGTCATGGCCAGCGACGACCCGCGCCAATGACCACGGTTGGCATTCTGGGTGGCGGCCAGTTGGCCCGCATGCTGGTACTGGCCGGCGCGCCGCTGGGCTTGCGGTTTGCGGTGTTCGACCCGGCCGCCGACGGCTGCGCAGGGCAGGTGGCGCCGCTGCAGGCGGGCGCTTTCGACGATGCCGCCGCGCTTGCCGCATTCGCCGCACACGTGGATGTGATCACCTTCGATTTCGAAAACGTGCCGGCTGCCAGCGCGCAGCAATTGGCCGCGCAGGTGCCGGTGTTTCCCAGTGCTGCCGCGTTGGCGGTGGCGCAGGACCGGCTGAGCGAAAAGACCCTGTTCCGCGAGCTCGGCATTCCGGTGCCCGCGTTCGCCGCCATCGACGACCGTGCGGGACTGGATGCCGCGTTGGCCCGTATCGGCACGCCGTGCGTGCTCAAGACGCGCCGCTTCGGTTACGACGGCAAGGGCCAGTTCCGCATCAAGACGCCGGCCGATGCCGATGCCGCGTGGGACGCGCTCGGCGCGCAGGCCGCCAAGGTCGGCCTGATCGTGGAAGCCTTCGTACCGTTCGAGCGCGAGGTCAGCGTGGTGGCCGTGCGTGGGCGCGATGGCGAGTTCCGTGCCTGGCCGCTGACCGAAAACTGGCATGTGGACGGTGTGCTCTCGGCCAGTCTTGCGCCGGCGCATGTGGATGCCGGGTTGCAGGCGGTGGCAGAGGCGCATGCGCGCGCGATCGCCGAGCGCGTGGACTACGTGGGCGTCTTCGCGCTCGAGCTGTTCGTGCGCGATGGCCAACTGCTCGCCAACGAGATGGCGCCGCGCGTGCACAACTCCGGGCACTGGACCATCGAAGGCGCCGAGACCTCGCAATTCGAAAATCACGTGCGTGCGGTGCTCGGTTTGCCGCTCGGCAGCACCGCGATGCGTGGACATGCCTGCATGCTCAACTGGCTGGGTGCGATGCCGGACGCTGCCGCATTCCTGGCGGTGCCCGGTGGGCATTGGCACGACTACGGCAAGCAATCGCGCGAGGGCCGCAAGGTCGGCCATGCCACGCTGCGCGCCGAGACGCCGCAGGCGCTTGCGCAGGCAGTGAGCGACGCAGGCACCGCGCTGCAGCGTGAGGCACAGGTCGGTCCGGTGCTTGCGCGCTTGAGCGAAGGGTCACTCGCAGAATGAGCGTTGGCGCCGCTGCGACCCGGCGCACGCGCAGGGTCGCAGCGGAGCTGGACCGCAGTGCGCGATGCCGCCGGGTGCGCCGTCGCAACCAGTCAATTGGACGTTGACCTGCTGCAACGGCGCAAGCGGCTAGCCCAGCCGGCTGGCCACGAAATCCCAGTTGATCAGCTTCCAGAATGCGTCCAGGTATTGCGCGCGGTCCTGCCGGTAGTCCAGGTAGTACGCATGCTCCCAGAGGTCGCAGGCAAGCAACGGCGTGTCCGGGCCGGTGAGCGGCGTGGAGGCATTCGGCGTGGCGACGATCGCCAAGGTGCCATCCGGCCGCTGCACCAGCCACACCCAGCCCGAGCCGAAGCTGCCCAGGGCGACGCGTTTGAATTCCTGCCTGAAGTGCACGAAGTCGCCGAATGATTTGGCAATGCGGTCGGCCAGCCGGCCCAGCGGCTCGCCGCCGCCACGTGGGCGCAGGCACTGCCAGTAGAACGTGTGGTTCCACACCTGCGCAGCCAGATGGAACAGCGTGCCCTGCGCCTGCGCGATGATGTCTTCCAGCGTCAGCTCGGCGAACTCGCTGCCTTCGATGCGTGCATTGAGCCGATCGACCTCGCTGCGGTAACAGACGCCGTGGTGCGCCTCCAGGGTGGCGGCGGAAAGATGTGGCTCCAGAGCGGCGCGGGAGTAGGGCAGTGCAAGGTGTTCGATCGGCATGATGGCAAGGGCAGCGAAGGGAGTACGGCGACAGGTCGCGCCGAGGGCTTACAATGCGCGCCTTTGCGGAAGTCTATCCGACCCGGCGGTCGGGCCTGCCGCTCCCAGTCAGGAGAGTCCAATGCCGGTGATGGAACGGATCCAGGCCGAAGTCGAACAACACCCGATCGTGCTGTTCATGAAAGGCACCCCGCAATTTCCGATGTGCGGTTTTTCCAGCCGCGCCGTGCAGGCCCTGGTCGCTGCCGGCGCCGATCAGTTGCGCACGGTCAACGTGCTCGAAGAGCCCGAAGTACGCGCCAATCTGCCGCGCTATTCCAACTGGCCGACCTTCCCGCAATTGTTCATCCACGGCGAGTTGATCGGCGGTTGCGACATCACGCTGGAACTGTTCGAGGCCGGCGAGCTCAAGCGCATTGTCAGCGAGGCCTACCAGCCGTGAGCCTGGCGCAGGCCCAGCCCGATGTGCCGGCGCTTGCCGGGCGCGTGGTGCTGATCACCGGCGCAGCGGGCGGTCTTGGCGCAGCCGCTGCGCAGGCATGCGCAGTGGCCGGTGCGACCGTGGTGCTGCTGGGCCGCAAGCTGCGCCCGCTGGAGCGCGTCTATGACGTCGTTGCCAAGCTCGGCCCGGAGCCGTTGCTGTATCCGCTGGATCTGGCCGGCGCCACGCCGGACGACTACGCCGCGCTGGCGCAACGGCTGCAATCCGAGCTGGGTGGCTTGCACGGCCTGCTGCACTGTGCTGCCGACTTCGCCGGCCTGACCCCGGCCGAACTTGCGGCACCTGCCGACTTCGCACGCAACCTGCATGTCAACCTCACCGCGCGCGCCTGGTTGACCCAGGCCTGCTTGCCGCTGTTGCGGCAGCAAGCCGATGCGGCGGTGGTCTTCGTCGTCGACGACCCTGCACGCGTTGGCCAGGCCTATTGGGGCGCCTACGGCGCTGCCCAGCATGCGCAGCGTGGCCTGCTCGCCAGCCTGCATCAAGAAACCGCCGCCGGCCCGGTCCGCATCAGCGGACTGCAGCCCGGCCCGATGCGCACCGCCTTGCGCGCGCGCGCCTTTACCCATCAGGAAGACAGCGACGCGGTGGACCCCGCGCGCTATGCGTCCGCCTGCGTCACCTTGTTGTCCATGGCAGGTGCTTCGCACCGCGGTGCGATCTGGAGCCCTTCCGCATGACCATTCTTTCGGCGGCGCTGCTGCTGTTCCTGATCCTCGACCCGCTGGGCAACATCCCGGTGTTTCTCAGCGTGCTCAAGCCGCTGCCACCGAAGCGGCAGCGCTTCGTGCTCGCGCGCGAGTTGCTGATCGCCTTGTGCGTGCTGATGGCGTTTCTGTGGGGCGGCAAGTACGCGCTGGAGCTGATGCACCTGCGCCAGGAGTCGGTGGCGATCGCCGGCGGCATCGTGCTGTTCCTGATCGGCATCCGCATGATCTTCCCGCGTCCGGAAGGCCTGATGGGCGAGATACCCGATGGCGAGCCCTTCATCGTGCCGCTGGCGATCCCGCTGGTGGCCGGCCCGTCCGGCATGGCGGCGGTGATGCTGATGGGCAGCAACGAACCCACCCGGCTGTGGGATTGGAGCCTGGCCTTGATGATCGCCTGGATTGGTGCCTCCACCATCCTGGCCTCGGCCCCGCTGTTGTACAAACTGCTCGGTCATCGCGCACTGACCGCGATCGAGCGCCTGATGGGCATGTTGCTGGTGGCCATTTCGGTGCAGATGTTCCTGGATGGCCTGGGGACGTATTTCAAGCTACCGGTGTCGATCTGAGCCGGTCGGTGATAGGCGGGCAGGGCGTGGGAGCGATCTGTGACACTGCCTACTGAGAATCTGAAGCCGCGCCACCGACGCGTAGCGGTGCAAGCTGCGGCGGCGCCGGGATGCCTCTGTAACAAGGGCCTTCGACAGCCCTTGCCGCGCTTTCGGGCCAAATGAGCCCTGTTTTCGATAAAACGGCTCAATAGCGCGACGCTGGTCGCAGATGCCGCGCGACGTTGCGCAAGCTGGCGTTTACGCCTTCACATGCGAAGTTCATGTTGCACTGCGCGAACTTTGTCACGCCGCCGTCACAATCAGGCCTTAGCGTGTTAATCTGTTGTTAACCGTTGCGGCAGCAACCGCCGCGCGGCGAGGGACCCCAGATCATCGGCAGCCCACCCCCGGGAACGGTTGGGCTGACTGCGCCTTTTTGTCACTGCCCAACCTGTATCGAGGCTACCGAAATGACCCACCCCCGTTGTCTTCGCATGTCCAAGCTGACGCTTGGCCTTGTTGCCGCGCTCGCCGCCGCCCCCGTGTTCGCTCAGAGCACCTCTGCCGGCGTCGCTGGCCTGGTTACCAGCAGCGGCGGTCAGCCGGTGCCGAATGCCGAAGTGACGATCACCCATGTCGAATCGGGAACCGTCAGCCGCGCCACCACCGATGCCAGTGGACGCTACAACGCGCGCGGCCTGCGTGTGGGCGGGCCGTACACCATCACGATCACCAAGTCGGGTGAAGGGACGAAGACGGAAGAGGGCGTGTACCTGAACCTCAATCAGGTCAATAGCGTCGACGCATCCCTGGGCGGTGACGTGACCACGCTGGGCGCGGTGCAGGCCATCGGCGGCGATTACGGCTCGGCGCTGTTCAGTGCGAACAAGATGGGCACCGGTACCAATGTGACCCGCGAGCAGATCGAATCGCTGCCCTCGATCAACCGTAACCTGCAGGACTACGTACGTCTGGATCCGCGCGTGGCGCAGACCGACAAGGCGCGTAATGAAATTTCCGTGGGCGGCCAGAATCCGCGCTTCAACCTGATCCGTGTCGACGGTATCAGCACCAACGATGCGTTCGGCCTGGAGTCCAACGGCTTGCCGACGCCGCGCCAGCCGTTCTCGATGGATGTCATCGACGAAATCTCCGTCGACGTCGCCAACTACGACGTCACCATCACCGGCGCCACCGGCGGCGTGATCAATGCGGTCACCAAGTCCGGTACCAACGAGTTCCACGGTTCGGTGTACGGCACCTACCGTGAGAACGATTGGTCGGGCAAGAACCAGAACGATATCCGCCCGCAGCTGTTCGATAACGAAACCACCTACGGCCTGACCCTAGGCGGCCCGGTCATCAAGGACAAGCTGTTCTTCTTCGCCAACTACGAAAAGTACAAGGGCAAGGGCGTGTTCACCGGAGCCTCCGGCTACGGCCCGATCGGTTCTGGCGCGAGCAACATCGTGCAGATCCCGCAGGCCGACATCGATCGGATCATCGACATCTCGCGTAACGTCTACGGGTTTGACCCGGGAACCCTGGCGCTGCCAGCGCTGGATTCGGATTCGGAAGAAAAGGGCTTCAAGCTTGACTGGAACATCTCCGACAAGCATCGCGCCTCGTTCCGTTATGGCGAGAGCGAGCAGAGCACTGCCAACCTCAACGGTTTCGGCAATCAGGCGCTGTCGCTGAACTCGTTCCACTACGTGCGCGACTTCAGCCTCAAGACCTATACGGCCCAGTTGTTCAGCGATTGGACCGACACGTTCTCCACGGAAGCCAAGGTGTCGTACCGCGATTACTCGGCAGTGCGTACCGCTGCATCGCAGCTGCCGGCCATTGCTGTGCGCATCGGTAACAACACCGTCAACCTGGGCACCGAGCAGAGCACCCAGGCCAACGAACTGCGTACCGAAACGTGGAATGCGTTCTTTGCCGGCACGTTGTTCTTGAACGACCACACCGTCAAGTTCGGCTTCGACTACGAAGACAACGATCTGTTCAACCTGTTCGGCCAGCGCGTCTTCGGTTCCTACACGTTCAACTCGGTTGCCGACTACGCGGCCAATCGCCCGCTGAACTATCGTTATTCGCGGTCCAACAGCGGAAACATCGACGACATCGCCGCAGACTGGGGCATGCGCAATGTCGGCGTCTTCCTGCAGGACACCTGGGCCGTCAACAACAACCTGACGCTGACGTTCGGTGTGCGTTACGACGAACCGATGGTCAAGAACAGCCCGGCCTACAACGCGACCGCGTCGACGCTGTTCGGCTTCCGTAACGATCAGACCATCGATGGCAACGGCCTGTTTGAGCCGCGCTTCGGTTTCAACTACACCTTCGACAGCGACCGCCCGACCCAACTGCGCGGCGGCGTGGGCCTGTTCCAGGGGGCCGCGGCAACCGTGTGGTTGTCCAACCCGTACTCCAACACCGGCCTGGCGTACACCGATTACAACTTCTCCAGCCAGACACTGGTGAACACCAATGGCATTCGTTTCACGCCTGACATCAATAACCAGCCGATCGGTAATGGTTCGTTGAATGGCGCTACGCAGTCCGTCGATTTCGTCGACAGCAAGCTGGGTCAGCCGTCGGTATGGAAGGCCAACCTGGCATTCGATACCGAGCTGCCCTGGTACGGCATCGTGGCATCTGCCGAGGCGGTGGTGACCAAGGTCAACGAGGCGATCTACTACCAGCAGCTCAATCTGGGCAATACCAGCCGCGTGGGTCAGGATGGTCGTAACCTGTACTGGAATACTGCAGGCTTGAATCCGGCCTGCTGGTTGGACGACGGCCGTAATCCGACCGGTGCGGGCGCTCCGGCGGCTTGTGTGCGCGGCACCGCCTCGGTGGTCGATGCGCGCGGCTCGCGTGATGGGCGCTTCAACGATGCCATCATCGCCCGTCCAACCGATAAGGGCGGCAGCGAGAGCTTCACCGTCGGCCTGAACAAACCCTTCAATGGCGGCGACTGGTCGTGGGGCTTGTACTACACCTACACCGACGCCGACGAAGTCAGCGGCCTGACCAGTTCGACCTCGGGTTCGCAGCTGGGCAACAATGCGGTCTTCCAGGCCAACGAAAATGTTGCCTCGACCGCTGCGTACGAAGTCAAGAACAGCATCCTCGGCACGTTGAACTGGAAGCATGCGTTCTTCGGCGACTACGAGACCAAGTTGGGCCTGATCTACCAAGGCCGCAATGGTCGCCCGTATAGCTATGCGTTCGACAACGACGCCAATGGCGACGGCCGCCTGAACGACCTGTTGTATATCCCGGCCGGCCGCGGCGATGTGCTGTTCGGTACCGCTCGAGAAGAACAGGCGTTCTGGAACTACATCGAAGGCAACGAGTATCTGGCTGCCCGCCGTGGTCAGGTGGCCGAGCGCAACGGCGCGCGCAACTCCTGGATCAACCAGTTCGACCTGCACATCGAGCAGGAGATCCCCGGCTTCTTCAAGGACAACAAGGCCTCTCTCTGGCTTGACGTCATGAACGTCGGCAACCTGCTGAACAAGAAGTGGGGCCGTGTCGAAGAGTACGGCTTCCCGGGCATGCGTGGTGTCGTGGAATACGGTGGTGTCGATGCGGCCAGCGGCAAGTACGTGTACCGCTTCAATACCCCGGACCAGTCCACGGTCTACGACGATCGCGGCATCTCCCGCTGGGCGCTGCAGCTGGGCTTCCGCTATCAGTTCTAAAGCTGGCTAGCGTGTCGAAGCTTGCAAAAACGGCCGGGTTCTCCCGGCCGTTTTCTTTTGTGCGGGTGAGTACGCTAAAGTTCTGAGATACGACAGGAGCAAGCTATGGAACTCAGCAGTACGGCAGCACGGGCGCTGCCGGTGGTGGATGCGCGGATCTATCCGCGTGGTGGCCTGGACGTATTGTCCAAGGCGGAGGTGGCGCGTCTACGCGACGCCTCCAGCGGCGGCATGCACGAGCTGTTGCGCCGTTGCGCGCTGGCCGTGCTCACCAGCGGCAGCGCGTCGGACGACCCGCGCGCCGCGCGCGACCTGTATCCGGATTTCGATATCCAGGTGAACCAGCAGGACCGTGGCATCCGTATCGATCTGAGCAACGCACCGGCGATGGCCTTTGTCGATGGCGAGATCATCCGCGGCGTGGCCGAGCTGCTGTTCGCCGTAGTGCGCGACCTGGCCTACATGGCGATCGAGCTGGAAGCCCAGCGCGGGGATCTTGATACCAGCGAAGGCATCACCAACGCCGTGTTCGGCCAGCTGCGCAACGCGCGCATCCTGCAGCCGTCGGACCCGAACCTGGTCGTGTGCTGGGGCGGCCATTCCATCTCGCGCGACGAATACCTCTACACCAAGCAGGTGGGCTACGAGCTGGGGCTGCGTGGCCTGGACATCTGCACCGGCTGCGGGCCGGGCGCGATGAAGGGCCCGATGAAGGGCGCCACCATCGCGCACGCCAAGCAGCGCAAGCATCACACGCGCTACATCGGCGTGACCGAGCCGGGCATCATCGCCGCCGAGTCGCCGAATCCGATCGTCAACCACCTGGTGATCATGCCGGACATCGAAAAGCGCCTGGAAGCCTTCGTCCGCATCGGACACGGCATCCTGGTGTTTCCGGGGGGCGTCGGCACGGCCGAGGAAATCCTCTACCTGCTCGGCATCCTGCTGCGCGAGGAGAACGCCGACCTGCCGTTCCCGCTGATTCTAACCGGCCCGACCATTGCCGCGCCGTATTTCGAGCAGATCGACCGCTTCATCCGGCTCACCCTGGGCGAAGCTGTCGCTTCCCGCTACGAGATCATCGTTGGCGATCCAGTCGCCGTGGCGCGTCGCATGGCCGAAGGCATCCACCAGGTACGCGCGCACCGCAAGGAACAGAAGGATTCGTACTACTTCAACTGGTCTGTGCACATCCCGCTCGAGTACCAGCAGCCATTCGAACCCAGCCACGAGGCCATGGCCGCCCTCGACCTGCATCACGGCCGCCCAGCGCCCGCGCTGGCCGCCGACCTGCGCCGTGCCTTCTCCGGCATCGTCGCCGGCAACGTGAAGGAAGACGGCATGCGCCGCATCGAGGAATTCGGCCCCTTCGAGATCAATGGCGACCCGGACATCATGCAGGCCCTGGACGAACTGCTGCGCGGCTTCGTGGAACAGCGCCGGATGAAGATTTCGGGCGATTACCGGCCTTGTTATCGGGTGGTGACTTAAGGCCTGCTGGATGTAGACCACCATTCTGGAGAAGGGAAAAGCCGGGCTGGGTACGAACCCTAGGCCCGGTTCGTCCCCCACGCGCACGCCGACAACCCTAAAACGACCGCTCGTCCCCCCACTGCTTGTTCTTGAGGGGTGGTCGAAGCATCTTGGTCAGGTCACGCTGGGGAGCGTCCAATGTCTTTTCGCCGATCTACCGGCTTCACACTTGTGGAATTGATCATTGCGATCGCCGTGTTGGCGATTTTGCTTACGATCGCGCTTCCAAGCTTTCGTGGAGTAATACGCTCCAATCGCGTAGCCAGTAGCGCCAATGAGACCCTCGGGCTGCTGTCTCTCGCGCGCAGTGAGGCGATACGCAATCGCCGAGGTGGTGGGGTTTGCGGTAGCGCATCGGGGACCGCATGCGACAACAACTGGGGGAGCGGGATGCTGGCTTGGGCGGATACCGACGGAGATGGAGCCTTCAAGGGTGGCGACACGGTCTTGCGTTTCGTCTCAATTGACCCGTCGCTAAGCAATTCCGGTCCGTCCGGCGCAACGATTGCATTCGATGGACGCGGGCGCAGGCTTGCTTCCACAAATCAGCAGATAACGCTGCAGCCAACCACGTGTGATGGGCAGGCATTGCGTCGCACGTTGGTCGTCAACGGCGCCGGCCAGATCACATCCCAGAAAGGCACTTGCCAGTGACGCTCCCCCGATCCTTTGTATCGCGCGCTCGTTCCGATGGCTTTAGCCTGCTCGAAGTGCTGATCGCCATCATCGTTCTTGCGTTTGGTTTGCTCGGGTTTGCGCTGTTGCAGACAGCCAACGTGCGTTTTGTGCAGAGCGCCAACTATCGCACTCAGGCCACCAACCTGGCTTACGACTTGCTGGACCAGATGCGCAGCAATCGCTTCCAATCGTCCTGGTATACCGACGCCACCTTTGCCGCAAACACGGTCACTGCTGCCAGCTGCAGTCGCCCGCTTGGGACAAATCTCACGATCGCAACCAACGTCGCACGCTGGAAGTGCCAGGTAGTGCAGGCATTAGGCGAGGGTGCCAGTGCGACGGTGCTTAACGCCAACGGGCAGGTCACCGTGGGCATTAGTTGGGGGGATCAGCGTTGGGATGCAAGCAACCCGGATGCGCTCACAACGTTCACGCTGGTGTCTCAGCTATGACTCGTAGCGTTCCATCCAAGCGTGCGTTTGCCGGCATCAGTTTGATCGAGATGATGATCGCCATGGTGATCGGCTTGATATTGATGCTGGGTGTGATCCAGATCTTCTCGGCATCCCGTACTGCATCAATGCTTGCGGAAGGGAGTGCACGCGCGCAGGAGAACGGGCGGTTTGCCCTTGAGTTCCTGCAGCGCGACATACGCATGGCAGGACATTTTGGCTGCGTCAATGACCAAGCACATTTCGTGCGTGGTGAGGGGGACCCGGTCGTCACCACCGGCGCCGCAAGCGGTTCGGGTCATCCATTGGATTTCAGCGTCAGCGTGCAAGGCTACGAAGCGCCTAATACCAAGCCGCCCGGCGTTCTGACTATCGGAGCCACCTGGGCGGCACCAACAAATCTTCCCGCATCGATTTCCAAGCTCAATCCGCGCGGCGGCAGCGACATCCTGGTTTTACGCTACTTGGCTCCAGAGAGCGTGCCGATCACTGCGCTAACGTCGGGCAGTAACAGCGTGGTCAGCTTCAACGCCACTAACGGCGTGCGTCTGACCGAGGGTGGCCAGGCGACTCCCACTGTATTTGGAATCGCTGATTGTGCCCATGCAACGGTGTTCAAGGGGGTCTATGCCAGCGGCAAGATCACCGCCAACGGAACCAATTTATCAAACTACTCGGCAAGGCCAACCGGCCAAGCGTTGATATATCGAGCGGAATCGCTGGTGTATTACGTTGGGACCTCCGCAACAACGGGCGAGCCGGCGCTGATGCGGGCGCGCTCAAACGGCGTGGACGATTACGGAACGCCCGAGGAACTGGTTGAAGGTATCGAGAACATGCAACTGCTGTTCGGTCTTGATCAAACCGCCAGCATGTCCACAACCTCCCCACCATTGGGGAACATCAACACACAGGCGATCGCAAGTGATGTTTCCATTGGTACAGATGCTGCAGCGGCTGGGCAGTGGCGGCGAGTGGGGCAGGTCCAGGTCGGCATTCTTGCCCGTAGTCCCTCATCTGCTACGGCAGAGAGACCAGCAAGTTCAGTGCGCTATCCAAGTGCATTGGGAGTGTCTTTTGCGCCACCTGCCCAAACTGACGGGCGGTACAGAATGACGTACGAGTCCACGATCGCCTTGCGTAATCGACTGTTCGGGAACTAACTCATGAATGCTCACGCCCGCCTACGTCCTATGCCCGCTCGCCCTCGTGGCGCGGTGCTCTACGTTGCACTGATCATGCTAATCCTGTTGGCGTTAATCGGAATTGCCGGAATGCAAGTGGCAGGGATGCAGGAAAAAATGGCGTCCAATTACTTGGCGACCAATATTGCCTTCCAACATGCTGAAGGCGTGACGCGTCGGAGCGAGCGTGCCATTGAGGCCATCGCCAACCGCACGGATGCGCCAACGGGCGCTCCTTTGGTTGATACCGATATTCAGCAGAACTGTGATACAGCATTTGATCCGGTCGCATGGGGGCGCAGCAAGGCAACGGCGGTGAATGAGGCAGTCAATGTACGGCGCATTGACTCGTGCATCATCGGTGGAGGGTCGCTTGCGATGGGGGATCCACTCGATCCAGTGACTCCAGTGTACCAAATCACCACATTTGCTAACGATGCCGCAACAGATGCCTCGTCATCGGCATCGATCGACACCATTTTCAAGCTCTGAGGCTGCCGGCATGTCCCGTCGCATTTTTCGAACCACTGTCGCTTCCGCGATCGTTCTGGCTGCGGTGGGCGGGTACTTCGTCTATGGCCTGATTGCGGCGCAAGGGCAGGGCGGCTTGGCGCAGGCTCCACTGAATAACGCGACCTCCGTTCCACCTGCTTTCATCATGGCGGTCGACGATTCGAATTCGATGACGTTTGAGCGGATATTCAAGGGCGGTGATGGGCGTTTGCAGTGGAATGGGACTAGTTTCTTTAGTTCAGCTGGTGTATTTTTTAATTCGAGCGAGTCGTGTACAAACAACGTCCCTGACTGTTACGTTTATTTATTTCCGCACTCGGGGTATAATGCAACTTATTCTCCTGGGCGTGCCATTCCTCCGCTTGACGCTTTCGGATTTTCGCGCTCGCCAACTTATAATGCTGGCTACTATAATCCCAGCGTTCTTTATGAGCCATGGACTCCTCCCGCGCAGACGTCAACAAGCGCCAACCTTTGGCCAGCCGCAGCATTCGACCAAGCCCGAGTCGATCCGCGTAATCCTCTTGTCTATGGCAATGATTTCAGCGCGGGGTATAACACTCTGTATGACCTTGCCTATCGTGAGGGCGACGGCGAGTCGTTTCAGTTTTTGACGGGAATGACAATTCCTGCTGGGACACGTTATCGATCGAGTGCGCGTTCATGTAACTCAACCACCGGTAATGGCTTGCCAAGTAGTGGCGGGCGCTGGGTTACCTTGAATTCAACAGTCTCAGTCACGGCGAACTGTGCGGTGCAAATGGGTTACGTGCCGGCAACTTTTTATCTGCCTGTAGATGCCCCAGCTCCGACTGGATATCTGACCAGTGACGTCAATAGGCCAATCATCGCAAATGCCTGTGGTCCTGGTTGTAATATGCGTCGTTACCAGATACTGCTAGCGAATTATGGGTCCAATACTGCTGCGTATAATGATGCGCGGCAAAATTTTGCCAATTGGTTTCAATATAACCATAATCGTATCTTATCAATCGTCGGGTCCGCTTCCCGATCTTTAGCCGACGTCGACAAGATGCGGGTCGGCTATTTCACTATCAATAACTTGACTCCGGCGACCATGTATGACATGGATGACGACGCCGCGCGCACCTCGTTGTTCGATTTGATTTACCGTCTCAAGCCGAATGGAGGTACGCCAAATCGTACAGCCGTCGATTACCTGGGGAGACAGTTTTTGCGGGCCGGGGATGGTGCGCCGGTGCTACGTGCATGCCAAAAGAATGGCGGCATGTTGTTCACCGACGGATATACGAATGCTAACAACACCGTCAGTGGGTATGGCAATGCCGACTCTACCGGCACGGTGGATTTCTCTGGCGCCCCATTCGCTGACTCTTATAGCAATACGATTGCCGACATAGCTGCGGGCTACTATTCTGGCAATTCTACTCCACTGGTGACTGGTCCAAGTTTCCCGGCCGGACTTGTGCCCGTGGACGACAAGTGCGCGACACTCTCCAAGACGTCCGCCGACTGGAAGCGGCTGGACTGTCAGAAAAATTTGCATATGAATTTCTATGCGATCACCTTGGGTGCGCAGGGGAATATCTACGAAGTTAATCAAGCAGCTACTGGCGATCCATATGCCAATCCCCCCGATTGGAACAGCAACGGTAATCCAACTGCGGACGATGACGGTCGCGTAATCGACGAGCTCTGGCATGCCACTATTAATAGTCGCGGTCAGTTCATTAATGCCAAGAGCCCTGATGAGGTGACTAGTGCGATGCGCCGAGTTCTGTCGGCAGCCAGTGCAGCGAATTCTCCTTCTGGAACGCTAGCCTTAACGGGTGCTCGCATTGGTGCGGGCTCCCTGACCGTGTCACCTGAGTATCAGATTAGAAATAACGGGACCGATTGGTCCAGTAAGCTGAAGGCCAGTCAGGCTTCCGTCGATCCTGAAACAAGAGAGGCCCGTTTTACCCCGTTTTGGGAAGCCTCCGAACAAATGCCTGCACCTACTGCCCGCAATGTCTTCTTCAGTGACGGCACTAATGTTCGTAAATTTGATGGTACGACAATTAGTTTGAGTGGTCTTTGCGGGTTATCACGGACGCTATATCCTGGTCAGGCTATTTGCTCGGAGCAAGATTTGGTCAATCTTGGAGCAACGGCGGCGACAGCGGCTAGTTATCTATTGGGCGATCGAAGCGGTGAGGTGCAGCAGAAGGGCAAGTTGCGGGACCGAACCACTGTCCTAGGCGACATCATCAACTCCACACCGTTGATCAGTGCGCCTATCGATGACTACGGATACCGTGCTCTGGGAGGGACAATGGGAACGACCTATACCAACTACTTAAATTCCAAGCGCGCCAATCAGGGGTACATGGTGTACGCGGGGGCCAACGACGGCATGCTGCATGCCTTCAACGGCGGCATGAATGGTAGTGGGACGGTGCTCGGTGGTGGTGGGCGTGAGCGCTTTGCCTATATTCCAGCAACATCCTATGGTCACATGGGTAATCTGCTACTGCCCTATCAACCCAACAAGGCGTCTGCTCAGCCGTTTGATCATCGCTATTTCGTCGATGGTCCGCTTGCGGTAGGAGATGCCTACTACAACAACAGCTGGAAGACGACACTGGTTGGTACGACTGGAGCTGGTGGCCGCGGCGCGTTTGCGCTGGATGTGACCAACCCGGGGACGTTTGGGAGTGGGAGTCGCCTGTGGGAGATTAACGATCTCAGTGGTGATGCCACGGTGCGTTCCAATATCGGACACGTGCTCGGCAAGCCTGTCATTGTCCCGGTGCGTGCTGCCAACGGCGCGGTGAGCTGGAAAGCGATCTTCGGCAACGGTTATGACAGCGCCAGCGGCAAGGCTGTCCTGTTCGTGGTGGACATCGGAACGTCCTCAACTCCGGTCGTCCGTATGATCGAAGCAACGGAGTCTGGGAACTCTATTAGTGGCCGGAACGGGTTGGGTAATATTACTGTCCTGGATCGGGTAGACAACCTGGCGATCGACCCGTCTGGTTTGCCGGCTCGTACACGTGATGGTTATGCCGATACGGTTTATGCTGCCGATCTTCGTGGTGCCATCTGGAAGTTTGATCTCACCTCGACCGCAGCTTCGGTGACTGTGCCTGCATTCACCACGGGGACGTATGCCGAAGGTGGGCGCACCTATCGGCAACCTATTACCGGCGGACTGCAGGTGGCTTCCGGTGAAAACGGCGGGGTCCTCGTATTATTTGGTACCGGTAGTTTTTCGTTCAACGACGACAGCCTGCCAAGCTCCGCGCAGCACATACAGAGCTTGTATGGTTTTACAGATCAGGTGGATGGCGTGATCACTACGACCTTAACCAGGACGAGCCTGACGCCATATTCAGTCACGACCACCGGCGGGACGCGCACCTTGCAGGTAGGCACTGTCCCTGCAATATCGCTGGGATGGTATGTAGATCTCCCGGCCGGTGAACGATTTGTGGGTTATCCGGAGCTTGTCTCGGGAATTCTCTTCATGGCAACGTATGCGCCGCTGGCTGCAAATAGCGGCTGCAGTACCGATGGTGTGAATTGGTTGTTTGGCCTGAATCCGCGGACTGGCGTAGGCGCATTGTCTGGAGTTCGAATGGGGAGCATCGGTGGTTCCACGCTTGCCACCGGTTCTGCTGGTATTTCTCTCAACACCGGTGGGAACGCTCCGGTCAAGGATGTAGGCGTCTCAGTCGTGCCCCGGCTTGAGCCCCAAGTCAATCCAAAGGATGGCTCGGCCGCGCCAGCTGTCCCGGCAGGCTCCGGTTGCTGGATGGTCGTCAACGTCGCAGGCGCCGCGCCCATGTATGTTCCTTATCCTTGCGGCCGCCAATCTTGGCGCCAGATTCAGTGACGGAGGTCCTCAATGTCGCTACGCCTATCTCGTTTTGTCCCGTATCGGCTGTCTCAGTATGCTAAGGGCGATGGTTTCACCTTGATTGAGTTGATGGTGGTCGTCGCTATCGTCGGAATTCTGGCGGCAGTGGCGTATCCGTCCTATGCCGAGCATATCCGCAAGTCGCGCCGCGCGCAGGCCAAGGCAGACCTGGTCGAATACGCGCAATTGGCGGAGCGCTCGCACACGACGAACAACACCTATGCGAGTTTTCTCTTCGGCAATGGCTCGACGACCATCCAGTCGCCGCGTGAGGGCGGTACTGCCCAATACACCATCAGGTTCGTTGGTAACCAGTCCACCTTCACGATAACTGCCGCGCCACAAGGCAATCAGGCCAGGGATACGTGCGGCACGATGACGCTGAATCAGGCAGGCGTGAAGACGCCGAGTGCCTCTGTCACCCCGGGTTGCTGGTAGCCAGCCTTGGGTGTTGCACTATCGAACTCTTGCATCTAGAATACGCCTCCCCGCCCGAATAGCTCAGCCGGTTAGAGCACTTGACTGTTAATCAGGGGGTCGTTGGTTCGAGTCCAACTTCGGGCGCCAAGATGTTGAAGAGGCCGCGACTAGTCGCGGCCTCTTTGTTTTTGCTGGAACTCACCGTGCAGGGCAGGCGGTTGGTTGCCTGTAGCGGACAGAGCGCGTCCGCCCTGAGTTGTTGACGATGACATCCGCCAGGCGTTGCGCGCCCGTGCAGAGGCTGATCGTGATGTTGGTGCCGCTATTGCGGCCGTTCGGAAGAAATCGGACAAGCGATCGGCCGATCGTTCCGGTGATGCTGATGTTGTCGCTCGCAGCATACTGCTCGATCCGCAGGATCGAGCCCGCGTCCGCAGGCTGCCCACTACGCGCTGGATCTTTGAAAAGAATCCATCCCCGGCTCCAGTCCCTGTCTGGTCGGCAATTCTCGCCGTCAACGGATGGGCAGACGCTAACCGGCAGGCGATGCGTGATGGCCATGCTCCTGGCCATCGCCAGATGTACGGTAAGCACGTGAACCCGTGCCTGTGCTCGCTGCCATTCGATCAAAGCATTGAAGCCAGGCAGGCCGATGGCCGCCATGATTCCGATGATCGCCATCACGATCACTAGCTGTACTGCCGTGTACCCTTTTGCGCACGAACGAGTCACTGCTTTCACCGTCCTGCTCCCTGGCTCGGAGCAAGCAGTCTCTACGGCGTCTATGGCCCAGGTAAGGCCGGCTCTCAGTGATGGGGTGTCGGACTTTTACCGAAAGTGGCATCCGCCGTTCGTGCAGTCCTTCCCCGAGATCCGCTCCATGACCGACCGTTTTCAGCTCGTATCCCCGTACTCCCCAGCCGGCGATCAGCCTGCCGCCATCGATAAGCTGGTCGCCAGCTTCGAGGCCGGCTTGGCCAAGCAGACCCTGTTGGGCGTGACCGGCTCCGGCAAGACCTACACCATTGCCAACGTGATCCAGCAGGTGCAGAAGCCCACCCTGGTGATGGCGCCCAACAAGACGCTGGCGGCGCAGCTGTATGGCGAGTTCAAGTCGTTCTTTCCGCACAACGCGGTGGAGTACTTCGTCAGCTACTACGACTACTACCAGCCCGAGGCCTATGTGCCGTCGTCGGACACCTTCATCGAGAAGGACAGTTCGATCAACGAGCACATCGAGCAGATGCGTCTGTCGGCGACCAAGACCCTGCTGTCGCGTCGCGATTCGCTGGTGGTGGCCACGGTGTCGGCGATCTATGGCCTGGGCGCGCCGGAAGACTATCTGTCGCTGCGCCTGATCCTGTCGGTGGGCGAGCACATCGACCAACGCCAGTTGATCCGCCACCTCACCGACCTGCAGTACACCCGCAATGAATTCGAACTGACCCGCGGCGCGTTCCGCGTGCGTGGCGAAGTGCTGGACGTGTTCCCGGCCGAATCCGACACCGAAGCGCTGCGGATCGAGTTGTTCGATGGCGACATCGAGCGGCTGACCCTGTTCGATCCGCTGACCGGCGAAACGCTGCGCAAGCTGCAGCGCTACACCGTGTACCCCAAGACGCACTACGCGACCACGCGCGAGCGCACGCTGAGTGCGGTGGATACGATCAAGGAGGAATTGAAGGAGCGCTTGGAGCAGCTGTACTCGCAGAACAAGCTGGTCGAAGCGCAGCGCCTGGCGCAGCGCACCCAGTTCGATCTGGAGATGATGGCCGAAGTGGGCTTCTGCAACGGTATCGAAAACTATTCGCGGCATCTCACCGGCAAGGCACCCGGCGAGCCGCCGCCGACCTTGTTCGACTACTTGCCGCCGGACGCGCTACTGGTCATCGACGAGTCGCATGTGACCATTCCGCAGATCGGCGCGATGTACAAGGGCGACCGCTCGCGCAAGGAGACGCTGGTGGAATTCGGTTTCCGTCTGCCGTCGGCGCTGGACAACCGGCCGCTGCGTTTCGAGGAATGGGAGGCGCGCTCGCCGCGCAGCATCTATGTGTCGGCCACGCCGGGGCCCTACGAGCTGCGTGAGTCCGCCGGCGAGATCACCGAGCTGGTGGTGCGCCCGACCGGGCTGATCGATCCGGTGGTCGAAATTCGCCCGGTCGGAACGCAGGTGGACGACCTGATGTCCGAAATCCACGAGCGCATCAAGCTCGGCGACCGTGTGCTGGTGACGACGCTGACCAAGCGCATGTCCGAGAACCTCACCGAGTACCTCGGCGAGCATGGCATCCGCGTGCGCTATCTGCATTCGGATATCGACACCGTGGAGCGCGTGGAGATCATCCGCGACCTGCGCCTGGGCAAGTTCGACGTGCTGGTCGGCATCAATCTGTTGCGCGAAGGTCTGGATATGCCGGAAGTGTCGTTGGTGGCGATCCTGGACGCGGACAAGGAAGGCTTCCTGCGTTCGACCGGTTCGTTGATTCAGACCATTGGCCGCGCCGCGCGTAACCTGCGCGGCAAGGCCATTCTGTATGCCGACAAGATGACGCGCTCGATGCAGGCCGCGATCGACGAAACCGACCGTCGCCGCGAGAAGCAGGTCGAGTACAACCTGGAACATGGCATCACGCCCAAGTCGGTGGCGCGTCCGATCTCCGACATCATGGAAGGTGCGCGCGAGGATGCCGCCGAGAAGAAGGCAGGCAAGGGACGCTCGAAGTCGCGTCAGGTGGCGGAGGAAATGCCCGATTACCGCGCGATGGGGCCTGCCCAGATCGCCGGCAAGCTCAAGAGCCTGGAGCAGCAGATGTACCAGCATGCCAAGGACCTGGAGTTCGAGGCCGCCGCGCAGATTCGCGACCAGATCCAGAAACTGAAAGCTGCCAGTCTGGCGTAGGGCAGGGCGACAGCGTTGCAGTTCAGATGCAGGGAGGGCTTGTGGCGATCCAAACCCTGCGCTAGAATGCGCGCCCTGCACAGCGCAATGCTGATGCAGAAAACGGGCGGTTAGCTCAGCGGTAGAGCACTACCTTGACATGGTAGGGGTCACAGGTTCGAACCCTGTACCGCCCACCACTCCAAGTCCAGACGGCATGGCGACTTGAGTGGCTTCAACATCGGCAGCGACTGCTGCCGCGGATCCCAGGTTGGCTCATGCATTTACGCTCGCAGCGTCCGTGCGTCCTTTGCCAGGTCTTCGACGATCGCTTTCGTTTCCATCCTTGGCGTCCCCAAGCGTGTTGAATCGAACATCGTGCAGCGGCTAGGCGTCACGGGCGGCTGCACGCCGGCCTGGCAGGCCGGGCGCTTTAGCGTCCCATGCGTCGAGATTCCTGGAGCAGACTCGGGTCGCTGTTCAACGTTGTTTCGTCGCGGCGCTGGGCACCGCATCCATAGCTGGGCACCTCATCCACAAGGGGAGTTGTCACCGCCAGGCATGCGCGTGGCTTTGAAAGCACTTCAAGTGTCAACCGAATTCCTCCAGCACTGACGCATCCCGATCCTCGCCTTGCGTCGAAAGCAGGCGCTGTTGAGCCGGCTTCGCCGAAACCGCTTTCTCCATCACACGTCTTGCTTTAGCATCGCCTCCGCGCTGACGAAAAGGAAGGCTGGCGATGGACGAGTATCAGCACACCGTGCTGACCAGGGGCGGGTACCGTGTCGTGGCAATCACCCGGGAGGATACTTACGCGCCTGACGCTGTGGTTGCCTATGCCGTCGTGACGGATGCCGGAACCCGGCTCACGCCGGACCTGTCGCTGGATCAAGCCAGAGTCTGGATCGACTCGCTCGTCGAGAGCGAGAGCGGCGGACGCAGGGCGGATCTGGTCGATCACAAGCCCGTCGTCCGTCGCTAATTGCCGTTGAGAAGTAAGCCAAGGAGTAGGGGCGCGTGTCCAAAGCCAAACTAATTGCAGTCGCCACCCTGGTGACATTGCTTGTTGGATATTTCCTGTCCGGGTATCTGACGCTTCTGTTGTTGCGGCTCGATACCGGGCTGTACGCCTGGGATACCTACTACCGCTACGTCAAGGCGCTGGGCTTGCCGGAAGTGGCGCCTTACGCAACCAAGATCAAGATGTCCGGCATTCTTGGCTTTGGTCTGCCCGGGATCATTTGGGCCATCACGGTCGTGCTCCTGGTCAAGCCGAAGGCACGGGCGCTGCATGGTGATGCGCGCTTTGCCGGAGCGGCAGATCTTTCCAAGCACGGTCTTTTCAAGCCTAGTGGTAACGGCATCGTTGTCGGCAAATTCAACGGCAAGCTTGTACGGCTGAGCGGGCAACAGTTCGTGATCCTCGCTGCGCCAACGCGTTCCGGCAAGGGCGTCGGCGTGGTCATTCCCAACCTGCTGGAGTACCAGGAATCGGTCGTGGTCCTGGACATCAAGCAGGAGAACTTCGACCTCACCAGTGGCTGGCGCGCCAGTCAGGGGCATGAGGTGTTCCTCTTCAATCCTTTTGCCGAAGACCGTCGTACGCATCGGTGGAATCCGCTGACCTATGTGTCCAGCGATCCCGCCTTTCGTGTGTCGGATCTGATGAGCATCGCCGCGATGCTGTATCCGGACGGGTCGGATGACCAGAAATTCTGGGTCAGTCAGGCGCGTAATGCCTTTATGGCGTTCGCCCTGTATCTGTTTGAAAACCAGGACGAAGAGCTGTCGCTCGGCTTTCCGGGCGGGGCAGGGGCTCCCACGCTTGGCGGCATCTACCGCCTGTCGTCGGGAGATGGCACAGACCTCAAGAAGTACCTCAAGTCGCTGTCCGAGCGCAGGTTCCTCAGCAGCAATGCACGCTCGGCATTCGCCAACATGCTGTCACAGGCCGATGAGACCTTTGCGTCCATCATGGGCACCCTGAAAGAGCCGCTCAACGCATGGATCAACCCCGTCCTGGATGCGGCAACCAGCGCGGACGACTTCCTGCTCACCGATCTGCGCAAGAAGAAGATGACGATCTACATCGGCATCCAGCCCAACAAGCTGGCCGAAAGCCGGCTCATCATCAATCTGCTCTTCAGCCAGATCATCAACCTCAACACGCGCGAGCTGCCGAAGTCCAATCCAGAGCTGAAATACCAATGCCTGCTGTTGATGGACGAATTCACCTCGATCGGCAAGGTCGACATCATCGCCACTGCGGTTGCCTACATGGCGGGCTACAACCTTCGTTTGCTGCCCATCATCCAGAGCATGGCGCAGCTGGATGCGACCTATGGCAAGGATCTGTCGCGCACCATCATCACCAACCACGCCCTGCAGATCCTCTACGCGCCGCGCGAGCAGCAGGATGCGAACGACTACTCCGAGATGTTGGGCTACACCACCATCAAGAAGAAGAATGTCACCCGCGGCAGGGAGACTACCCGTAGCGTTTCGGAGGAGCGGCGTGCCCTGATGCTTCCGCAGGAACTCAAGGCAATGGGCAACGAGAAAGAGGTCTTCCTGTACGAGGGCATCCCGCACCCGGTGAAGTGCGACAAGATCCGCTACTACGAAGATCGATATTTCACCGCACGCCTGTTGCCCAAGACGGATGTGAAAACGCTTTCCGTAAAAGTGTGATTTTTGTCACGAAACGGATGGGGCGACGTGCCCGCGATTCTTGACTCGTGCGTACGTTGAGGGCAAAGTTACCCAGAATTTGCGCAATGTTGATTTTTTGTTAAAGGGGGGCAGCGCCAGACGGGGCTGCACAGGAGTAAGGCTATGGATGGTTCTGCAGCGTATTCATTGTTACCGGGTGTGCGCCTACATGGCGCTGACTGGCCTGTTCGGGCTGGTTCGGGCGGCCGCGCACACTCGCTCGAGTCATCAAAGGCAGATCCCCTCCGTCACCCGAAGGTGAGCGGAGCTGTTGTGCTGTCCGTCTTAAGCCCGAAATCTCATGAGTTGGAGAAGTCAGAGTGAATCCGATGTCTGTGTCCAAGCTGTCGCTGGTCTTGGTGGTCGCTGCGTTGGTCGGGGCCTGCGCGACCAAGCCTGCTCCCGACTTTGGTGGGCGTTGGAAGCCGGTTAACCGCTTTGCCGAAACTCCCATGGAGTTGCCTTTGCATGCTTCTTATGTCTACCAAGCCACTCCGATGGATGGAACGTTGAAAACCATGCTGGAGCGCTGGGTTAAAGATTCCAATATGACTCTCGCTTACAATATAACCTCTGATTACACTTTGTATTCTGCCGTCTCCAAAATTGATACTGTTAGTATCAAACAAGCAGTCGAGGAGCTCAGTGCGGTTTATGCTACGCAAGGCGTATACGTGTCTGTAGTTGGAAATCAAATTGTCGTTCAGCCTGCTACGCCTCAAGCGGCAGGCTAGATTGATATGGGCCTATGAGCTGCGCATTTCCTGTGCAGATTTGACATTGTGAAATCACGGTATAAGCGGATTAATCATGTTCCGTAAGAAAGACTCTAGCAGTCAGAATGTTGATCAAGTCGTGGCGAAAGCGGTCAACTATGAGCTTACGATTGCGGACCTTGCGCAACGCAGTCAGCGTCGCGCCTGGATGGTCGCTACGGCCTCTTTAATGATGTCATTACTCTTGGCCGGTGGTTATTATTATATGTTGCCTTTGAAGGAGAAGGTTCCGTACCTGGTAATGGCTGATGCCTCCAGCGGAACTGCAACCGTCGCTCGACTTCAAGGTGATTTTTATAATCAGCAAATAACATCTAGTGAAGCCATAAATCGTAGTAATGTTGCGCAGTATGTGACTGCTCGTGAATCTTATGACTCGGAGATAATGACGCTGCGGGATTGGAATTTGGTTTTTATTATGTCCACTGCCTCTGTAGGTGCTGGGCACAAGCAATTGTATATGGAAAACAATCCAGATAATCCTTTTCTGAAGTATGGAAAAAGTAAAGCTATCAGGGTTAAGATTCTAAGTATAACCCCCCTGGGGCAGCGTCCATCTGGCGGATTTCGTGGTGCTGCTGTCAGAATTCAGCGCACGTTGTATGAAAAAACGACCGGTACGTCATCATTCATTGACAATAAGTTGATTACGTTGGCGTTTGATTATAACGATAACCTGAAATTGGATGAGCAGGATAGGCTGCAGAATCCGTTGGGTTTTCAAGTGACCGAATACCGCGTTGATAATGATTATGACAAAGCTGTCCCTGATGTAGGAGCGCCGGTCGCAAGTAGTACGATACAGCCCTCGCCGCCACAGCAACAAGGAACTGCGGTTCCCCAAAGTGTTGATCAAGCGTCCGTGCCCGCGATCGGTGTGGCTGTTCCTGCAGCGACTGAGGCTGCTTCTGGGACAGCTGAGGGAATTTCTATTGGAAATGATGGAGCAAAAGGTCAATGATGCTCAGGCATAGATGGAAGGTGTGGTTATTGGCCGTACTTACATCGGTCTACACGATCGGTAATGTAAGTGCTCAGGCTGTTGACTATTATGATTACAAGGCTGACCAAATCTATCAGATTCGTGCCGGGTTGGGCATAACTACCCAGATCGAGTTGAATCCAAACGAAAAAATACTAGATTATAGTACTGGCTTTAGTAGCGGTTGGGAATTGACGCGTAGGGATAATGTTTTTTATCTAAAGCCAAAAAATATTGACGTGGATACCAATATGATGGTGCGGACAGAAACGCACTCTTATATTTTCGAACTAAAGGTCGTTGCCACTGACTGGCGCGAGCTCGAGCAGGCGCGCCGTGCCGGAGTTCAATACAAGGTGGTTTTCAACTATCCCAGCGACTCGCAATTTACCGCAGCCCAGGATACTGCCAAGGATGAGAACAAGCCGCTGCTCAATACCGAACTATCCAAAGATAGGCAGTATTATTTTGACTATTCGTATTCAACGAGAAGTCGTCTTGCTTGGCTAGTTCCTGTAAGTGTCTACGATGACGGTCGGTTCACTTATTTAAAACTTACGGAATCAAATGCATTTCAGACGGGCAATTTTCCAGCTGTCTTTGGTCGTGAAAAGGAACACGGTGAAGATTTCGTTGTGAACACTACCGTGGAAGGAAATATGTTAGTGATCCATGGCACTTATCCTTATTTGATTATTAGGCATGGAAGCAATGTCGTTGGTCTCCGGAGGAACGTGAAAAAATGAGCCAGAATAATCCTCCTGACAATAACGACGGTCGCCTTGATGGCAGAGATAACGATCGGTCTCAGGCGACAAATAACGGGCAAGATACGAACAACCCATATTTCGCGCGCACGCAGGCGCAGCCATTGCCAGATCTGGATGCCTCGGCACCTGAACTGCGTTCTGTCGAAGATCAGCGTTTAAACAGGAAGGCTTTGTTTTTCTTGGGTGCAATTGTTCTCGTTTTGCTTGTGCTCGCCTTCTTTCTTTATAAAAGCGCGACTAGCCGCAATGTCGCAGATGCAAAGAAGGAGCCTACGGCTGCTGTCACAGCACCAAGTTTGCCAAAAATGGCAACCACTCCTGCTCCGGTCGACGTTCAACAGGACGTCCCTCCCATTTCACTTGCACCGCCGCCCCTTCCCTCACCGGAAACGCCGGACTATCCTCAGCCGGTTTATCCAGCAAGCAACCGTCCGGCGGGACCTACCTTGGCTGAGCGTCGCATGGCCTCCGCCGGAGGCGCTAACGAATCTGGCGGCAGTGGCCCGACGAGCGCTGAAGAATATTCCAACTCCATATTGGCTGGACTTAATCCTGCTAGCGAGGGCGGGGCCGCGGGCGCGGAGGGTAGTAGCGAGGCAGATAAGCAAAAAGTCTCGAACGCTCAGTTTATTCGACATCCAGATGCGTTGCTTGTGCGTGGTACTTATTTGCGGTGCATTCTTGAAACTCGGGTAATTACCGATATCCCAGGATTCACATCATGTCTTATTACTGAGCCTGTTTATTCCATTAACGGACGGACGTTGTTGTTGCCCAAAGGGTCAAAGATTTACGGAAGCTACAGTGGCGGTCCCACAGGCCAGCGTGTTTCTGTGATTTGGGACCGTATTACGACGCCGACAGGTATCGACGTCTCTATGGCAAGTCCCGGCATTGATAGCTTGGGCGGCGCGGGGCATCCTGGTCAGTATGACGCACATTGGGGCCAGCGTTTGTCGTCGGCATTAATGATCAGCTTGCTAGCCGACGCCTTCAAGTATGCGGCAGCCGAATACGGCCCTGAACAGACAACAGTCTCACAGACTGGTGTGGAAGTTCAGTCCCCTTATGAGAGTGCAACCGCTCGGACAATGGAACGTCTTGCAAATGACGCAGCAACGGAAAGCATGAGGCGACCAGCAACTGTCACTATTAATCAAGGTTCGCTGGTTAATGTGTATGTTGCAAAGGACGTCGATTTCACTAACGTACTGCCAAGAAGGTAACGAGAGCACACGTGGACGTAGAAGTTTCTCCCGTCTCAAAGGCATCCAGCGAGTTCCTTGAATACCAGTACAGTGTGCTCGGTATTCGGGAGTACATGCTCTCGTCCGAAGTAACGGAGATATGTATAAATCGTCCTGGAGAGGTGTATCTAGAGACGCGTAGCGGTTGGGAGAAGGTCGAGGTACCAGGGCTGACGTTCGAACGTGCTCGCCAATTCTGTACAGCAGTCGTCAATGAAAGTAACACGGGTCAGCGTATTACTGACGCTGATCCGGTTGTTTCACTGACTTTTCCAACAGGTCAACGGGCTCAGTTTGTTATTCCCCCTGCCTGCGATTCCGGTAAAGTCTCGATTACAATCCGTTTGCCCTCTAAGCATACGAAGACGCTTTCTCAATATCAGGAAGATGGATTTTTTGATCAGATCCTGGAGCATAGCGGAGAAGTAAGCGAGCACGACAAAGAACTTCTGATGCTACGCCAGTGTCGGCAATATGCTGAGTTCTTCAGGCAAGCAGTACTGTACAAGAAGAATATCGTTGTTTCTGGAGCGACTGGTAGCGGCAAGACTACGTTCATGAAGTCATTAGTCAACCATATCCCCGGTAGTGAGCGTCTTGTCACGATTGAAGATGCGCGGGAGCTGTTTATCTCGCAGCCTAATGTGGTTCATCTGCTCTATTCTAAGGGTGGGCAGAGCGCCAGCAACGTTACAGCCAAAAGCTGTATGGAGGCTTGCTTACGTATGAAGCCGGATAGAATTATCTTGGCAGAGCTACGGGGAGATGAGGCATTTTATTTCATACGAAACTGTGCGTCTGGACATCCTGGCTCCATTACTAGCTGCCATGCAGGCAGCCCGGAGCAGACGTGGGACCAGTTGGCTTTAATGGTGAAGGCCTCGGTTGAGGGTTCTGGTTTAGAGTTCAATGTGATTAAACGATTATTGATGATGACAATCGATATAATCGTTCATATCAAGGCGCACGAAGGTCGGCGGTATATCACAGGTATCGACTTCAACCCAGAAAGGAGCTTTCAGTCATGATAAGAAAGGACGGAATGCTTTTTTTATCCTTGAATGAGGGCGCCTCGGTCATCTGTGCGTATACACGTTTGTTTGGCACCAAGTGTGAGACAGAGAGGAGGGCATATCGTGCTCCCTGGAATTGAAATGATGGCATGTGGAGAGATGGCCGCTCCGCTTTCTGTAATGCAGCATGTTGTCCAAGTAGAGTCTTCGCACAACCCCTATGCCATCGGCGTCGTAGGTGGACGGCTCGTACGGCAGCCGATGAATTTGAGCGAAGCGCTTTCGACGGTCCAGATGCTTCAGGAAAAGGGCTATAACTTTTCTCTTGGGCTTGCTCAAGTAAATCGTTACAACTTGTCGAAATACGGTCTGCAGTCTTACGAGCAGGCATTTCAGCAGTGCCCGAACTTGAAGGCAGGATCAGCTATTCTCTCTGAGTGCTATCAACGCTCTGGGAAAGATTGGGGCAAGGCGCTTAGTTGCTACTATTCAGGAAATTTTGTGACCGGCTTTCGACATGGATACGTACAAAAGGTGTTCGATTCCATGGCAAGGGCTACCGCTCAAGCGGGCGTCGCTCCTATTCCGTTGGCGAATCAGATTCCAGTGCAGCTGAGGCAACCAGTCAAGCCGGCCAAAGCATTGCTCAAGTCATTGCCGGATCGCGTGTTGTCGCGCGTAGTGGACGACCGTTTGTATGCCGCAACCGCTATGCCGCCGGCTGATCCTGCTCAGGTCTTCCCTCAGATCGTGGCTGTCGAGAGCAGCGGGTCCGTGCGTTCAAGCCAAGATGATCCCTTGGGCTCTTCTTCCTCAGTGCAGCGAAGTCCTGAGGCTTCCGCGCAATCGCTTGGGATCAGAACGATTAGCTCTTCAAAATCGTCTAGTGCCTCTCAAGCATCTACGGGCCTTTCGAGCGATGGAGAGGTTGCCGTGTTGATGAGTTCACGAGTACCGGTGATACTAGGTTCCCCTTCAAAGCAAGCTGCCGCAAACCACCCAGTTCCTTCACCTGCCTCTTCACAGCAGCCAGTTGTGAAAACAGGGGACGCGGCATTCGTTTTCTAGCCTCCGGCATGGCCGATCCGGTAGGTGCACCATCATGTTGGGCCTTAACAAGGAGATTCACAATGAAGCATGCCAAATTTTTTTCCCCCGAAACCCAGCAGACAGCCAAGACGGTCGTCAAGTCTGCGATATTTGTGGCGGCGTTGACTACATCAACTGCTTTTGCGCAGAATTTTGGTGGTACTGATACGAAGACCTGTGAGTTTTTCACCAGTATTACTGGCCTGCTCAATATCGCTTCGATCGCAGTGGTGACCATCGCGGTGATTTTTGCCGGTTATCAAATCGCATTTGCACATAAGCGCATAGGCGATGTCGCTCCGATTTTGATTGGTGGCGTTTTGATTGGTGCTGCTGGCCAGATTGCTCGTATGCTGTTGGGTACTGGAGCTGGTGGTAGCTGCGGAGCAGTTAACGCCTTCGTCACTCACAGCCTTCCTTTCCTGGCAGCTTAACGTGAAGAAAAACGTCGTCTTCCGCGGCTGCACCAGGCCTGCCATGTTCTTGGGCGTGCCCTATGTTCCGTTTTTCATAGGTGCAGGCGGGACGTTAGTTTTTTCTATGTATACGAATTTTTTATATCTTTTTCTTATCCCGGTGATTATTTTCATAATGCGTCAGATGGCTCGACGCGACGAGATGATTTTTCGCTTACTGGGATTGCGTTGGCAGTTCAAGTTAAGAGTTAGAAACGTTCGTTCCAATGCAGGAAAGTGGGTTTTTACACCCAATAGTTATCGGAAAAGTCCGCCTCCATGAAATTGGCAGGCTTTTGATAGTTTAGGGGTCGGCGTCGTCAGACGCCGGCTTCCTTTCGTTTTCAGTGTTACCCATAGGGGCTAGGCCAAGCAGATGTTCAACCCGGACACCTCCATAAGCGAATTTATTCCCTTTTCGTCGCATGTCTCGGCCAACGTGGTCAAGACAACAGGGGGCGACTATCTGTTGACTTGGCACTTGGAAGGTTTGCCGTTTGTCGGTCGCGATGAATGGGAGCTGGAGCATCGGCACAACACATTTAACAGATTGCTGCAGACCCTGCGGGCGCCAGATTTCGTGAACGTTGCCTTTTGGGTGCATGACGTACGACGTAGAAGGAAGCTGACGCAGAAAGGTAGTTACAGAAACCTGTTCAATCAGCAGCTGTCGGAAAAGTACTTCGATATGCTGTCGTCGCAGAAGCTCATGCAAAATGAACTCTATCTGACGATGCTATATCGTCCAATGGTGAGCGGTAAGCGTTTCGCGGAGAAATCTACGGACATCAAACGATTGCAGGCTTCCCAGGAGCAGGCTGTTGCAAAATTGATGGAACTTGCCGGCAATGTCGAAGCGGTTATTCGAGATTATGCTCCTTACCGGCTTGGCATGTATGAGGCCAAAAACGGCATCGTCTTTTCCGAAACATTGGAGTTCTTTGCTTACCTTGTAAATCGAATCGATGAGCCTGTGCCGGTTCTAACTGCACCTGTCAACGAGTATTTGCCTGTCAGCCGGCATATGTTTTCAGCAAAAAGCGGAGACTATGTGATCAATACTCCCAACGGAGTGAATCACTTTGGCGCGCTTCTGAACGTAAAAGAGTATGCTGAAGGCACATATCCGGGTATTTTAAATGGGTTGAAATATCTTGACTTCGAGTATGTGATCACCCATTCCTTCAGTCCTATTGGGCGTCAGGATGCTTTGCGCGTACTGGACCGTACGAAGGGCATGATGATTTCTTCTGGGGACAAAGCGGTCAGCCAGATCATAGAGTTAGATATGGCGATGGACCAGATCGCATCAGGCAATTTTGTGCTTGGCGAATACCACTTTACGATGGCCGTTTATGCGGACAGCCAAGACATTCTCACACAGAATATTGCTGCCACCCGCGCCGAGCTGTCGAATGGAGGATTTGTTTCCGCCAAGGAGGATCTTGCGGTTGCATCCTCATTCTACTCGCAGCTGCCGGGCAACTGGCGCTATCGCACGCGGATTGCCAATGTCAGCTCGCTGAATTTTCTTGGCTTATCACCGCTCCATAATTTTGCCAGTGGTAAGCGTAGCAATAATCCCTGGGGTGACTGCGTCACCACCCTGCAGACCACGAATGGTCAGCCATACTTCTTCAATTTTCATGCTACTCATCCTAGTGAAAACTCGCTTGGAGAGAAGGCAATTGCTAACACGATGGTGATTGGTAAGTCCGGTACCGGTAAGACCGCGCTCATCAACTTCTTATTGAGCCAAGTTCAGAAATACGAGCCTTCGCCGACGATCTTTTTCTTTGATAAGGATCGTGGTGCTGAGATCTTTGTGCGTGCATGTGGCGGGAACTATCTGGCACTTGATAACGGTATGCCCACCGGGTTCAACCCTTTTCAATGCGAAAGGAATGAAGGCAATGTCCAATTCCTTGCCGACTTGATCAAGGTGCTGGCTGGCAAGCGCGAATACAGTTCGCGTGAGGAAGAGGATATCTTTCGAGCAGTAGAGAACATGCTTGACACGCCGATGCATCTGCGCAGCATGACGAATTTCCAAAAGAGTTTGCCCAACATGGGTGATGATGGTCTATTCGCGCGTATGCGCCGCTGGACTTCCGGAAATTCTCTCGGTTGGGTGTTCGACAATCCAGTCGACACTATCGATCTGTCGCGTGCGAACATCATCGGTTTTGATTATACGGACGTCATCGACAATCCTGAAGTCCGTGTGCCGGTCATCAACTATTTGCTTCATAAGTTGGAAACCCTGATCGACGGCCGTCCTCTGATCTACGTGATGGACGAGTTCTGGAAGATCCTTGATGGTGGCGGCGGCTTGAAGGAATTCGCAAAGAACAAACAAAAAACTATTCGTAAACAAAACGGTCTAGGTATTTTTGCAACCCAAAGCCCGGAAGACGCACTGAAAAGCGACATTTCGGCGGCTCTGATCGAGCAGACTGCGACGCTGATCCTTCTGCCCAATCCGAATGCGGATCGCGAAGATTATATCAACGGACTCAAGCTCAGCGAGGCGGAGTATCAGGTTGTGATTGGATTGGATGAGCGTTCTCGCTGTTTCTTGGTTAAGCAGGGACACGCTTCCAGTGTCTGTCAGCTCAACCTGCGCGGAATGGACGATGCATTAGCGGTGATTTCAGCGTCTACCGACAACATCGAGATTATGCATGCTTCGGTCAATGATGCCGCCTCCCGATTGCATGTATCCGCGAACGACGTGCCGCCCGAAGAGTGGCTGCCGGCATTTTATGAAAATAGAAAGGGTTCTGGTAAAGGAAAGGCAGTAGTTTAGAAACATAATCGGTCGTTTGAAACCAGATTCTGTCGCTGTTGTCGTGAATATGAATGATAGGAGAATGTCCATGAGTCGTCAGTTGAAAGTTGGATTTCCAAAACTAAAGGCCCGGATTTTGGCGATTTCCCTGTATGCCAGTCTTGGCTTGACGTTGGTGCCGATTAATGCTGGAGCTAGTGGCGTTCCTGTTATAGACGTGGCTGCGATTGGAGAGTCCATTAAGAATATGCTTGCCACCGTACAGCAGTGGGGGGTGGAGTACAGCCAATACACTGCACAATTTGAACTGCTTCAGAAAAACCTAGTTCAGTTGCAGTCTATGATCAATACGTTCGGACTGCCAAGTGGGGTCAAACTTGAGCCGGTGTCGCCTAATTTTGGATTCGAGCGTTGCGGCGGTGGTATTAGCTTTAGCATGTCGTCCATCACAAGCATGCTGAGTAGTTCTACTGGGTTTGCGAATAATAATCCGCGTGAGCAACAAAAGCAGCTTTGCGTGGCTATTCAGTATATGAAAAATCAACGCTACAACTACGTCGTTGGTTTTCTAGCTGAAACTATGCCGACCATGGATCAGAGCTTGAACAAGCTAATGTCCCTGCGCAATTTCAGTGTGAATCCAGGTGATCTTAATGCTTCTATGTATTCTCTAAATGATACAAATACGCGCATGACCAAGACTTTTGAGCAAGTGAATAATCAAGTCAAGGGCTATGACACATATATCGCTGCGTTGGAAGATAACCAGCGCGCACTTACGCAGGATATGTTGCGTGGGAAGCAGAATATATTGGGTACTGTGGTGAAAACTGCTGCTCTTGCTGAAGCGCTTGGAGACTAGTGAGCGGAGTTTTCAGGATATTCATCGTTGCCCGAACCGTTGATTGAGGTGTTGTAATGGCAAATGGAATTTCAAATTTTGGGCAATGGATGAATAATCTGAGTGTGCAGGCACTCAGTCCTTATCCGGGTGTCTCGTCAGTCGGTGACTTCGTCTTCTATCGCCAGATCATGAGTTATCTGACGAATAGAATCTCCGACTTTGAAGCAGGTCTTCTGGGACGTTTTACGCTCTGGGTTTCCGGCGTTGCAATGATCGTGTTGACGATCTGGGTGATGATCCAGGGCTTCAACATGATCACAGGTCGTAGTCGGGAGTCGATGGCCGCATTCATCGTGACGATGTGTAAGAGCGCATTGATTGTCACGATTGCGGCTTCGATCGGGATGTCGAGTCCTTTCATCCAGAAGTTCGTCAACGACGATGTCAAGAAGGAGATCGCCTACGCGATCACGGGCGAGAACAAGACGCCGGAAGATCAGGTAGACGAAAGCCTGGGATGGATGCAGGTCGCTCTATCTAGCATCGACGTCCTCGACGTTGTACAAGATCCTACACTGGATTCGCAGAAATCCCGTGCGATGTGGATGGTTGGCATTGGGACTGGCGGCCCGGCCGTTGTGGCTGGTTCCATGATGCTCCTCTACCGCATCGCGATGGCGCTGTTCGTTGGTTTTGGGCCATTGTTCATTCTTTGTCTGCTATTTGAACAAACGAAATCATTATTCCAACGGTGGCTCTTCTATGGAATTGGAACCTTCTTCTCCATGTCCGTGCTGGCAGTCATGACATCCATTGCTTTGGACATGGTCACGAAAGTGTCTCTAGCCTTTTGGGGATCTTCGCTGCTGGGCTCCGTGTTGGGTCAGGATTTTACATCGGGGATCAGTAGTCAAGCGCTGCAGCAAGGCGGCATGGGCTTGATTCTGACGACACTGATCCTGACTGCACCTCCAATGGCTGCGATGTTCTTCCAGGGCACGCTTGGTGCATTTACACCATATGCGGCAATGGGGGCGGCGACTGGTGCAGCTAGCCGTCCCGGGCCGCAGGGACAACCGCCAGGATCTTATGCACCACAGACCTATTCACCTCCCCAAATTGCCAGAGATGCTAACTCTGATGTTGTCGTAGGAACCGCCTCACCCACGAGGGTGACACGCGGATCAGTTGATGCCCCTCAGCAGTCGGAAGGGAAATTTGCTAATGCTCCTTTACCTGAGCGACCTGGAGGCAGGAATGCATAACTCAATTTCCGCGAGACCTGCACTTTCTTGCGCTGCGCTATTTTTAATTTTGCCGATCACTGCAGCATTTGGCCAAACTGCCTGTCCGATTGGCACTGCGGCTGGTAGTGCGATGTGTGGTCCTGGGCCTTCAGATAGTCAGGGCTCTGGCTCTGACAGATATATAACGACTCCTGCACCCAGGCCTAATGGTGAATGGCTAAAAACTTGGGGCGCGGTTGCACAGTCTCCTAATGGAGATACCGGTCTAAGTGCTGGCTTTCTTTCCAAAGTAGATGCCTCTACAGATGCACTATCTAAATGCGCTACTTGGGGTGCAGCTGATTGTCGTGTAATAGTAACGTATAGAAATCAATGTGTTGCTTCTGTTAACCCAGTTGATGGTGGTGCAGGAGGTGCTATCGCTAATGCTTCCTCTGTGGATAATGCAATAAAGATAGCCGGTAAAAATTGCGAAAAGTCTGGTAGGGTTTGCAAAGTAACATTCTCAGAGTGCTCAGAGCCTAAATTTAGGAGTTTTTAATCTGAGGAAATGATGAGCTTTTAGTTTGTGTGGGTGTAATGGGTTCAGGCGCTATATGTCAAATGATTTATCCTGCCTGTTCTAATTATTTCGTAGAAGAATGCTAATCATCCGCGTTAATTTTTTTTGGAATTTCGTGTTATGTCTATCAAGGAGGTTTGAAAATGAGCGCTTTGAAGTCTTTGATTTGGGTGCTTTGGGTTGTCGCTTCACCAGTCTATGCAGGGGACTCCTGCACTACATTGATGTGCATGTCTGGAAAACTAGCGGGCGTAAACACAGGTAAAAGTTGCGCCGAGCCTATGGCGGATTATTTTAAAATCGTCCGTTTTGATCGTCATGGTTACAGTGAAAGAAAAACCAAGAATGCTCGTCAATCATATCTAGACTCTTGCAGCTCCGAGACTAGCGGTGAAGGTAAACGAATCAACGAAAAATTTGGTACTATGCGCTTGGGTTTTTAAAAAGCTTCTATTTAGGCTTTGTTTCAAAAATTGGAAGCCTGCCGCGCAATAGTTTTTAAGAGTATACCGATTGTTACGATTGCGGCTTCGATCGGAATGTCGGGTCCCTATCCGATCACGGCCGAAAACAAGACGCCGGAAGATCAGGTAGACGAAAGCCTGGGACGGATGCAGGTTGCTCTATCCAGCATCGACGTCCTCGACGTTGTACAAGATCCTACCCTGGATTCGCAGAAATCCCGTGCGATGTGGATGGTTGGCATTGGGACTAGCGGCCCGGCGGTTGTAGCTGGTTCCATGATGCTCCTCTACCGCATCGCGATGGCGCTATTCGTTGGCTTTGGGCCATTGTTCATTCTTTGTCTGCTTTTTGAAAAAACGAAATCATTATTCCAACGGTGGCTCTTCTATGGAATTGGAACCTTCTTCTCCATGTCCGTGCTGGCAGTAATGACATCCAATTGCTTTGAATATGGTCATGAAAGTGTCCCTAGCCTTTTGGAGGTCTTCGCTGCTGTGCTCCGTGTTGGGTCAGGATTTTACATCAGGTATCAGTAGCCAAGCGCTGCAGCAAGGCGGAATGGGCTTGATTTTGACGACGCTAATCCTGACTGCACCTCCTATGGCTCCGATGTTCTTCCAGGGCACGCTTGGTGCATTTACACCATATGCGGCAATGGGGGCGGCGAATGGGGCTTCGGGTGCTGCGCCGTCCGGGCCTGCATGGGTATTCGCCTGTACTTATGGCTACTTTCCGCCTATGCCAGTTGATGCGGCTAGAGAGAATGTTAGCGGCTCCCGAGTTAATCTTCCAAGTTTTTTAGTGGTACTCCCTCCTGCGAGCTGCTCGCAGGCGTAAAGGGTGCGCACAAGATCGAGGGATTGCATAAAATCTGTATTTGGATAGCTGGGCACGTTTAACTGGAAATAATTATGGAAAATCTAGTTACTTCAATTCTAATTATTTTTATTGGTAATATGGTTGTTCTTGATGCTTCTGCACAGACTGCCTGTCCAATCGGTACGGCCGCGGGCTCAGCTATGTGTGGTCCGTCGCCCAGCTCGGCTGGGGGCTCCGCTGACGAACTCCCACGGCCGCGCGCTGTCCCGAACGGCGAATGGGAGTCACGATGGGGGTCGATATCAATCGACGGCAACACAGGTAGCGTCGGTACTTCTAGTGACTTGGCTAGTAAATCAGAAGCGGTGTCGCGTGCCAAAAATGATTGTGAGTCTGATGGTTCTAACGACTGCAAGGTGATTACGACTTATAGCAATCAGTGTATTGCGTTGGCGTGGCCGTCTGAGAGGAATAAGAAATTCGCTACCGGCCTGAGTAACGATAAAAATGTCGCTATAGAAAGGTCAGTGACGAATTGCGAAAAATATGGTGGGGAGTGCAGGGGGGTTTATTCGTCATGTAGCCTTCCGGTTTTTCATAGATACTAGGCGTACGATGTTGTCTGTTTGGGGAGCACTTAAATTTTTGGATGGAAAAATCTGTTCCAACGGTGGCTCTTGCATGGATTGTAACCTTCTTCTGCATATCCTTGCTGGCAGTCATGACATCTATGCTTTGGACATGGGCACCAAAGTGTCCAAAGCCTTCTGGGGATATTCGCTGCTGGGTTACGTGTTGGTTCAGAATTTACATCAATTAGCAGTAGCCAAGCGCTGCAGCAAGGCAGCATGGGCTTAATTCTGACGACACTAATCCTGACTGCACCTCCGATGGCTGATATTCGTCGAGGACACGCTTGGTGTATTTACACCATATGCGGCAATGGGGCGGCGACTGGAGCCTCTGGTGCTGCGAGCCATCCGAGTCCCAAGGGCAGCCTCCCGGTTCTTGTGGATATATTCCACAAGAACCTTCTCATGTAGTCAGAAAAGCACGTAATATCAACTCCGGTATTAATTCTCCGCTTACAAGAGGGTAGCAGACCATGTCGGATATGCTGGCAGGTTCGAAAAATGCTTCCGATTACAGTAGTTAGGTTTAATCGGTTTATTAAAATTTGGCGGTGTAAAGTGAAGATGGCCATTGTTGGTTTTAGCGTCATTTTATTTTCTCATGTTTTCTGTAAATGGGGCCGTTGCACAGACAGCTTGTCCAATTGGCACTGCGGCTGGCTCTGCAATGTGTGGTCCTACCGAAAGTAGTAGTGGTGGATACAGTAACGAGGTTCCCGCACCTAGGGCGATTCCCACCGGAAAATGGGAGTCGCGATGGGGAGCTATTGCGATCGATGATTCGACTGGTAGCGTTGGAACCTCTTCAAACTTGAAAAGCAAGTCCGACGCAGCTTCTAAAGCGATTAGCACTTGCGCGTTAGAGGATTCAAAGAGATGCAAGCTTATAACAACTTATAGCAATCAATGCATTGCCCTGGCGTGGCCTTCTATAAAGGGTAAGCCTGCTTCGACGGGGCTTGCTCAGGATGAAAACTACGCTAAAACGCGTGCGGTCAATAATTGCAATGAGAGTGGAGGGGACTGCAAAGCAGTTTATTCTGCGTGCAGTAAGCCTGCCTTTTCCAAGTATTGAAATCTAAAGCCGCTCTATTGTCAGTTCAGATTCAATTTGAAAAAGGTGGTTTCGCTTTTCTCTTTTTGGTGTGCAATTGCACCTTAGATGGTGTTGCTGAAGCGCAGACTGCATGTCCAAAAGGAACAGCCGCGGGCAGTGCAATATGTGGGCCAGCGCCGTCGTCTTCTACTGGCTATGCTTCGAGCCAAGAAATTCCTGCTCCTCGTGCTGTTCCCCTAGGCCGCTGGATAAAAACACGGAGTGCGATCGCATGTTCTCCCACTAGTGGTTCAGGTGCATCGATTGGAAAGCTTTCAAAAAAAGAAGCGGAAATAGAAGCCTTGGCGCGTTGTTCCGAAGGTGGAGAGAAAGATTGTACTATCGCCCTTTCTTGCAGAAATCAACGTGTTGCATATACTTTTCCAAAATCTAGAATGGGCAACAGTGCTGTCGTCAGCGAAAGATCTATAAATAGCTAGTGCAAAAGCAGTATCTCTCTGCGAGAAAATACGTCAAAGAGTGAGCTGCAGTATAATTTATTCTGCATGTTCTGAGCGGATTTTCGAGAGATTCTGAAAATCAAAGAGGCTGGCTGAGGTTGGGGCATAGGTGCCCAGAATAATGGAAGCGAGGTTTTCTATTGAAATAGCTACATGTTGGAGGATGTAATTAAATTTTTCTACCTTGCGTATTCTCATTAATTGCCATGAGTGTTTAAGTTGAAGCTGGTGATGCTTATGCGATTCTAATGTGTATGCCTGGCAAGTTGGTAGGGGTCAACACTGGTAAAAGTTGTGCTAAGCCGATGGCGGATCAATTTAAAATAGTTCGTTTTGATCGTCACGGTTACGGTGCAGGCAAAACCAAAGAGTGCTTGTCAATCGTATCTAGACTCTGCTGATCCGAGATCAGTGGGGGAGGTAAGAGAATTAACAAAAGGTTGGGGTGATGCGTGTGGGTTTCTGATCTGGAGTTTTTTAGTAAGCTGCCCGCCGATGAATACGTATGCGCGAGCGCCCTTGTTCCGTGTTGCGCAGTTACGCTATGCCTTTAGCAGGGCGCTTATTCTGGCGCCCGCAATGGCCCGGGAGGGGCGTACATGTCGCAGACATCATGGTGGCGCGGGGCCGTCATCTATCAGATTTATCCGCGCAGTTTTCTGGATTCCAATGGCGATGGGGTGGGCGATTTGCCCGGCATCATCGCCAAACTCGACTACATCGCCGGGTTGGGCGTGGATGCGATCTGGATTTCGCCGTTCTTCAAGTCGCCGATGGCCGATTTCGGCTACGACATCGCGGACTATCGTGCGGTGGATCCGCTGTTCGGGACGCTGGACGATTTCGATCGGCTGCTCGACAAGGCGCATGGCCTCGGCTTGAAGGTGATGATCGACCAGGTGTTGAGCCACACCTCGATCGCGCATGCGTGGTTCCAGGAGAGCCGGCAGGACAGGACCAACGCAAAGGCGGATTGGTACGTGTGGGCCGATCCGCGTGAGGACGGGACGCCGCCGAACAATTGGTTGTCGCTGTTCGGTGGGGTGGCGTGGCAGTGGGAGCCGCGGCGGGAACAGTATTACCTGCACAACTTCCTGGTGGATCAGCCAGACCTCAATTTCCACAACACCGAGGTGCAACAGGCGACGCTGGACAACGTACGCTTCTGGCTGGATCGCGGGGTGGATGGGTTCCGCCTGGATGCGATCAACTTCTGCTTCCACGATGCGCAGTTGCGTGACAATCCGGCCAAGCCGGCCGACAAGCGGGTGGGGCGCGGCTTCAGTGCCGACAATCCGTACGCGTATCAGTACCACTACTTCAACAACACGCAGCCAGAAAATCTGGCCTTCCTGGAGCGCCTACGCGGGCTGCTGGACCTCTATCCGCATGCCGTGAGTCTTGGCGAGATCTCGTCGGAAGACTCGTTGGCGACCACTGCCGAGTACACCGCTCATGGCCGCCTGCATATGGGCTACAGCTTCGAGCTGCTGGTGCAAGACTACAGCGCGGCCTATATCCGCGAGACGGTGAGCCGGCTCGAAGCCACGATGCTGGAGGGCTGGCCGTGCTGGGCAATTTCCAACCACGATGTGGTGCGCGCGGTGACGCGTTGGGGCGGGGTAGATGCGTCGCCGGCATTCGCGCGGATGGTGGTGGCGATGCTGTGTTCGCTGCGCGGGTCGATCTGCCTGTACCAGGGTGAGGAGCTGGGCCTGGGTGAGGCGGAGGTGGCGTACGAGGACCTGCGCGATCCGTACGGCATCACCTTCTGGCCAACCTTCAAGGGGCGCGATGGCTGCCGCACGCCGATGCCGTGGACGGACGCGCCGTCGGCAGGCTTCAGCAGCGGCAAACCGTGGCTGCCGCTGGTTGAGGAGCATCGTGCGAATGCGGTGAGTGTGCAGCAGGACGATCCGTTGTCCATGCTCAGCGCGGTGCGCCAGTTCCTGGCGTGGCGCAAGGGCGAGCCTGCGTTGCGCGAGGGTGCGATCACGTTCTACGACACCGCCGAGCCTGTGTTGATGTTCCGGCGCGAGCATGCCGGCCGGGTGATGTTGCTGGCATTCAATCTGTCGGCGCACAGGGCCGAACTTGGGCTTCCGGCTGGCGCGTGGAGGCAAGTCGATGTGCCGGGCGTGGAGCGCGGAGCCATCGAACATGGCCACCTGCGCCTGGCCGGGCATGCGGTGGTGTGCGCGATCGAAGGTGGCTGATGTGGCATCGTGACCGGTAGCTGTGGTTGCGTGATCGCCTTCTACGTAGCGAGGCATACCTGAAGGGATGCCTCGCTTTTCTTTACCTCGGAGTTCCTTGGTTCGCTGGCTACCTGCAGTGCGACGCGGGCTGCGCGAGCCTTTCATGGATCCCCTTGCTGCTGTTCGGACGCGGCACGCGGTGATGCCTTGCATACGTCCGGGATGTCCGACTGGTAGGTACAGATCGATGGTGATCGACTGCGAGGATGGATGTGTTGCGGGCGGCCTTGGTGCTATCGCGATGCCCCAGGCCGATGCCGTGCGAATAGCGCTGCTTTTACATCCGGTAATGCCTTGATCGGCGGTTGATCTTGGGCGTTTTTTAGAAGTGGATACAGAGTGGATACAGATTCGGGTAAAGAAACCTGGAAAAAGAAACCCGCCGACCTCACGTCGGCGGGTTTCTTTTGATTGATGGCGCCAGGCCGGTCAAAAAGGTGATCGTTGTTTATTGCTCAGCAGCGCCGCCTCCTGAGTGACGGCCCATGGAGCAACGCTGGGCACTGCGTGGGTGCACGCTGCGCTTGCGCCGTACCTCACCCCAACCCCTCTCCCAGTGGGAGAGGGGCTTTGGTGCTCCTGGTGCAGAGGGCTGGCGCCGTGGGCGGTCAGCTCACTGGCACGCAGGGAACGCTGCAGCCACAGGCAACTAGTCACCTACAGGCAGTGAGTCAGCTACAGATAATGATGCAGCCTCAAGTAACGCTGTAGCTAGGGGCCACGATAGCCACAAGTGACGCTGCAGCCACAGGTGACGTTACGGCTACCGGCACGATGTAGCCACAACTAACGACGTAGCCAATCAGTGCATCGCTTGCAGCTCACATCCCGTCAAAACTTGTAGTTGACGCCCAGCACGAAGGTGCGGCCCCATTCGATGTATTCCAGTGGACGGTCCTTGGTTTCGGCGTAGGTGCGGTAAGGCGAGTTGCTGAGGTTGCTGGCCTGCAGCAGCAGGGTCAGGCCAGCGAGATCGCTGCTGTCGCTGAAGCTGTAGCTGATCTGCGCGTCGGTGATGTTTTCGCCGACTACGTAGCGCAGCGTGCGGTTGCCGTTGAAGTTGCCGATCTCGCCGATGAAGTCCGAGCGCCGACGCTGGCTGACACGTGCCTCGAAACCTTTGTGCTCGTAGTAGGCGGTGAGGTTGTAGACGCGTTCGGACAGGCCGGGCAGGCTGATCTCGCCATCGCCGACACTGGAGGCGCTTTCCGGGTCGCGAATCTTGACGTCGCTGTCGTTGAAGGTGGCACTGGCCTGGATGCCGAAGCCGTCCAATGGCGAGAACAGCAGATCCAGCGGCAGCGATGCAGTGAGTTCGACGCCGCGCAGCGTGCCGCCCTTGCCGTTGAACGGGGCGCTGAAGGTACCGGTAGTCAGCACCGGCGCCGAGCCCGGCGGCGGCACGTAGCCGGCGACCAATGCGGAAAAATCGTAGTTGTCGCGGCTCTGGGTGTAGATGTAGCTCTTCAGGTCCTTGTAGAAGAACGCTGCGGCCACGTAGGCGCGCTCGGCGAAATACTTTTCGTAGGAAAGATCGATGGCGTTCGCGCGCCAGGGGTCCAGCATCGGGTTGCCGCCGCTGGCACCGGGGCGGCCGGTGGAGGTGTCGACACCGAATTCCAGCGAGGCGCGCAGCTGATCCACGCGCGGACGTGCAACCTGCTTTGCCATTGCAAAACGCAAGGTCTGCTCGTACGGGAACTGGAACGCAAGATTCAGGCTGGGCAACCAGTCGCGGTAGGTCTTGCCGTCGTCGATCGGGCGTACTTCGCTGCCCACCGGCTGCGACGCGTCCCAATAGCTCGCGCGCGAGGACTGATCAGCGCTCTGCAACTGCACGCCGAGATTGCCGCGCACGCCCACATCGCCCCATTCGGTATCGAGATTGGCACGCACCCAGGCGGTGGTGATCTTCTCTTCGACCGTCCAGGCCTTGGATACCAGGAACGAGGCGTCGTCGCTGGGGTTGAACAGCATGTAGCGCGAGACTACCGCCGGCACGTTCCAGGCGGGCAGGGCGCCGATGCCGGCAAAGCCCAGATTGACAGGTGCGTACTGCAGGTCCGGCGCGATGGTCGATTCGCCCTGCGCGCCGAGGGTGATGTTGCCTTCGGGCTGGGTCTTCTGCTTTTCGCGGTTGGCGTAGTTGACGCCCACATCCAGATCCGAGAACCAGCTCAACGCGTCGGGCATCGGGAAGCTGGCCTGCAGGCGTGCACCCTTGAGCACATCCTCCACGCGCGGCACCTTGCCGTAGCCGGAACCATAGATGGTGTTGGTCAGGAACAGCGCGTCGGGACTGGAATAATTCATGCCCGGCGCCAGCTGCGAGAAACCGTTGCCGACGACAGACACACCCACGGTGTCCAGCTGCGGCATGGGCGCACGTTGGAGATTGTTCTCCAGGTTCAATTCGTCGCGGGTGGCCTTGGAGTAGTTCAGGTCGGCGACGAGCTTGACGGCGCCGGCGGAGATCTCGTTGTTCCAGCCAAACGCGTCGATGGTGTCTTCGCGCTTGTTGTACATGCCGCGGACCAGTGGGTAGACGCCGCTGGCGGTGCCGCCGACGAAGCTGTTGCTGTCGTTGACGCGCACGTTGCTGATGTTCAAGCCCGGCGTATAGCCACCGTTGTAGTTGCTCAGGTTGAGCTCGAACTGGTTGGCGGTGTCGATCTGCTCGGCTTCGGTATGGAAGGCGTCGAGCGTGCTGGTCCAGGCGTTGGACGGGCGGTACTGCAACGTGGCCATGACGCCGTCGCGCTTCTGGTTGCCGGTGCGGCGCAATGCCTTGATGCCGTCGGAAAAGTACACGCCATCGGCCACGCCGGGGCGCGGGCGCTGTGCATTTACCGGTTGCCAGGGCTCGTACAGGCCCACCTGGTTTTCCTGGATCGGCATGTCGGTGTGGGCGTAGCCGATGGTCAGGCCGATGGTACGGTCGGCGAACTGGTCGATGTAACTGATATTGAAGCGGTTGCCGTACGGATCGACGTTGGCGGCCTTGCCCAGCGAGTTGCGCTGGTAACGGCCACCGATGGCGATCACCCGCTCGTTGTAGCTGAGCGGGCGTGCGGTCTGCATGTCGACGGTGCCGGACAAGCCCTGGCCGACCAGGCCGGCATCGGGCGTCTTGTAGACGGTGACGCCGCTGACCAGTTCGGACGGGTATTGGTCGAATTCCACGCTGCGGTTGTCACCGGTGCTGACCACTTCGCGGCCGTTGAGCAGGGTGGTGGAAAAATCCGGCGACAGCCCGCGCACGCTGATCACCTGCGCGCGACCGGCGACACGCTGTGCAGCCAGGCCAGGCAGGCGCGCCAGCGATTCGGCGATGCTCACGTCCGGCAGGCGGCCGATGTCTTCGGCGGAAATGGCTTCCACGATCGAGGTGGAATCCCGCTTGACCGAGATGGCGCCCTCGATCGCGCGGCGCAGCCCGGTGACCTGGACCTTGTCCAGCTCGGTCACCGCGCCGGCGGTGTTTTCGGAAGCAGTTTGTTCGGTGTCGGTTGCTTGCGCCGGTGCCGCCGATTGCGCGGCCGCCAACGTCGGTGCCATGGCAACGGCCAGGGCGATACTCAGCGCGGAGCGCTTGTGCTTCAACATTTTCCCCTCCCAGGTACATGTTGTTCTTTGATTTTTCGATCCGGCAGACGCCTGGATGCATTGCATCGCGCGCCACCACGGGCATCACAACTGCGACGTATGGTAGACACCGCACCTGCACGCAAACGGGCACTGCATACGTATTCAACCCGGCTGATTGCGCTGAAATCGATTCCACGCAAGCTCCGCTGCAGTGCGGTACGAGGTGCGCCCGGCGTGAGGCAACGTCATTGCGCGATCCGCAGCGGCTGCGGTGCCGCTGCGTGATGCAATCATCGGTCGCGTTGAAGGCCGCCTCGGCAAGCCGTTGCGACCAAGTCAGCGCTTCCCGTCCATCGGCACGAAGCGAATCGCCTGCCCACCGCCTGGCGCAAGACGCAGTTCCAGCGTGTCAACGCTGCTGACCTGGCGTTGTTCGCGCACAAAGGCGAACGGGTTGCCGACATAGTCCGCATCGTCACCGTCGCGGTAGATCTGCGCGGTGTAGCGCACGCCAGGCTCAAGAAATCCGAGCGGCACCTGCAGCAGCCGGCCATGCTCGTCGGTAATGCTGCCCAGGAACCAGTCACGGCTATGCCGGTCCTTGCGCGCGATGGTGACGTAGTCGCCGACTTCGCCATTCAAGGCACGGGTCTGGTCCCAATCCACCGCCACGTCCTCGATGAAGCGGAAGGCGTCACGGTGCTGCAGATAATGCTCGGGAAGATCGGCGGCCATCTGGATCGGGCTGTAAAGCGTCACGTACAGCGCCAGCTGGCGCGCGAGCGTGCTGGGAATCGCCTGGCCGTCGCGGCCTTTCAGGCTGACGATGCCCGGCGTGTAATCCATCGGCCCAGCGAGCAGGCGGGTGAACACCAGGTTGACCTCGTGCTCGGGCGGGTTCGGTGGCTGGCCCCAGGCGTTGTACTCCATGCCACGCGCGCCTTCGCGCGAGATCCAGTTGGGATAGGTACGGCGCAGGCCGGTGTCTTTGATCGGCTCGTGCGCGTTGACGGCGATATGCTGCTCGGCGGCCTCGCGTACCACGCGCAGATGATGGCGCGCCATCCATTGGCCGTCGTGCCATTCGCGCAGCGGCGTACCGCCTGCCGGGTTGCGGCGCTCCACCTGGCCGTCGTCGCAGACATAGCCGGTCTTGACCGAGTCCACGCCGAAGTGGGCGTACAGGTCCATCGCTTCGGCGATCTGGTCTTCGTAATGATCCACTGCGCACCCCGTTTCATGATGGCCGATCAGATGCACGCCCTTGCCGGCGGCGTAGTTGCTCAGTGCGGGCAGGTCGAAATCCGGCGTCGGCCGGGTGAAATCGAAACTGCCGCCGTTGCCGAACCATTCGCCGTTCCAGCCCGGATTCCAGCCTTCCACCAGCACGCCACGAAAGCCGTGCGCCGCGGCAAAATCGATGTAGCGCCTGGTGTTGGCGGTGGTGGCGCCGTGGGTCGGCCCGGTTGCCCAGGTCTGCTGGTTGAGATGCATGGACCACCACACCCCGACATACTTGGACGGCTTGACCCAGCTCACGTCGCCCAGGGCGTTGGGCGCGTTGAGGTTGAGGATCAGGTTGGATTCCACCAGGCCGGTGGCCTGGTCGGCGATCTGCAGCGTGCGCCACGGGGTGTCGAAGGGCAGCGTGCGCCGCACCTTCCAGCCTTCGGCAGCGGGTGACAATTGCGCGCGCAGGCGCCGGCCTTCGGTACGGCGCAGCCACATGCCGGCGTAATCGACCAGCGCCGCTTCATGCAGCGCGACGTGCAGCCCGCTCTCGGTACGCAAGGTGAGTGGCGTATGCGCCAGCGCGACCTGGTTCAACGGCGTGCGCTGATACAGGTATTCGTAGTGGATCGGCTCGCCTGCAGGAATCCACCACGCTTCGGACGGCTGCGCGATGGCGAATTCGGTGATTTCCTCGTCGATGATGGCTTCGCGTAATCCCGCTTGTTCGGGGAAGTGATAGCGCATGCCGATGCCATCGTCGTACACGCGGAAGATCACGTCGATCCTGCGCTGCGCGCCACCGGGTTCGCCCAGGCTGACGCGTAGTTCGTTGTAGTGGTTGCGCACCAGGCGCGTCTCGCCCCAGGGTTGTTCCCAGGTGTCGTCATGATGCTGGCGCGCCTGCGAGAGGACGACCAGGCCGCGGTCCAGCCGGCCGTTGCGTAACTGGAAGCCCAGGCGCGAGCGTTCCAGCACCGGCTGGCCCAGGCGTTGCACGTGGTAGTAGGGTGTGCCGCCGTCCACTTCCAGCGTGACCTGCAGGACCTTGCCGGGCGAATCCGCGCTGATGGCGATGCGCTCGGCCTGCGCAATGCCGGCAAGACTGCCGAGCAGCAGCAGGGCAAGCAGGCGCGCACTGCTTGCGGCGCTCGATGTCGAACGCACGCGACGTGAAGACAGCGGCATATCCCCTCCCAAGGCGGCCATTGCGTCAGTGGCGACTATGCAATGACGCGGCGTGGATGGGCCATGCTGCACTGCGGCCAATGCCATGAATACGTATGCAGTGGTGCCGAACCCCGGGGTGCGCGTCTACCATGGCGCCACGGCACCTGGGAGGGTCCGCGCCCGTGGCACGCCAGTGCCGCGCACTACAACGCGTGCAACGAGGGAGGGAGGCCGACGGTGCAAGCCGTCTCGCCGCGTCGATGCTGAAGATGATCTGCATGGCTGCAACGCTCGGCGTTGCGGCAAGCTCGCCGGTATTGGCCGACGAGCTGGAATTCCAGGGCCGCCGCGCGCAGGCGCAGGCGCTCGAAGACGGTGGGTTCGTGCTGCGCTGGCCGCAGGGCGAGCGTCGTATCGGGCCGCAACCGATGCGCACGCACACTGCCAGTCCATTGTTCGATGCCTTGTTTGCGCTGGCCCAGCAGGAAATGGCCGACGACCGCGTCGATGCGATCCGCGATCCGGCCTTCAATGACGGCAAGCCGGTGGCATGCGCGTGTTTCGAAACCGGTGAGCGCTGGCCTTACGTATGGACGCGCGATGTCAGCTTCGCCGCCGATCTGGCGTTGGCGCGCCTGGAGCCGGAGCGTACGCGCAATGCGCTGCGCTTCAAGCTGTCGGCGGCGCGCGATGGGCAGACGCCGGGATTGTTCGTTGCGCAGGACACCGGCTCCGGTGGCAGCTGGCCGATCAGCAGCGACCGTGTGGTGTGGTTCCTCGCCGCGCGTGGCCTGCTGGACGATCAGTCATTCGCTGAAGAGGTCTGGCGTGCATTACAGGACACCATCGCGCAAGACCGTGCCGCGGTGTTCGATGCGCAGATCGGGCTCTACCGTGGCGAAACCTCGTTCCTGGATTGGCGCGAGCAGACCTATCCGCGGTGGACGCGCGAGGACGTGCGTTTCATCGCCGAGTCCTTTGCCTTGTCCACCAACGTGTTGCACTACCAGGCCCTGCGTCTGGCCGAGCAACTGGCGCGCCTGCATGGCGATGCGCGCGCGGACCAGTACGCCCAGTGGGCAGATGCCTTGCGCCAGGCCATCGCTGCGCGCTTCTGGGATGCGCGCAGCAAGCAGTACGTGAGCTACCTGGGCAATGCCGCGCACCCGGTGCGCTACGCCAAGGTCGATCTGCTCGGCGTGTCGCTCGGCGTGCTGGCCGATGTATTTCCGAAAGACCGCGCGCGTATCGCACTGCGCAGGTATCCGATGGTTGCCGGCGGCAGCCCGGTGGTGTGGCCGCAGGAAGCCGAGCAGCCGATCTACCACAACCGTGCCGTCTGGCCCTTCGTCAGCGCGTATGCGTTGCGCGCCGCACGCCAGCTGGACGATGCGCCGCGTATTGCGCTGGAGCTGCAGTCGTTGATGCGCGGCAGCGCGTTGGCCGGCTCCAACATGGAAAACTACGAGATGCAGAGCCTGGCCGTGCACGTGGAGGAGGGCGCCCGCAGCGGCCCGGTGGTGAATTCGCCGCGGCAGTTGTGGTCGGTTGCCGGTTATCTCTCCGCCGTGCTGGAAGGCGTGTTCGGCGTGGGCGCCGATGGCAGCGTCGCTCCGAAACTGCCGCGGGTGTTGCTGCCGTTGTTGTTTGGCGAGCGCCAGCAGATCGTGCTTGAACAGGGTGCCCGCCGGTATGTGCTGCAGCGGCCGACGGCGGATGCAGGTGAGTTGCTGGTGGCGGGGGAGGTCGAGCAACTAGGCCAGACCACGTTGGTGCATCTGGTCGGCCGCAAGGCCGACACCACGGTTCCACCGCAGCCAGACCAGGTGTTCGCACCCGGCACGCCCGAAGCGCCTGTTGCGCAACGGCAGGGCGACGGCTACCGCATCGCGATTCCGGAAGGGGCGACGTTGTACATGGATGGGCAGGCACTGAACGCCACGCGGCACTGGGACCTGCGCGACGACGGCAGGCTGCATGTGCTCAGCCTGACCCGCCGCACCGATGGCCTGGAGTCGCTGCACAGTCCATCGTTGACGCTCGGCCCGTTGCAGGAAGTCGCGGGTAGCCAGGTCTGGGCCTGGACTCCCACACCCGCGGGCTGGCATCGCGTATCGCTGCGTTATCGCAACGCCAACGGCCCGATCAATACCGGCGTCACTGCGGCGGTCAAGCGGCTGGTGCTGGAATGCCCGGGGCAGGCGCCGCAAGCGCAGATCGTGGTGATGCCGCATAGCGTGGGCGAGCAGCTGTCCACGCAGGTCGGCTTCACTGCGGCGGCCGGGCAGCCATGCCGGTTCCGGCTGGAAGATGGCTTCAACATGAGTGCGCTGGCGCATTTTGCGCAGTACAACGGCGGCCGCGGTGGTCGTGACGGGGTGGTCAACACCGCGCAGGTGAGCGCGCTGCTGGTCGGACCTGCGGCGAGCACGGAGGCTGGGCAATGAACGCCAAGCCACGCCTAAGTTTCTGGCAGATCTGGAACATGTGCTTCGGCTTTCTCGGCATCCAGTTCGGCTTTGCGCTGCAGAACGCAAACGCCAGCCGCATCTTCCAGACCCTGGGTGCACAGGTCGACGACGTGCCCGGCTTGTGGATCGCCGCGCCGCTCACCGGCCTGATCGTGCAGCCCATCATCGGCTACCTGTCGGACCGCACCTGGACCCGATGGGGCCGCCGGCGCCCGTATTTCATGGTCGGCGCGGTGTTCACCACACTGGCCTTGCTGGTGATGCCCAACGCGCCGATGCTATGGGTTGCCGCCGGCACGTTGTGGGTGCTGGATGCCTCGATCAACATCTCGATGGAGCCATTCCGCGCCCTGGTCGGCGACCAGCTGCCGCCTGCGCAGCGGCCCGCCGGCTATGCGATGCAAAGCTTCTTCATCGGCATCGGTGCAATCGTGGCGAGCTTCCTGCCATGGCTGCTCACCCACTGGGGCGTGGCCAATACCGCGCCGCCGGGACAGTTGCCCGACAGCGTGCGCTACGCTTTTTACCTCGGTGCAGCGGTGCTGTTTCTGTCGATCAGCTGGACGGTGTTGCGCACGCGCGAATACAGCCCGCAGCAGCTGGCAAGCTTCGATGATGCACATCCGCCTGTCGCCACTGCGGCAATCGCCGGCAGCTTGCCGTCGCCACGTGCAGGTGTGCTCTGGTGCGGCATCGGTGTGCTGCTTGCCGCTGCGATCGCCTGGCAGCACGGCGACCGCATGCTCTACGTGCTGGCCGGCCTGTGCGTCGCCTACGGTGCGTTGCTTGCATTGGCGCGCGTGCTGCCGTCCACCAGCATGCTGGTGACGATCGTGCAGGACGTGCGCAGCATGCCGCTGACGATGCGGCGCCTGGCCTGGGTGCAGTTCTTCTCCTGGTTTGCGCTGTTTGCGATGTGGATCTACACCACCGCCGCGGTCACCCAGGTGCACTTCGGTGCGAACGACACCGCATCTGCCGCCTATAACGACGGCGCGAACTGGGTGGGCGTGCTCTTTGGGGCCTACAACGGGTTTGCGGCGTTGGCGGCCTTGGTCATTCCAGTGTTGGTGCGTGCGATCGGCCTGCGCTGGAGCCATCTGTGCAATCTGTGGCTCGGCGCTGCCGGGCTGCTGTCGATGCTGGTGATCCGCGACCCGCAGTGGCTGTTGCTGTCGATGCTGGGCGTGGGCTTTGCCTGGGCCTCGATCCTGTCGCTGCCCTACGCCCTGCTGTCCGACAGCGTGCCCGCCGCCAAGATGGGCGTGTACATGGGCATCTTCAATTTCTTCATCGTGATTCCGCAGCTGGTCGCGGCCAGCGCGCTGGGCTTCGTGTTGCGCGTCTGGCTCGACGGTCAGCCGATCTATGCGCTGGCCATTGGCGGCGCCAGCTTGCTCATTGCCGGCGTGTGCGTGGTGCGGGTTCCAGTGGCCTCGGGAGGGCAGTGATGCGTGTGATGATGGCTGGAGTGATGATGTGTGCAGGCGCGGCGAATGCAGCGGCAGCACCTGGCGATTACTACGGCACGCTGGAGCCGTTTGCCGCCGACGCGGTGTATTTCGTGGTGACCGACCGGTTCGTCAACGGCGATCCCGGCAACGATCAACGTGAGCAGGGCGGTGCGCATCGCACCTTCGATGTGCCGACGCCGTGTGCCGATGGCGTCGGCGACAACATCGGTTATCTGGGTGGCGATTTCGAGGGCATCGTCGACCATGCCGACTACATCCGCGACTTGGGGTTTGGCGCGGTCTGGATCACGCCGATTGTCGACAATCCGGATCAGGCCTTCACCGGCGGCAAGCCGATCAGCTGCGGCAGTACGCTCAGCGACCACGGCAAGACCGGCTATCACGGCTACTGGGGCGTGAACTTCTACAAGCTCGATGAGCATCTGCCCAGCCCGGGCCTGGACTTTGCCGGCTTCACCCGCGCCATGCATGCCCACCAGTTGAAAGTGGTACTGGATATCGTGGGCAATCATGGCTCCCCGGCCTATACCATGCCGGTGGCGCAGCCTGGCTTCGGCATGGTGTACGACGCCGCTGGTCGCCTGGTCGCCGACCACCAGAATCTGCCGCCTGCGCAGCTGGATCCGCAGCACACTCCGCTGCATGCGTTCTACAACACCGGCGGCGGCCTGGCCGAGCTGTCCGATCTCAACGAAAACAATCCTGCAGTACTCGATTACCTGGCCGGCGCGTATCTGCAGTGGATGGAGCAGGGCGCCGACGCGTTTCGTATCGACACCATCGGCTGGATGCCTGACCGCTTCTGGCATGAGTTCGTGGCACGCATCCGCGAAAAACGCCCCGGGTTCTTCATGTTCGGTGAGGCCTTCGATTACGACGCCAACAAGATTGCCGGGCATACCTGGGCGCGCAATGCCGGCGTCAGCGTGCTGGATTTCCCGTTGAAGCAGCAGCTTTCCGCTGTCTTCGGCCATGAGCAGGCCGGGTTCGAAAAGCTCGCCACGCCGTTGTTTCTGCGCCAGGGGCCGTATGCCAATCCGTACGAGCTGATGAGCTTCTACGACAACCACGACATGGCGCGCCTGGATGCCAGCGACACCGGTTTTATCGACGCGCACAACTGGCTGTTTACCGCGCGCGGCATCCCGGTGATCTACTACGGCTCGGAAACCGGCTTCATGCGCGGGCGTGCCGAACACGCAGGCAACCGCAACTATTTTGGCCAGGAGCGCATCCGCACCGCGCCGCAAAGCCCGATCTTCGGCCCGCTGCAGCAGATCGCGCGGCTGCGTCGCGATACGCCGGCATTGCAGCGCGGCGTACAGGTGGATGTGCTGCTACGCGGGGATCAGGCGGCGTTCTTGCGGGTCTATCAGCATGCGGGCGCCAACCAGATGGCGTTGGTGCTGCTCAACAAGGGCGACGCAGCGGCGACCATCGCAGTGACGCGTTTTCTGCAGCCCGGCACCTGGCGCGATGCGGTGAGCGGCGAGCAGGTGCGGGTGCAACGTCGGCTGCTGGCCGCAGTGCCCGCGCACGGCGTGCGCGTGCTGCTCTCGGATGCGCCGGTCACCGATCCGGCCTTGCGCAAGCAGCTCGATCTGCAGATGGCCGAGCAGGCCGCGCGCGACGCCCGCAACAGGTAGGAGCGCACCCGGGCGCGACAGGGCTTGCCGGGAATGCTCCGTCGCGCCCTGGTGCGCTCCTACGAAGCATCGATGGCTGCAGCCGATCCCGCGCAGCCTGCCACGTATGCTCCAGCGATTCCCGATTCCCTAATCCCTAATCCCGATTCAACGCCTGACAGCCCCATCAGCGGCCCGGCCAAGCACCGCCTCGCCGGTCTCCGCGCCAGACGGTCTCCAGCCCAGCGGGGGCTGCAGGCCGTTGCTACGCGAGGAGTCGCGCACGGCCAGCTTCACCGGGATCGTGCGGCTTTGCGCCGCTTCGCCGCGGATCAGTGCCACCAGGCTTTCCACCAGCAGCGTGCCGGCCTGCTTGGTGTCCTGCTGCACCGTCGACAACGCCGGCGCCACCGACGCCGCCAGGGCGATATCGTCGAAGCCGCTCACCGCGACATCCTGCGGCACCCGCAAGCCGCGCTCACGCAAGGCGCGCATGGCGCCGATCGCAATCAGGTCGCTGGCCGCGCACACCGCATCGAAGGCCAGGCCACTGTCGAGCAGCTCCACGCATGCGGCATGGCCGGACGACTCGGTGGTGATCGCATCGAACTGCAGCGCGCGATCGGCAGCCAGACCCTGTTGCTTCAGCGCAGCCACGTAGCCGCGGTAGCGCTCTTCGAACTCGGGGTAATGATTGGACGCGTGGCCGAGAAAGGCGATGCGGCGGCAGCCCTGCGCGAGCAGATGCGCGGTGATGTCCAGCCCGCCCTGATAGTTGTCGCTGCCGATCGAAATGCCCGGCTGACCCGGCAGCGCCGCGCCCCAGCGGACGAAATGCGTGCCTTGCTCGACCAGCAGCTGCAGCCGCTGGCGCGACTGCTGGTAGTCGCCGTAGCCGAGCAGGATGATGCCGTCGGCCTTGTTGCTGTCTTCGTAATCGGCCTGCCAGTCCTTTGACAGCTGCTGGAACGACACCAGCAGGTCGTAGCCCTGCAGCGCGCAGGCGCGGGTGATCGAGCCCAGCATCGAATGGAAGAACGGGTTGATCAGCGAATCGTCGGCGGTGGGGTCTTCGAAAAACAGCAGCGCCAGCGTGCCCGCATTGCGCAGCCGTAGCGACGAGGCGTTCTTGTCGACCTTGTAGTTCAACTCGTTGGCGATGCGCAGGATGCGCTTGCGGGTTTCTTCGTTGACCATCGGGCTGCCGCGCAGTGCGCGCGACACGGTCGGCTGCGACACGCCGGCCAGGTAGGCGATATCCAGCGAGGTGGCTTTACCCTTGATGGTCATGGTCGGTACTGGCAGCACAGGTGGCCGGCATCATGCCACGCGCCCGCCAGCCCGGTGCCGGCATGCGCAACGGCGGGCTGATTGGTTTACCATTCGCCTCAAGACCCCCTTGCGAGAAGGTGGCCCGCGCCCCGCGCCGGCCCAGCGTGCGACATGAGCACTACCACCGCCCACCGCTGATCCCGGCCGCGCCAGTTGGCAAGGCGCCTGTACGGCGTTGTTTCTGCACCACCTCTCGCCACCCCTTTATCCGAGCCTGTCCCGCAACGGGCAGATCTCCCTTGCAGCCATCGCGCTGCAGCCAGCCCAGACCTCATTCTTGCCCATGATCAACATCACGCTCCCCGACGGCAGCCGCCGCGAATTCGAATCCCCCGTCTCGGTGATGCAGGTCGCCCAGTCGATCGGCGCCGGTTTGGCCAAGGCGACCATCGCCGGCCAGGTCGACGGCCAGCTGGTGGATGCCAGCGACGTCATCGACCACGATGCCAGCCTGCGCATCATCACCGCCAAGGACCCCGAAGGCGTGGAGATCATCCGCCACTCCTGCGCGCATCTGGTCGGGCATGCGGTCAAGCAGCTGTACCCGGAGGTCAAGATGGTGATCGGCCCGGTCATCGCCGAAGGCTTCTACTACGACATCTACAGCGAGCGCCCGTTCACGCCCGAAGACATGGCCGCGATCGAGCAGCGCATGCAGGAGCTGATCGCGCAGGACTACGAGGTGATCAAGAAGGTCACCCCGCGCGCCGAGGTGATCGAGGTGTTCACCCAGCGCGGCGAGGAGTACAAGCTGCGCCTGATCGAGGACATGTCCGCCGACATCACCGCGATGGGCCTGTACTACCACCAGGAATACGTGGACATGTGCCGCGGCCCGCACGTGCCCAACACGCGCTTCCTCAAGGCCTTCAAGCTGACCCGCATTTCCGGCGCCTACTGGCGCGGCGATGCCAAGAACGAGCAGCTGCAGCGCATCTACGGCACCGCCTGGGCCGACAAGAAGCAGCTGGACGCCTACATCCTGCGCATGGAGGAAGCCGACAAGCGCGACCATCGCCGCATCGGCAAGCAGCAGGACCTGTTCCATCTGCAGGAAGAGGCGCCCGGCCTGGTGTTCTGGCATCCCAAGGGCTGGTCGCTGTGGCAGGTGGTCGAGCAGTACATGCGCAAGGTCTACCGCGACAGTGGCTACGGCGAGGTGCGCTGCCCGCAGATCCTGGACGTGTCGCTGTGGCAGAAGTCCGGCCACTGGGACAACTACCAGGATGCGATGTTCTTCACCGAGTCGGAGAAGCGCACCTACGCGGTCAAGCCGATGAACTGCCCCGGCCACGTGCAGGTGTTCAACCAGGGCCTGCATAGCTACCGCGACCTGCCGATCCGCTACGGCGAGTTCGGCGCCTGTCACCGCAACGAGCCGTCCGGCGCGCTACACGGCATCCTGCGCGTGCGCGGTTTCACCCAGGACGACGGGCACGTGTTCTGCCTGGAATCGCAGATCGAAGCCGAAGTCACCGCCTTCCATCAGCAGGCACTGGCGGTCTACACCGCGTTCGGCTTCGAGGACATCGAGATCAAGATCGCGCTGCGCCCGGAAAAGCGCCTGGGCGACGACGAGACCTGGGACAAGGCCGAAGCCGCGCTGCGCAGCGCGCTGGGCGTGTGCGGGGTGGAGTGGCAGGAGCTGCCGGGCGAGGGCGCCTTCTACGGTCCCAAGATCGAGTACCACCTCAAGGACGCCATCGGGCGCACCTGGCAGCTGGGCACCATGCAGGTCGATTTCATGATGCCGGGCCGCCTCGGCGCCGAGTACGTGGACGAGCACAGCCAGAAGAAGCATCCGGTCATGCTGCACCGGGCGATCGTCGGTTCGATGGAGCGTTTCATCGGCATTCTGATCGAACACCACGCCGGCGCCTTCCCCTCCTGGCTCGCTCCGGTCCAGGTCGTTGTCGCAAATATCACCGATGCACAGGCAGACTATGTCGACTCGGTTCGGAAAACCCTTGCAAATCAAGGCTTCCGTGTGAACGCCGATTTGCGTAACGAGAAGATCGGTTATAAGATTCGCGAGCATACGCTGCAACGCGTGCCTTATCTCCTCGTCGTCGGTGACCGCGAGAAGGAAAACGGTGCCGTCGCCGTGCGGACTCGTTCGGGAGAGGACCTCGGGACCATGACGGTCTCGGCCTTCATCGAGCGTCTGCAGGCAGAGCAGGCAGCGTGAGCCAACCCCGGCCGGTCTGGATGATCCGGATGCGCCGGTTCGATTCCCCTGGGAGATTGCAATATCAGTACCCCTGACAACAAACAGAACCGCAAGAACCAAGAAATCCGTGTGCCGCGCGTCCGCGTGATCGGCAGTGACGGTGAGATGGTCGGCGTGTTGTCGCGCGACGAAGCGCTCGCCAAGGCCGAGGAAGAAGGCCTGGATCTGGTTGAAATCCAGCCGCAGGCCGATCCGCCGGTCTGCAAGATCATGGATTTCGGCAAGTTCAAGTTCGAGCAGCAGAAAAAGGCCAACGAGGCCAAGAAGAAGACCAAGCAGGTCGAGATCAAGGAACTCAAGTTCCGTCCGGTCACGGACGAGGGCGACTACCAGATCAAGCTGCGCAACATGCGCCGCTTCCTGGAAGAGGGCGACAAGGTCAAGGTCAACATCCGCTTCCGTGGCCGTGAAATGAGCCATCAGGAGCTGGGGCGCGAGATGGCGTCGCGGATCGAGGCCGACCTGGGCGACGATATCGTCATCGAGTCGCGCCCGCGCCTGGAAGGGCGCCAGATGGTCATGATGATCGCGCCGAAGAAGAAGATCTGATCCCGCGCTGGGACGGGCCCGGTAGGGCCCGCCTGGCCGGAGACGGCATTCATTTGCAAGAATTCCCGGCAACGGGTAGACTGCGCGGCCCGGTTTTGCCGGGGCGCCGCGCAAGCGGTACAGGACCTGTCCGGATCGTGTTCGATCAAGGACTTACAAGCAGGCAAGGGCATGGATGGAAAGCGTGGTCGCAAGACTGCCGCCCGGGTCAGTGACAAAACACCATCAAGGACATTGCAATGCCCAAGATCAAGACCAACCGGGCGGCGGCCAAGCGTTTCCGCAAGACCGCCTCCGGCAAGTACAAGTGCGGCCACGCAAACCGTAGCCATATCCTCACGAAGAAAGCGACCAAGCGGAAGCGCAACCTGCGGCAGACGAATCACGTCCGTGCCGAGGACGCAGGCCGTCTTGACCGTATGCTTCCCTACCTCTGAGGACTGAACCATGGCACGAGTAAAGCGTGGTGTGCAGGCGCGCCGCCGCCACAAGAAAATTCTGACCCTGGCGAAGGGCTACTACAATGCCCGTCGCAAGGTTTTCCGCGTCGCCAAGCAGGCGGTCATCAAGGCGCAGCAGTACGCCTATATCGGCCGTAAGCAGAAGAAGCGCGTGTTCCGTTCGTTGTGGATCACCCGCATCAACGCGGCTGCCCGCATCAATGGCCTGAGCTACAGCCGTTTCATGAACGGCCTGCTGAAGGCTGGTATCACTCTGGACCGTAAGGTGCTGGCCGATATCGCCGTGCACGACGCCGCCGGCTTTGCCGCGCTGGCTGAGAAGGCCAAGGGCGCGCTGGCGGCGTAAATGCAGGTCCCTCTGCAAGAGCCCGCACATCCATGTGCGGACTTTTGAAAGGGTAGTTTCTTGTCGGGGTTTGCGCATCCGTGTGCAGGCCTCCGGCGAGGGCAAGCAGATATGCAGGGGGAAGGGCGCGAGTCCTTCCCCTTTTGCGTTTTAGATGGCCGGCATCGTTGAGTGGATGCCGGGCAGGACGCGATTTGAGTGGCAATGCATTCCGGTGCATCCGGAAACATCGTTCGGCTGAGCAGTTGAGGCGCGAGTGCAATGAGTGAGATTCAATCCCTGACCGAGCGTGCGCTGGCCGATGTCGCCGCCGCGCAGACGCCGGACCAACTGGAAGCCTTGCGCGTCGCATTGCTGGGCAAGAGCGGCAGCATCACCGCCCAGCTCAAGCAGCTCGGCACGCTGCCAGCCGATCAGCGCAAAGCCGCTGGCGAAGCGATCAACCTGGCGCGCGATGCGCTGACCGCTGCACTGTCCGAGCGCAAGCACGCGCTGGAAAACGCCGCACTGGACGCGCGTCTGGCCGGGGAGCGGATCGATGTGACCTTGCCAGGGCGTCGCGGTGAACGGGGCGGATTGCACCCGGTCACGCGCACGCTCGAGCGCATCGTCGAGATCTTTGCGCGCCTGGGCTATGAGTTGTCCGATGGTCCGGAGATCGAGGACGACTGGCACAACTTCGAAGCCCTGAACTTTCCGCCGCACCATCCGGCGCGCGCGATGCACGATACGTTCTATTTCGGCGATGGTCGCCTGTTGCGCACCCATACCTCCGGTGTGCAGGTGCGCTACATGGATGCACACACACCGCCGCTGCGCATGATCGCGGCCGGCAAGGTGTACCGCTCCGACTCGGACCAGACCCACTCGCCGATGTTCCATCAGGTCGAAGGCCTGCTGGTGGACGAGCATTCCACCTTCGCCGATCTCAAGGGCACCTTGTCCGAGTTCGTGCGGGCGTTCTTCGAGCGCGACTTCGAAATGCGCTTCCGCCCCAGCTATTTCCCGTTCGTGGAACCGGGCGCGGAAGTGGATATCGCCTGGCAGCAGCCGGACGGCAGCACGCGCTGGCTGGAAGTGCTCGGCTGCGGCATGGTGCACCCCAACGTGCTGCGCAGCGTCGGCATCGACCCTGAGCGCTACACAGGCTTCGCGTTCGGCCTGGGCGTGGAGCGCTTTGCGATGCTGCGCTACGGCGTCAACGACCTGCGCGCGTTCTTCGAGAACGATGTGCGTTTTCTCCGGCAGTTTGCCTGACGGCGGGGAATCGGAAATTGGGAATGGGGAATCGCAACGGCCACGCGCTCTGCAGGTCCCATTCCGAAGGCCCGGCATCCCCGCTTCCGCGATTCCCCATTCTCCATTCCCGATTCCCGGCTCCTCATGAAATTCTCTGAAAATTGGCTGCGCAGCCACGTTCCCATCCAGGCGAGCCGCGACGAGCTTGCCGCGACGCTGACGGCGATCGGTCTGGAGGTCGAAGAGGTCACGTCGTTGGGCCAGGCATTGGGGCAGGTGGTGGTGGCGCGTATCGTCGAGGCGGTACGTCATCCGGAAGCCGACCGTCTGCAGGTCTGCAGCGTCGACGCAGGGCAGGGCGAGCTGCTGCAGATCGTGTGTGGCGCGCCCAACGCGCGTGCCGGTCTGGTGGCGCCGTTGGCGCTGGTCGGTGCAAAGATCGGCGAACTGACCATCACCGCGGCCAAGCTGCGCGGGGTTGCGTCCAACGGCATGCTGTGCTCGGCCAAGGAACTGGGGCTGGACAGCGACGCGTCCGGCCTGTTCGAGCTGCCGGACGATGCGCCGGTGGGCCAAGCCCTGGCCGAGTATCTGGGGCTGCCCGATGCCAGCATCGAGATCAAGCTCACGCCCAATCGTGCCGATTGCTTCAGCGTGCGCGGTATCGCCTTCGACGTGGCGGCGGCATGCGCCAGCGAAGTGGTGGCCTTCGATGCCGGTGTCGTGGCGCCGGTGTCCACGCGCACGCTGGCGGTGGAGTTGCATGCCGGTAGCGAGGCGCCGCGCTACTGCGGACGCGTGATCGAAGGCATCGACCAGGCCGCGAAAACGCCGGTGTGGCTGGCCGAGCGGCTGCGCCGCAGCGGCGTGCGTCCGGTCTCGCTGCTGGTGGATATCACCCAGTACGTGATGCTGGAGCTTGGCCAGCCGATGCATGCGTTCGATCTGGATACGCTGCAGGGCCCGATCGGTGTGCGCCGATCGCGCGGCGGCGAGCAGCTGGCGTTGCTGGATGGGCGGCAGGTCACGCTGGACGACAGTTTCCTGACCATCACCGATGCCGATCGCCCGGTGGCGCTGGCCGGCCTGATGGGTGGGCTGGACACGCGCGTCACCGAGACCACGCGCAACGTGTTCCTGGAGTCGGCGTATTTCGATCCGGCCGCGATCATGGGCCGTGGCCGCAAGCTCGGGCTGCATACCGATGCCGGTCATCGCTTCGAACGTGGTGTGGATCCGGCGCTGCCGCCGCAGGCGATCGAAGTGGCGACGCGGCTGGTGCTGGAGCTGGCCGGTGGCACGCCGGGCCCGGTGGTGCATGCGCAACTGCCGCAGCATCTGCCGCAGCCGGCGCGGATCCTGCTGCGGCGTGCGCGGATCGCGCGCGTCCTCGGTATCCGGATCGACGATGCCGAGGTCGTGCGCATTCTGGGCGCGCTCGGCATGCAGCTGGAGGCGGTAGCAGAAGGCTGGCAGGTGATGGCGCCGAGCCGTCGCTTCGATATCGCCATCGAAGAGGATCTGATCGAAGAGCTGGCGCGTATCCACGGTTACGACCGCGTGCCGACCACGCTGCCGGGCGGGGCAAGCCGGATTGCGATGCCGAGCGAGACCCAGCTCGACGAGCTCAGCGTGCGCCGCCAGCTGGTGGCGCGCGAGCTGCAGGAAACCATCAATTACGCCTTCGTCGACGCCACCTTGCTGGAGCGCTGGCAGCTGACCGATGGCCTGGTGCCGCTGGCCAATCCGCTCAGTGCCGAGCTTGCGATCATGCGTCCGCGCCTGCTGCCGGGCCTGGTGGCGACGCTGGGCCGCAACGCCGCCCGCCAGGCCGGCCGCGTGCGCCTGTTCGAGCTGGGCAAGGTGTTCGCTGCCGCCTCCGAGGCCGGCGCTGCCCCGCAGGAGTCGCAGCATGTCGCCGCGGCCGTGTGTGGCGATGCCCTGGCGCTGCAGTGGGGCGAGCCGGCGCGCAAGGTGGACTTCCACGATCTGAAGGGCGACCTGATGGCGCTGGCGGCGGCCAGCGGCGCGGTGCTGGACTTCCAGCCCTCCGCCCAGCCCTTCGGGCATCCGGGGCGCTCGGCCGACATCCATCGCGACGGCGTTTGCATCGGCTGGATCGGGCAGGTGCATCCGCGCCTGGCCAAGGCCTTGGATATCGATGTGGATGTGATCGCGTTCGAGCTGCAACTGACCGCGTTGGTCCAACGCGCGTTGCCGCGTGCCGGTGAACTGTCGCGGTTCCCTTCGGTCCGTCGCGACCTGGCCTTCCTGGTGCCGGAAGAGGTGAGCTGGGCGGCCCTGTCGGCCAGCGTGCGCACCACGGTCGGGCCGTTGTTGCGCGAGGTGCAGCTGTTCGACCGCTATGTCGGGCAAGGGGTCGAGCCAGGTTTCAAGAGTCTGGCTATGGGCTTGATTTTGCAGGATAACTCGCGCACTCTCACCGACCGGGACGTCGACGCAGTCGTTGCCGATGTGGTGGCCGTGATCGAGCGCGAGCACCGCGCCCGGATCCGGAGTTGAGGCGGTAACCAGGGGATTGGCATGGCATTGACGAAAGCGGAGATGGCCGAACGTCTGTTCGACGAGGTCGGTCTGAACAAGCGCGAGGCAAAGGAATTTGTCGACGCGTTCTTCGATGTGCTGCGCGATGCGCTGGAGCAGGGCCGTCAGGTGAAGCTGTCCGGTTTCGGCAACTTCGATCTGCGGCGCAAGAATCAACGGCCCGGTCGCAATCCCAAGACTGGCGAGGAAATTCCGATCTCGGCGCGCACGGTGGTGACTTTCCGTCCGGGCCAGAAGCTCAAGGAGCGGGTGGAGGCTTATGCTGGATCCGGGCAGTAATCGCGAACTACCGCCAATTCCGGCCAAGCGCTACTTCACCATCGGCGAAGTCAGCGAGCTGTGCGACGTCAAGCCGCATGTGCTGCGCTATTGGGAAACCGAATTTCCGAGCCTGGAACCGGTCAAGCGGCGCGGCAACCGGCGCTACTACCAGCGCCACGACGTGCTAATGGTGCGCCAGATCCGCGGCCTGCTGTACGAGCAGGGCTACACCATCGGTGGCGCACGTCTGCGTCTGGAAGGCGATGGCGCCAAAAGCGAGTCGGCACTGAGCAACCAGATCATCAAGCAGGTGCGCATGGAACTGGAAGAGGTTCTGCAACTGCTGCGCCGCTAGGAAAACGTTTCACAAAGCCGCTATAATCGCAGGCCGCCCTCGTGGCGGATGCAGCATCTTCGGGGTATAGCGCAGCCTGGTAGCGCACTAGTCTGGGGGACTAGTGGTCGTCGGTTCGAATCCGGCTACCCCGACCAAACACAGAGCCCATGTCTTTACGGACATGGGCTTTTTTGTTGCGCCGCAACATGCGGCCGGCGGCGTGTCATGTGGGTGACACGATATGCATATCGGCATAGTGCAGAGCAGCATGACAGCACTGGTCGCGTCCGTTTCATCGCGGTCCCGCTCGCATGGACCTGGGTCACGGAATGTGGCTAAGTGTCCGAAAATGCTCTGAATCAGTCGCGCTGGATTAGTACGTGGATCACGTTTTGTTAACGGTGTAACGACGAACTTGAATCAATAGGCCAACGCCGTCAAAAAAATGGCGAGCAGCGTCTTGCGATGCCTTGGTTCTATGCCATAGTGCACTGCAACACGTCACACCTGTCGTGATCCCGAGCGTCTTGGGATGAATTTCTCTGTCGTACGTTCTTGCTGGCGTGTTAGCCGGTCGAATGCTGCGCGAGGTCCTGTCCCACCCAACCGAGGCAGCCAGCCACACGCATGAAAAAACTGATCGGACGATTCTGCCAAGGCCTCAGCCTGGCGTTGATCTGCTCGATGGCACTGGGCGCATGCAGCACCGGTCCGAAGATGGCGGACTCCCTGCCGCTTCCGGATCCGCTCGCAATGTCGGCAGTGCAACCGGAGTATCGACTCGCCCCAGGCGACCTGTTGTTGTTCAAGGTGTTCCAGGTCGATGACCTGGAGCGGCAGGTCCGCATCGATCAGAACGGCCACATCTCGCTGCCGCTGATCGGCGACGTCAAGGCGGCCGGTCTGGGCGTCGGCGAGCTCGAAAAGCTGGTGGCAGACCGCTACGCCGCCGGATACCTGCAGCAGCCGCAGGTATCGGTGTTCGTGCAGGAGTCCAATGGTCGCCGGGTGACGGTGACCGGTGCGGTCGACGAGCCGGGGATCTACCCGGTGATCGGCGCCAACCTGACCCTGCAGCAGGCCATTGCGCAGGCCAAGGGTGTGAGCACGGTGGCCAGCCGCGGCAACGTCATCGTGTTCCGCACCGTCAACGGGCAAAAGATGATCGCCAGATTCGATCTGACCCAGATCGAGAAGGGGGCCAACCCGGACCCTGAGATCTACGGCGGCGACATCGTTGTGGTGTACCGCTCGGACGCACGCGTCTGGCTGCGCACCATGTTGGAACTGACCCCCCTTGTGATGGTGTGGCGCGCTTACCGATGAGTATGAATTCAGACAATCGTTCCTCCCCGTCTCATCGTCATGGGCATCTTGAGCTGGCCGACGTTGGCTTGCTCGACTACTGGCGCGCGCTGGTGTCGCAGCGCTGGTTGATCATCCTGATCACCGTCGCGGCCGTGGCGCTGGCCTTTGGCGTCACCCTGCTGATGCCGGAAAAATACCGCGCCACCAGCACGCTGCAGATCGAGCGTGATTCGCTCAACGTGGTGAACGTCGACAACCTGATGCCGGTGGAGTCGCCGCAGGATCGCGATTTCTACCAGACCCAGTACCAGCTGCTGCAGAGCCGTTCGCTGGCCCGTGCGGTGATCCGCGAGGCCAGGCTCGACCAGGAGCCGGCGTTCAAGCAGCAGGTCGACGAGGCGCTGGAAAAGGCCGCTGCCAAGAATCCGGAAGCCGGCAAGTCGGTCGACTCGCGCCAAGCCATCATCGAGCGCAGCCTGACCGATACGCTGCTGGCCGGGCTGGTGGTCGAGCCGATCCTCAATTCGCGCCTGGTCTACGTCAATTACGATTCGCCGGACCCGGTATTGGCGGCCAAGATCGCCAACACCTACACCAAGGTCTTCATCGTCAGCACGCAGGAACGCCGCATCAAGGCGTCTTCGTTCGCGACCAAGTTCCTGGCCGAGCGTCTGGAGCAGTTGCGCGACAAGGTGGAGGACTCGGAAAAGAATCTGGTCACCTATTCCACCGACGAGCAGATCGTGTCGGTGGGCGATGACAAGCCATCACTTCCTGCCCAGAACCTGAGCGACCTCAATGCGATGCTGGCATCGGCGCAGGATACCCGCATCAAGGCCGAGGCAGCCTGGCGTCAGGTCAGCAGCGGCGATGCGATGTCGCTGCCGCAGGTGCTGAGCAACCCGCTGATCCAGAGCCTGCGCGGCGAGCAGATCCGCCTGAACACCGAGTATCAGCAGAAGCTGTCGACCTTCAAACCGGACTATCCGGAAATGCAGCGCCTGAAGGCGCAGATCGAAGAGTCGCGCCGCCAGATCAATGGCGAGGTCATCAATATCCGCCAGTCGCTCAAGGCGACCTACGACGCGTCGGTGCACCAGGAGCAATTGCTCAACCAGCGCATCGCCGGATTGCGGAACGATGAGCTGGACCTGCAGAGCCGCAGCATCCGCTACAACATGCTCAAGCGCGACGTCGATACCAACCGCCAGCTCTACGATGCGCTCCTGCAGCGCTACAAGGAGATCGGTGTGGCGAGCAACGTCGGCGCCAACAACGTGACCATCATCGACACCGCAGACGTGCCTACGTCTAAGACTTCGCCGAAACTCAAATTGAACCTCGCCTTGGGCTTCATCTTTGGCGTATTCCTGGGCGTGGCTGTGGCTCTGGTGCGCTACTTCCTGCGAGGCACGCCAGCGCAGGCGCGGTTGGACTGACATCGTGGTGTTGCACAACGATGGGTTAATTGAAGTGACAACTGATTCAGCGTGGAAAAGGTTGGATCCCGTATGTTTCGGGCTCCTTCGTTTGAAAGTTTGTCTCTGTTGAAACAAAGGGCTGTCGTGCGATCTGGGGTCGGTAGGTATTACCGCGGTGATCGCTCGACGGAGATGATTGAAAGCTCGCGTGCGATTCGTATGTTCCCCCGCATGCACCGTATCGAGTTTGGAGGACATCCCCATGCTTTTGGCAGACTTGAGTAGCGCGACTTACACGACATCCTCGCCGCGATTGTTGTCCAAGTATTCGGCTGCAGCCGACCTGGTCCTGCGTGTCTTCGACCTCACCATGGTCGTGGCTTCCGGGCTGATCGCCTATCGCATCGTCTTCGGTTCCTGGGTGCCTGCGGCACCGTACCGGGTCGCCATTGCCACCACGCTGCTGTATTCGGTGATCTGCTTTGCGCTGTTCCCGCTGTATCGCAGCTGGCGCGGTCGCGGGCTGTTGAGCGAGCTGATGGTGCTGGGCGGCGCGTTCGGCGGCGTGTTCGCGCTGTTTGCGGTGCACGCACTGATCGTGCAGGTCGGCGAGCAGGTGTCGCGCGGCTGGATCGGCCTGTGGTTCGTCGGTGGCCTGGCCTCGCTGGTGGCGGCCCGCACGGTGCTGCGCGGCTTCCTCAATCACCTGCGCACCCAGGGTGTGGACGTGCAGCGGGTGGTGGTGGTGGGGCTGCGCCATCCGGTGATGAAGATCAATCACTACCTCAGTCGCAATCCCTGGGTCGGCATGAACCTGGTCGGCTATTTCCGCACGCCGTACGACATCGCGGTGACCGAGCAACGTCAGTCGCTGCCGTGCCTGGGCGATCCGGATGCGCTGATCGAGTATCTGCAGGACAACCAGGTCGAGCAGGTGTGGATCTCGCTGCCACTGGGCGAGCGTGACCACATCAAGCAGCTGCTGCAGCGCCTGGATCGGTATCCGATCAACGTGAAGCTGGTGCCGGATCTGTTCGACTTCGGCCTGTTGAACCAGTCCGGCGAGCAGATCGGCAATGTGCCGGTGATCAACCTGCGCCAGGGTGGTGTGGACCGCGACAACTACTTCGTGGTCGCCAAGGCACTGCAGGACAAGATCCTGGCCGTGATCGCGCTGATGGGCCTGTGGCCGCTGATGGCAGCGATTGCGGTCGGTGTGAAGATGAGTTCGCCGGGTCCGGTATTCTTCCGCCAGCGTCGTCATGGCCTGGGCGGTCGCGAGTTCTACATGTTCAAGTTCCGCTCGATGCGTGTGCATGACGATCATGGCACCACCATCCAGCAGGCGACCAAGAACGACAGCCGCATCACCCGTTTCGGGGCGTTCCTGCGCCGGAGCAGCCTGGACGAGTTGCCGCAGATCTTCAACGTGCTCGGTGGCAGCATGTCGATCGTGGGTCCGCGTCCGCACGCGGCGCAACACAACACCCATTACGAAAAGCTGATCAATCACTACATGCAGCGCCATTACGTCAAGCCGGGCATCACCGGTTGGGCGCAGGTCAATGGATTCCGTGGCGAAACCCCGGAGCTGCGCACGATGAAAAAGCGCATCCAGTACGATCTGGACTACATCCGTCGCTGGTCGCTGTGGCTGGATATCCGCATCATCGTGCTGACCGCAGTACGTGTGCTCGGACAGAAGACCGCGTACTGATGATGGCGGGGAGTGTGCGACCTGGCGCGCCGAGCGCCGCGGGCGGCTGCATTGCAGCCGCCCCTTTCAAGCAGGCGTCTGCATGCTGATCCGAATGAGCGACGAGGCCCGCGTTCGCTGGCACAACCTGCTGATTGAACTGACGCTGCTGGTCGGCGTCGGTTACAACCTGGTGCTGGCGCTGATCAATGCGAATGTGTTCACCGTGCGTCCGGTGATCACCTACGCGGTCGAGTTCATGGTCTATGCCGCGTGCTTCCTGCTCGGCCTTGGCTCGATGAGCCGCAAGCGCATCGCCTTGATCATCAGCGGCCTGGGCCTGATCGTCACCTTGATGTTCGTGCGCTTCCTGGTGAACTGGCAGGTCGATCCGAAGTTCTTCCGCGACGCGCTGGTGGTGTTTGCGTTCGTGGTGCTTGGTTCGGCCTATACCGGGTCGGTGCCCAAGCTGTTCGTGCGCATGACCATCATCGTGTCGTTGGTCGCGGCGTTCGAGTTGGCCACGCCCAGTGTCTACGGCGATCTGGTCAACCCGAAGAGCTTCTTCGTCAACGCGCGCGGCATGAGCGCGGAGGGGTTCTGGAACGAAGACAGCAACCTGTTCGTCAGCGCCACGCGACCGGGCGAGCGCAACTTCCTGCCCGGTTCCAATCTTCCCCGCGCCTCCTCGATGTTCATCGAGCCGGTGACCATGGGCAATTACATCTGCTTCTTTACCGCGATCGTGCTGGTGTTCTGGCGCTGGATGCGGCCGGCGATGCTGCTCCTGTCGGTCGGCCTGATCGGCTTCATGATCGTGGCCTCCGATGGGCGGCTTGCGGCGGGCACCTGCGTGCTGATGGTGCTGCTGTCGCCGCTGCTGAAACGCCTGGATCAACGCCTGGCCTTCCTGATTTTCCTGGTCGTGATCATGACCGCATGGTTGCTGGTGTGGATCACCGGGATCACTGCCTATCAGGACAACACGATGGGCCGGGTCTTCTTCACCGTCAATTCGATGAATAACCTGTCCTTCAACTCATGGATGGGCCTGGATTTTGCGCAGGCGTACCGCTACTTCGACAGCGGCATCGCCTACTTCATCGCATCCCAGTCGATCGTCGGCGTGCTTGCGTTCCTGCTGTCGTATTCGTTCCTGTTGTTGATGCCGAGCAAGGAAGGGCAGCTGTTCAAGAACCTGGCAATCTTTGCGTTCGCGCTGAGCTTGCTGGTGTCCAACGGTTACTTCTCGATCAAGACCTCGGCATTGTGGTGGTTCGTGTGCGGCTGCCTGTGGCACATGCGGCCGACCTGGTCTGCTGCAAGCATTGCGCAGCAGACCAGCCAGGATCCGTCCGACGATGAGGCACGATTGCCACTGCCCGCGGGAGGCGCACGATGAGTGTGGCGGCAACGCACGCACCGCAGCCGGTTGCACCGGTGGCCGGCTTGCACGTTGCCAACGGCGGGCGCAGCCGCGACCCGCGCATTGATGCCACCAAGGCCCTGGCGATTCTGCTGGTGGTGTTCTGCCACGCCAAGGGCGTGCCGCATGCGATGACGCTGTTTGCCTACAGCTTTCATGTGCCGCTGTTCTTCATGGTGTCCGGCTGGCTGGCGTCCGGCTATGCGTCGCGGACCACCGGGTTGGCGCAGACGATCAGCAAGCAGGCGCGCGGCCTGCTGCTGCCGTATGTGACGTTCTATCTGCTCGGTTACGCCTACTGGTTGCTGACGCGCAATATCGGCGAGAAGGCGGCGCGGTGGGGCAGTCATCCGTGGTGGGAGCCGATCGTGGCGATGTTCACCGGTATTGGCCCCGATCTGTACGTGCAGCCTCCGCTGTGGTTCCTGCCGGTGATGCTGGTGACGGTGCTCAGCTATTTCGTGCTGCGCCGCTGGATGCCGCCGGTGCTGATCGCGGTGGCGTCGCTGCCCCTGGCCTGGTGCTGGATGGGCTGGTTTCCGGGCCAGCAGCTGCGACTTTTTTTCGGCCTGGACGTACTACCGGTGTCGCTGTGCTTCTACGCGCTGGGTGCCTTGCTGGTCCACATTTCCGCACGTCTGCCGACTTCCTTGCCGGTGAGTGCGCTGGTGACGCTGCTGCTGGCCTTGCCGGTGGCCTGGCTGGCCGATCGCAATGGCCGGATCGACGTCAACATGCTGGAATTCGGCCGCAATCACGCCGGGTTCATGCTCGGTGCGGTGCTCGGTTCATTGATGGTGATCTGCGCGGCACGGCTGGTGCAGGGCTGGGCCTGGATACAGTGGATCGGCCGCAATACCTTGCTGATCCTGTGCACTCACATGCTGGTGTTCTTCGTGCTTTCCGGTGTTGCAGCGTTGGCCGGCGGATTCGGTGCCTCGCGCCCCGGGCTGGGCTGGGCAGTGTTCGTGACGGTGTTTGCGTTGCTTGCGAGCGTGCCGCTGCGTTGGGTGCTGATGCGTTTTGCGCCGTGGACCCTGGGTGCCCGCCCGGTGGCGGCATGACTGGCGCTGCGGCATGACCACCGCACCGTATTCCAGCCCGGCCGGGCACGGCGACCTGGCGGCCAAGGCTGCGCCAGCGCCTGCATTGACCCGCGATTGGCAGATCGATGCAGCGAAGGCACTGGCCATCGTGCTGGTGGTATTGGGGCATGCCAACGGCATGCCGGCCGCCTACAAACTGTTTGCCTACAGTTTTCATGTCCCGCTGTTTTTCGTGCTGTCCGGCTGGGTCGGCGAGCGCTTCGGCCATCGCGCGATGACGGTGGCGACGATCAGGAAATTGGCGCGCACGTTGCTGGTTCCCTACCTTGCGTTTTTCCTGGTGGCCTACGCCTGCTGGTTGCTGATGGGAGTGACCAGCCGCGCGCCGCATCCATCGCATGTGCTGCCGTGGTGGGATCCGTTCATCGGTCTGTTCTGGGCCAACGGCACGCGCCTGTACGTGCTGCCGGCGTTGTGGTTCCTGCCGGCCTTGTTCGTCACTACGCTGGCCTACATCGCCTTGCGCACGCGCCTGACGACGGCCGCCCTGGCTGCGACCAGTCTGCTGCTCGCATTGGCATGGGCGGGCTGGTTTCCGTCATTGCATCTGCGGCTCCCGTTCGCGCTGGATGTAGTGCCCGTTGCGCTGTTCTTCATCGCCGTGGGCGGATGGCTGTCGCGCCATGCCGATGCACTGCGCGCGCTCGGGGCCGCGGTCTGGGCATTGGCCCTGCCGGTGCTGGCGGCAGCGTGGTGGTGGCTGGCCGGATGGAACGGGCAGGTGGACGTGAACAATCTGCAGTTCGGGCATTCCGCTGCGGTGTTCCTGCTGGTCAGCCTGCTGGGTACTGCAATGACCTTGTGTGTGGCCTACTTCGTGCGGCAGTGGCGGTGGCTGCAGTGGATCGGCGGCAATACCCTGCTGATCCTGTGCACGCACACATTGGTGTTTCTGGTGCTCACCAGTGTGGTGGCACGAACGGGCGTGATCGCACCTGGCACGATCGGCACCCCGGCCTGGGCAATGGGCCTGAGTGCGTTCGCTATCGTTGCCAGCGTGCCGATGCGCGCGGTGCTGGTGCGCATTGCGCCGTGGATGTTGGGATTGAAACGTAAATGACGAGCTTCCAGAATGATTGGCCGAACATGCAGATGTCTCTGCGTCGCTGGCACAGGAGATTGGCGTAATGAAAGTGGTGCATGTCGTCCGCCAATTCCACCCTTCGATCGGAGGCATGGAAGAAGTCGTTCTCAATGTGGCCCGTCAGCATCAGGCCACCAGCGCCGATACGGTGGAGATCGTGACCCTGGATCGGGTGTTTACCGATCCGGGTGCGCGGCTTGCGGCGCAGGAGACGCATCAGGGCTTGCCGATCAGGCGCATCGGGTATCGCGGCTCCTCGCGTTATCCGTTGGCGCCGTCGGTGCTGGGCGCGATCCGCTCGGCCGACCTGGTCCACCTGCATGGCATCGATTTTTTCTACGACTATCTGGCACTGACCAAGCCGCTGCATGGCAAGCCGATGGTGGTGTCCACGCACGGCGGCTTTTTCCATACCGCATATGCCTCGCGGATGAAGCAACTATGGTTTCAGACGCTCACCCGCACCTCGGCACTGGCATATGCGCGGGTGATCGCCACCAGCGAGAATGACGGCGAGCTCTTCGCCAAGGTGGTGTCGCCGGCACGTCTGCGGGTGATCGAAAACGGCGTGGACGTGGAGAAATACGCAGGGCAGGGCGCAGCAACGCCGGGGCGGACCATGATGTATTTCGGCCGCTGGTCGGTGAACAAGGGCCTGATCGAAACCCTGGAGCTGCTGCAGGCGGCGCTGCAGCGCGATCCGCAGTGGCGGTTGATCATCGCCGGGCGCGAATACGATCTGAACGAGGCCGACCTGCGCAAGGCGATCGCCGAGCGGGGCCTGCAGGACAAGGTGCAGCTCAGCATGTCGCCCTCGCAGGAGCAGCTGCGCAGCCTGATGCAGCAGGCGCAGTTCTTCGTCTGCCTGTCGCGCCACGAAGGCTTCGGCATCGCCGCGGTCGAGGCGATGAGTGCAGGCCTGATTCCCATCCTCAGCGACATCCCGCCGTTCGTGCGCCTTGCCAGCGAATCGGGGCAGGGCGTGATCGTCAACCGCGACAGGATCGATGCGGCCGCAGACCAGGTGCAGGCGCTTGCGCTGCAGGCGGACGTGGATTTCGACGCGCGTCGCGCAGCGTCCATGGCCTACGTGGGCCGCTACGACTGGAAGCATGTGGTCGGGCGCTACGTCGATGAATACCACACCGCGTTGGGCACCCGTCGTCCGCAGGAGGCAGTGCGATGAGCGCGCCTGCATCGGCAGCGACTGCGCGGGCGGCCGCGCAGCCACAGGTCACCGTGCTGTTCTCTACCGAAAAGCCCAATGCCAGCACCAACCCGTATCTGACCCAGCTGTACGCGTCGCTGCCCGATGCAGTGCAGCCGCGCTTCTTTTCGATGCGCGATGCGCTGTTGTCGCGCTACGACGTGCTGCATCTGCATTGGCCCGAATACCTGCTGCGCCATCCCAGTTCTGTCGGCACCCTGGCCAAGCAGATGTGTGCGGCGCTGTTGTTGCTCAAGCTGCAGCTGACCGGCACGCCGGTAGTGCGCACCCTGCACAACCTGGCGCCGCACGAGGATCGGGGCTGGCGCGAGCGCGGCCTGTTGCGCTGGATCGATCGGCTGACGCGTCGCTGGATCCGCATCAACGCAACCACGCCGCCGCGACCGCCGTTCACCGACACCATCCTGCACGGCCATTATCGCGAGTGGTTTGCACAGATGCCGCAGGGCACGCCGGTGCCGGGGCGGCTGCTGCACTTCGGCCTGATTCGCCCGTACAAGGGGGTAGAGACGCTGCTGGAGGTGATGCGTCAGGTCGATGATCCGCGCCTGAAGCTGCGTATCGTCGGCAACCCGGCCACGCCGCAGATGCGCAGCCTGGTGGAGGAGGCCTGCGCGCAGGATCCGCGCATCAGCGCCTTGCTGGCCTATGTCGAAGAGCCGGTGCTGGCACGCGAGGTCAGCGAGGCCGAGCTGGTGGTGCTGCCGTACCGGCAGATGCACAACTCCGGCACCTTGTTGCTGGCGCTGTCGCTGGCACGCCCGGTGCTGGCGCCGTGGAGCGAATCCAATGCGGCGATCGCCGAAGAAGTCGGTCCGGGCTGGGTATTTCTTTACGAGGGCGAATTTGATGCGGCATTGCTGACCGGCATGCTGGACAAGGTACGCGCCGCGCCGCGCGGTGCGGCGCCGGATCTATCGCAACGCGACTGGCCACGGATCGGGCAGCTGCACTACCGCACCTACCTGGAAGCGCTCGGCAAGGATGGAGACGCCGCGCTGTGACCGCAGAGATCCCGACGATGAATCCCCCCACGCCGCCGCCACAGCGCAGCCTCGGTTCGCGCGCTGCCGGTGGCGCAGCGGTGACCATGATCGGCCAGTCGGCCAAGATGGTCGTGCAGTTCGGCGGCATCATCCTGCTGGCGCGTCTGCTGACGCCTTACGACTACGGCCTGATGGCGATGGTCACCGCCATTGTCGGTGCGGCCGAGATCCTGCGCGATTTCGGCCTGTCTGCCGCTGCCGTGCAGGCCAAGCATGTCAGCCGCGAGCAACGCGACAACCTGTTCTGGATCAACAGCGGCATTGGCTTGTCGCTGTCGGTGGTGGTGTACGCCTCCGCCCATGTGATTGCCAACTTCTACAAAGAACCGGCGCTGGTGACGATTTCCCAGGCGCTGGCAGTGACCTTCCTGATCAATGGCATGACCACGCAGTACCGCGCGCATTTGAGCCGCGGATTGCGGTTTGGCCAGGTTGCGCTCAGCGATGTGGGGTCGCAGGTGCTGGGCCTGGGTGCGGCCGTCGCTGCTGCCTTGCTGGGGTGGGGATACTGGGCGCTGGTGGTGCAGCAGGTGGTGCAGGCGGTGGTCAATCTGGTCATCGCCGCCAGCTGCGCGCGCTGGTTGCCGGGCGGCTATCAGCGCTCGGCGCCGATGCGTGACTTCATGAGCTTCGGCTGGAACCTGATGGCCGCGCAGCTGCTGGGCTATGCCAGCCGCAACGTCGGCCAGGTCATCATCGGTTGGCGTACCGGCCCGGACGCACTGGGCCTGTACAACCGCGCGTTCCAGTTGCTGATGATGCCGCTGAACCAGATCAACGCGCCTGCCACCAGCGTGGCGTTGCCGGTGCTGTCGCAGCTGCAGGACGACCGCGAACGCTTCAGCGCCTTCCTGCTGCGCGGGCAGACGGTGATGGTGCATCTGATCGTGGCGCTGTTCGCCTTCGCCTGTGCGCTGGCCATGCCGCTGATCGTGCTGGTGCTCGGCGAGCAGTGGCGCGAGGCCGTGCCCCTGTTTCAGGTGCTGACGCTGGGCGGTATCTTCCAGACGGCGTCCTATGCAACCTACTGGGTGTTCCTTGCCAGGGGCCTGATGCGCGCGCAGTTGCTGTTCTCGCTGGCGAGCCGCATCGTGCTGATCGGCTGCATCTTCGTCGGCTCGCGCTGGGGCGCGATGGGCGTGGCAATCGGCTATTCGTTCGGTCTGCTGGTGACCTGGCCGTTGTCGCTGGTCTGGGTCGGCAAGATCTCCGACGCGCCGGTGGGCGCGCTGTTCACCAATGCGGTGCGCGCGATGACTGCGTATGGCGTGGCGGGGGGATGCGCGTATTACGCCTCCATCACCGTCGGTGGCCCGCTATGGCAGCAACTGGCCGTCGGTGCGGCCACGATGGCGGCGGTCTGCCTGCTGGCGTTGGCGATCTGGCCGGCATTCCGTCGCGACGTGGTTGCCATCCTCAATATCCGCAAGTTGCTGAAGCAGGCCAAGGCACGCCAATGAGATCGACGTTGCCTTCGCCTGCGTTCGTGCATGCTTTCCCCCACTCATTTATAGGACACGGCCCATGAGCGATACACCCGCCGCCGCTTCCGGCATTCGCCGGCCTTGCTATCTGGTCTTGTCCGCCCACGATTACCGCACGCCACGGCGCGCCAATATCCATTTCATCACCGATCAGCTCGCGCTACGCGGCACCACGCGGTTTTTCTCGCTGCGCTATAGCCGGCTGTCGCGTATGAAGGGCGATATGCGGCTGCCGCTGGACGACACCGCAAACACCGTGGTCTCGCACAAGGGCGTGGAATGCTATCTGTGGCGCACGACGGTGCATCCGTTCAACACGCGCCGCGCCTGGCTGCGCGCTGTCGAAGATGCGATGTTCCGGTGGTATGCCGCGCACCCGCCGCGCCAGTTGCTGGACTGGATGCGCGAGGCGGATGTGATCGTGTTCGAAAGCGGTATCGCGGTGGCCTTCATCGAGCTGGCCAAGCGCGTCAATCCGGCAGCCAAGCTGGTCTATCGCGCCTCCGATGGCCTGAGCACGATCAACGTCGCGTCCTATATCGAACGCGAGTTCGACCGGGTTGCACCGACGCTGGATGTGATCGCACTGGTGTCGCCGGCAATGGCGGAGGAAGTGGCAAGCCGCGACAACGTGTACCACGTCGGTCACGGGGTGGACCACAACCTGGATCAGCTGGGCGACCCGTCGCCGTATGGCGAGGGCATCCATGCAGTCGCGGTGGGCTCGATGTTGTTCGATCCGGAGTTCTTCGTGGTGGCCAGCAAGGCGTTCCCGCAGGTCACCTTCCATGTGATCGGCTCGGGCATGGGCCGGCACCCCGGTTACGGCGACAACGTGGTGGTCTATGGCGAGATGAAGCACGCCGAGACCATCGGCTACATCAAGCACGCCCGTTTCGGGATCGCACCTTACGCGTCCGAGCAGGTGCCGGTGTATCTGGCCGATAGTTCGATGAAGCTGTTGCAATACGATTTCTTCGGCCTGCCTGCGGTGTGTCCGAATGCCGTCGTAGGGCCGTATCAATCGCGTTTCGGCTACACTCCCGGCAATGCTGAGTCGGTCATTGCGGCCATCAGTCTCGCGCTGGAAGCACCGCGCGTGCGTTACCGCCAATGCCTGAATTGGTCCGACACCACCGACCGCGTACTCAATCCCGGTGCGTACCCGGAAACCCGTTTGTACCCGCAGCCAGATGGCGCAGCTGTGCGTGCTTCTTCCGAGGCCGCGCTCTCGCACTGATGCGGCGCACCCAACTTTAGAAGGAGACTGCTCGTTATGGCCAATGCTTTGCTGCAGAAATGGATCGAACATGCGGAACGCCGTGCCTTGTTCTGGTGGCAGCCGAAGAACGCCGGCGTCAACATGGGCGATCATCTGTCCAAGGTGATTGTGTCCTGTGTGCTCTCCCTGCAGGACAAGACGCTTATCGAGAAGCGCGATCTCAGCAAGAAACTGATCGCCATCGGTTCGGTGCTGCATTTTGCCAAGGACGGCGACACCGTCTGGGGCAGCGGCATCAACGGCAAGATTCCCGCCGAGCGCAATACCTTCAGCACGCTGGATGTGCGTGCAGTGCGTGGGCCGAAGACGCGGCAGTTCCTGCTCGATCGCGGGATCGCGGTACCGGAGGTGTATGGCGATCCCGGTCTGCTGACGCCGATGTTCTTCCCCGCCGATGCGCTGGGAACGGCGAACAAGCGCCCCTTCGCCATCGTTCCGCATTTCAACGAGCCGGTCGAGAAGTACAGCGCGTACGCCGATCATCTGGTGTTTCCCAACGTCAAGCCGGCGACGTTCATGAGTGCGCTGCTGGGTGCCGAGCTGGTGATCAGCAGTTCGCTGCACGGGTTGATTCTTGCCGAGGCCTACGGGATTCCCGCGGTGTACCTGGACTGGGGCAACGGCGAGGATCGTTTCAAGTACGACGACTACTACAACGGCACCGGACGCATGCAGTGGCACTCCGGCAACAGCGTGGAAGAATGCCTGCAGCTCGGTGGCAACGGCGACTTCGACCTGGAAAAACTGCAGGCCGGGCTGCTGGCCGCGTTTCCTTACGACCTTTGGTGATTCGATGATGCAGGGCCGGCACGTGGATACGGAGACGACAGCAACCGCCAGCGCCGCCACGCAAGGCGTGGTGATTCCGCTTGGCGGGTTTCCGGTGCTCTCCACCACGCAGGAAGCGTTTGCACTGGAGTTGTTTCACGCATTGGCCGCCCGGCAACCACGCCGGGTGTTTTTTGCCAACACCAATTTCATCGTGCAGTGCCAGGCACTGCGGCTGCGCATGCGCGAGCCCAGCGTGCGCATCGTCAATGACGGCATCGGCATGGATCTGGCGGCCCGCCTGATCCATGGCCGCCGCTTTGCCGGCAACCTCAATGGCACCGACCTGATTCCGTATCTGTGCCGGGAAGCGGCGCAGCCGCTCAAGTTCTTCCTGCTCGGCGGTCGCCCGGGCGTGGGCAAGACCGCTGCCGCCACCTTGACCGGCACCCTGGGCCAGCAGGTGGTGGGCATGTGCGACGGCTACGGCGAATTTGCCGCCGCCGGCGAGGGCCTGGCCGAGCGCATCAATCGTTCGGGCGCCGATGTGCTGTTGGTGGCCTTCGGCAACCCGCTGCAGGAGCGCTGGATCCTGGATCATGGCCAGGCCTTGAACGTGCCGCTGGTCTTCGGGGTCGGTGCGTTGCTGGATTTCCTGTCCGGCACCGCCAAACGTGCGCCGGATTGGGTGCGGCGCCTGCATATGGAGTGGATGTACCGGCTGCTCAACGAGCCGCGTCGTCTGCTCAAGCGCTACAGCTGGGACCTGCTGGTGTTCTTCCGCACCTGCCTGCGTGCGGGCAAGCATCTGCCGTGATGCACGCGCGGCGTTGGCTGGCTTAGCATGTACGCATGCATCCGACCGCCGCCACCCTGATCCGTTCGCTCGAACTCGCCCCGCATCCGGAGGGCGGGCATTTCCGTCGGGTGTATGCGTCCGCGCGCCAGGTGACCGATGGCGGCCAGCCGCGCCCGGCGCTGACTGCCATCCGCTTCCTGCTTGCTGCCGGTGAATCCAGCGCCTGGCATCGCGTGGATGCGGAAGAAAGCTGGCATTGGCAGCAGGGCGATGCGCTGGAGCTGTTGATCTACGACGAGGCCAGTGGACAGCTGCAACGCCTGATCCTGGATGCCGCCGGGCGCGGCGAGCCGATGCACGTGGTGCCGGCGGGGTGCTGGCAGGCGGCGCGGTCGCTGGGTGATTTCACCCTGGTGGGCTGCACGGTCTCGCCGGGGTTCGTCTGGGAGGGCTTCGCACTGCTCGACGGCGCCTCGCCGCTGGCTGCGCACCTGGCCAGCCTGGAGCCACGCTGAGCCAGCGACGACGGCGGTGTCGAACGTTTCCCTAACGCGGCCAGGGCCGGCTTGGCGTAGTGTCCGCGTCTCACACAGGGGGCGAGACGTGATGCGAGGCCAGCGGGCGGTATGCGGCGTGGGAGCGATGCTGGTGTCGTTGCTGGCGGCGGCCAGCGCTGGCGCGACGCCGCAGTTGGCCGCGCCTTCACCGCCGGCCGTGGTCGAGCTGGAGGCGATGGTGGTGCGCGGCGTGCAGCCAGGCCCGGGCTTGTGGAAGGTCAGCAAGGGCGATCATGTGCTGTGGATCCTGGGCACCGTGTCGCCGCTGCCGAAGCGGCTGCAGTGGCAGTCCACCGAGGTGGAAACGATCATCGCCCAGTCGCAGCAGGTGCTGATGGCACCGACCGTCCAGATCGATGCGGACATGGGATTCTTCGGCAAACTGACCCTGCTGCCCTCGGCGATGAAGGCGATGAAGAACGAAGACGGCCGCGAGCTGCGCGAGCTGCTGCCGGCCGAGCTGTATGCACGCTGGTCGGTTGCCAAGGCGCGTTATCTCGGCAGCGATCGCGGGGTGGAGCGCAAGCGCCCGATGCTTGCCGCCGGGGAGTTGTATCAGGCAGCGATCAAGCGTTCCGGCCTGGCGCGCTCGCCGGTGATCTGGTCGGTGGTGGAGCGTGCCGCCAAGCGCGCCGGGATCAAGCCGACCCCCACCGCGCTGGATTATAAGATCGCCGACCCACGCCAGGCCATCAAGGAGTTCCGCGCCGGCGGCATGGACGACACCGCGTGCTTTCGCAGCATCCTGGTCACTGTCGAGCGCGACCTGCCCACGATGGTCGAGCGCGCCAACGCCTGGTCGGTGGGCGATATCGAGGCACTGCGCCAGTTGCCACGCGAAGATCCGCAAGCGGCCTGCATGAGTGCCATGGCCAGTTCCGGCGCCGCCAGGAAGCGCGGGATCGACGATCTGGAACGGCGCATGCGCGAGCACTGGCTGGGCATCGCCACCACCGCGCTGCAACGCAATCGCAGCACCTTCGCGGTGCTGCCGATCAGCCGGCTGACCGCGGCCGATGGCTATCTGGCGCGCTTGCAGGCGCTGGGGTACGCGGTGGAAGCGCCCTGAAACGGGGGCACGCATGCGTGGCGATCGTCGGCTGGAACGAGGTGGTGAGCGGCTGAGCGCTCGCCGTCCTCGCCGGCAGGCGCTGCGCACTGCGCGATCCGGCGACCGATCGGCTCGGCCCACGCCCGCCACGGTATGCTGCGCGCCTTGTCCAACGAGACCTCTGTGTTGAACGCATTGCCGCTGCGCATCCTGGGCACCGGGCGCCATGTCCCCGCGACGGAGGTGACCTCGCAACAGCTGGATCAACGCTGGCAGCTGCCGGCGGGCACCACCTTCGCACGCTCGGGGGTGGCCACGCGCCATTACGTGGGCGAGGGCGAGACGGCCTCGTCGATGGGTGCGGCGGCGGCGGCCCAGGCGCTGGCAAGCGCGGGCATCGACGCCGATCAGATCGATTGCCTGATCTCGGCCTGCAGCGTCATGGAGCAGCCGATTCCCTGCCAGGCGGTGTTGATCCAGCGCGCGCTCGGGCTGGGCGATTCGGGCATTCCTGCCTTCGACGTCAACGCGACCTGCCTGAGCTTTCTGGTGGCGCTGGACATGGCCGCCAATGCGTTGGCGCTCGGGCGCTACCGGCGCGTGTTGATCGTCTCCAGCGAGGTGGCATCGGGTGGGCTGGATGCGTCGACGCCGGCCACGGCCGGCTTGTTCGGCGATGGGGCGGCTGCGGTGGTCGTGACGCGCAGCGCCGCCGATGATGGCTCGGCACTGCTGTCCAGCCGCCTGGCCAGCTACGGCGATGGCGCGGAGCTGTGCCGCATCCGCGGCGGCGGCACGCGCTATCCGCGTGGTGAAGAGCAGGCGCCCGATGCCTTGCGTAGCTTCAGCATGGATGGGCGTGGCGCCTACCGGTTCGCTGCACGCCAGCTGCCTGCATTCTGGGAACAACTGCTGCGCGAGGCCGGCACCACCACGGCAGCGTTGCGCTGCCTGGTGCCGCACCAGGCCTCCGGCGGCGGCCTGGAGCATGTGGTACAGGCGCTGGGGCTGCGCCCCGATCAGGTGGTTCGCATCCTGCAGGACACCGGCAACCAGGTCGCCGCATCGCTGCCGCATGCCTTGCATCACGCCCGGGTCGAGCAACGCCTGCAGCGCGGCGATCTGTTCGCGCTGCTCGGCACCGGTGCCGGGCTGGCGATCGGCGGCATGGTGTTGCGGTACTAGGGCGTGTGCGCATGCTCCGACCAGGTCGCGCCCTGATGCCGCCGCGCGTGTCGCTCGAGTTGCTGCGTATCGGCCATTGCCGCCACTGCGAGCGCATGGTGCGTGCGGACGGCCACTGGCATGCGGTGGAATTCCCCGCGTTGAGCGTGCTGATCCGGCATCCGCAGCGCGGCGCGCTGTTGTACGACACCGGGTATGCCGCGCATTTCTTCCGCGCAACCGATCCCTGGCCCGAGCGTCTGTATCGCTGGACCACGCCGGTGCGCCTGCCCGCGCACGAAACGCTGGGCGCTCAACTGGCACGCCGCGGCGTGCAGCTGGAGGAGATCGCCTGGTGCCTGATCTCGCACTTCCATGCCGACCATGTCGGCGGCCTGCGCGATCTGCCGAACGCCCGTTTCATCTGCCTGCGTGCCGACTATCAGCAGCTGCGTGCCTGCTCACGCGTCGGCGGCCTGCGGCGTGCCTTGTTGCCGCAGCTGCTCCCCGAAGATTTCGATCGGCGCCTGCAGTTTGCCGAGCAGGCACCGGTGCGCGCGCTGACCGGCGCCTGGCAGGGCCTGGGCGCGGCCTACGACCTGTTCGACGACGGCAGCGTGCTCGCGGTGCCCTTGCCCGGGCACGTGCCCGGGCAGATGGGCCTGTGGTTGCGCGACCAGCACGACCGCGAGGTGTTGCTGTGCGCCGATGCGGTGTGGTCGTCGGCAACCTGGGCGACGCTGCAGTGGCCTGCCTGGCCCACGCGTTTGTTGATGCACGATTGGCACGCGTTCCGGCGCACCGTGCAGCAATTGCATGCGCTGTCGCTTGCCCATCCCGAGTTGGCCATCCTGCCTTCGCATTGCCAACCCAGTCTTGACCGTTATCAACCGGAGTGGCGATGAGCCTGCGTATTCTCGTGACCGGCGCATCCGGCTTCGTCGGTGGTTCCTTCCTGCGACGTTTTCAGGGGCAGCCGGGTGTGGAGATCCACGGCATCGGTCGTCGTGCCAGTGATCTGCCCAACTACCATCGCATCGACCTGAGCCAGCCGTTCGCGCTGCAGTGGCAGCCGGATGTGGTGATCCACGCCGCGGCCTTGGCCTCGCCGTGGGGCACGCGTGCGCAGTTCCAGCGGCACAACGTCCAGGCCACCGCCAACGTCATCGACTTCTGCAAGCGTCACGGCTGCCCGCGTCTGCTGTATGTGTCGTCCAGTTCGGTGTTCTATCGCGAGGCGCATCAATACGACCTGAGCGAGGACAGCCCGATCGGGCCGGCGTTCGTCAACACCTACGCGCAGACCAAGTACCTTGGCGAAATGCTGCTGGAGCACTATCCGGGCGACACCTGCGTGCTGCGCCCGCGTGCGGTGTTCGGGCCAGGGGACACGGTGCTGTTCCCGCGCGTGATCGCCGCTGCGCGCAAGGGGGCGCTGCCACGCTTCGTCGGCCAGACGCAGCCGGTGATCGGCGACCTGATCTACATCGATACGCTGTGCGATTACCTCTATCGCGCGGCGACGGCGCCGCAGTTGCAGCCGGCCTACAACCTCACCAACGCGCAGCCGGTGGATCTGCAGCAGCTGTTGCTGGACCTGCTCACGCGCCTGCAGCTGCCGCTGCCGCGACGCGAGGTGCGCATCGCCACTGCGCTGCGCATGGCCAGCGTGGTGGAGGCGGCATATCGCGTGCTGCGCCTGCGCGGCGAACCGCCGATCACCCGCTTTGGCGTGGGCGCGTTCGCCTATTCCAAGACCTTCGATCCACGACGCACGCTCGCCGACCTCGGTCCTCCCAGCGTCAGTCTGGAACAGGGCATCGAGGCATTCGTGCGTTGGCAGGCGGCGCAGTGGGCGTAGTCGTTCCGTTAGTGGCAGCCACCTATCTGGCGGTGCTGATGGTCAAGACGGCTGCGGTGCTGTGGGTGATGCGTGGGGCACGCGCGCTGCCATCGGGGGGCGCCGCCATCGCACCCCAGGCCGAGGTGGCGATCCTGCAGCCGGTGCTGGGCGGCGACGCACACTTGCAGCAGGTGCTAGCCGCCAACCTGCAAGCGCTGCCGGATGCGCAGTTTTTCTGGTTGCTGGATGCAGACGATGGCCCGGGAAATGCCGTTGCGGAGACCTTGGTGGCGCTGCATCCGCATGTACGCATCGCGCGCATGCAGGTGCCGGCCGCGCCAGCCGGGATCAATCCCAAGGCCTGGAAGCTCGACCACGCGCTGGCGCATGTGCAGGCGCCGATCAGCCTGATCCTCGACGACGATGCACAACTGGGCGCCGGCGCGCTCGCACGTTTGCTGCAGGATCTGGCCGACGCCGATGTGGTCACCGCACTGCCGTACTACCAGGACGGCAGCACGCTGGCAGGCCGGCTGTTGTCGCAGTTCGTCAACAACAATGCGACGCTGACCTATCTGGGCTGGCTGCCGTTCGCCGCGCCGCTGACCATCAACGGCATGTGCTATGCCGCGCGGACCGAGCAACTGCGCGCCTGGGGCGGGTTTGCCGCGTTGCTCGAGCAGCTCACCGACGATCTGGCCGTCGCCACGTTGGTACGTGAGCGCGGCGGGCGGCTGCACCAATCCGTCGCGCCGGTGGCGATGCGCACTGCGATCCCGGATCTGGCCAGCTACGCACGCCAGATGCATCGCTGGATGTTGTTCGCGTCGATCCTGCTGCGTCGGCAGACAGTGGGCGTGGGCCTGGCCATCGGCCTGCTGCAGGGGCTGCCGCCGGTGTTGCTGCTGGCCTTGCTGGTGTGTGCCTGCGTGCAGGCGACCTGGCCGGCAGTGGCCGGCGTGCTGTGCACCGTGCTGCTGCGTGCGCTGCTGCTGTGCCTGGTGCAATGGCGGGTGACCGGTGCGGTGCGCCACCGTCCGTTGCTGTCGGTCGTCGCGGAGTGGCTGCAGCCGCTGCATCTGCTGCATGCTGTGCTGGTGCGCACGATCCGCTGGCGTACCCGGCGTTACCGCGTGTTGCCGGATGGACGTTTCCGTGCGGACTGACGGCGCCAGCGTGCAGGTCGCCTTCCTCACCGGGCAAAGCGATCCGGAGCGCTGTGCGTTGAGCGGGGAACAACAGCAGTTTCTGCACCAGCTGCAAGGCGCGGGCCGGCGGCTGATCGACTGCAATTATCCGTATCACTCCGCTGGCCCACCGCACCGGCGCACACCGCTGTGGCGCGCCAGCGTGTGCAACGCGCGCCAGTATCTGGCCGCACGCGGCGCACGCGTCGCGGATGCGGATCGCATGCGCGTGGTGGCGTTGCTGGAGCAGGCACCGAGAACGGTGCTGTTGGCCGGCAGTTGTGGCCTGCAGCTGCTGACCGCGTTGCAGCTGCCGCAGGCGCTGCGCGCCCGTCTTGCCGTGTTTGCCTATGGCCCGGTGTGCACTGCGCCTGCGACGTTCGGACAGTTGCGCATCGTCCAGGGCCGTGGCGACTGGATCTCGCGCCTGCTGTTCGGCGCTGCGCCAGATCTGAGGCCGGCATGCGGGCATCTGCACTATCTGCGCGATGCAGCGGTGCTGGCCGAGTGCCAGGCCTTTATCGCGCAGATCGAGCAGGCAGTGCAGGGGAGGGACCATGCGCATTGATCTGATCGCACCCCCGTATAGCGGCCATCTGCATCCGATCCTGGCGATCGCCCTGCAGCTGGCGCCGCATCACGAGGTCCACGTCATCAGCACGCCGGCGGCACTGGCGCGCATCCATGCCTGCGGGCTGAGCGGCGTCAGCGTGCTGGACGCGCAAGCCGACCGGCAACTGCGCGAGATCGCCAATCCGCCGTATGCGGTGGGCCACAATCCCCTGCGGTTGCGCCGCCAGTTGCACCAGGCGCTTGGCCTGATGGCGCGGCTGGGCGATGCGGTACGGCAGCGCTGGCGCGACCGCAGGCCGGACCTGGTGATCGCCGATTTCACCTTGCCCAGCGCGGGATTGGCGGCGCAGGCGATGGGCATCGCCTGGTGGACCAGCATGCCGTCCCCATGCGTGATCGAAACCGTCGACGGGCCGCCGGCGTATTTCGGTGGTCTGCTCCCCGCATCCACGGCACGGCAGCGGATCTGGCATGCCGTGGCGCGGCGGCTGACGCGTGGATTCAAACGGAGCCTGCACCTGTGTTACCGCGGTCAGATGCGTGCAGCCGGATTGCCGGCCATCTATCGCAACGACCGCAGCGAGGCGGTGTATTCGCCGCACTGCATCCTGGCCCTGGGGCTGCCGTCGTTCGAGCTGGCCCGGCGCTGGCCTGCGGCAGTGCGCTTCGTCGGGCCGCAGCTGTGCACGCCGCCATCGGCGGTTGCGCCGCCGCAGTTCGTCCCCGGTCGTCGGCATGTGCTGGTGACGCTGGGCACGCACCTGCAGTGGGTCAAGCAGCGGATGGATCAGGTGCTGCGTGCGGTGGCCGTGCAGTTCCCGCAGGTGATCTTCCACTTCAGCGATGGCGATACCGCCGCGCCGCCAGCGCAGGTGCACGGCAACTACCAGCGCCTGCCGTACGTGGACTACGCACGGCAGCTGCATCGCTACTACTTGGTCGTCCACCATGGCGGTGCCGGCATCCTGTATGCCTGCCTGGCCGCAGGGCTGCCGTCGATCGTCTATCCGCTGGATTACGACCAGTTCGACCACGCCGCGCGCCTGCACAGCGCAGCTGCGTCGCGGTGGTTGCGCGAGCTGGATGACCTGCCTGCGTTATTGCGCCAGGCGCTTGCTGCCACCGGGGTGCCAGCGGGCGTGGGTAGATTGCAGGCAGAACTGCGCGACATCGAGGCGCAGGCGCGCATCGTGCGGCTGGTGGATGCGTTTGCACGCACCGGTGCAGTGCCGCAGATCTGAGGCCTCATCGGGCGGATCGCTTACGCCCGGCGGCAATCCATCAGCGTCAACACGTGGCGCACGGCATTGCCGGGACCGGCAGGCGATTTTCCAACCGCCTGCCGCAACTACCGCTGCGTGCAACCAGCGCAGGCCTCAGCCTGCAGCCGCATTCCGCGAGGGCGCCTTGCCCGCCATCAACTGCGGCCAGCGCTTGAGCACGGCGGCGCGGATACCGGCCTGGTCGATGCCGGCTTCGGCCAGCAGGTATTCGCGGCTGGCGTGGTGCTGGAAGCTGTCCGGCAGGCCCAGGTGCAGCATCGGCAGGGTGACCGCCTCAGCGTTGAGCAGTTCTGCCACGCCCGAGCCGGCGCCGCCGGCAACGACATTGTCTTCGATGGTGACGAAGCCTTCGTGGCTGTTGGCCAGCTCCAGCAGCATGGCCTTGTCGAGCGGTTTGACGAAGCGCATGTTGACCACGGTCAGGCCAAGCTCGCGGCCGACCGCTTCGGCCGCATCCACGCTTGCGCCAAAGCCCAGCAGGGCGATGCGTGTGCCACTGTGACGCAGCTGCGCCTTGCCGATCGGCAGGGTGGTCAGCGAGGCGTCCAGGGCCACGCCCGGGCCGGTGCCGCGCGGGTAGCGCACGGCCGCCGGGCCTTCGTAATGCACGCCGGTGGTCAGCATCTGACGGCATTCGGCCTCGTCGGCCGGCGCCATCACCACCATGTGCGGGACGCAGCGCAGGAAGCTCAGATCCAGGTTGCCGGCGTGGGTGGCGCCATCCGGGCCGACCACACCGCCGCGGTCGATCGCAAACAGCACGTCGAGCTTCTGTACTGCCACGTCGTGCACCAGCTGGTCGTAGCCGCGCTGCAGGAAGGTGGAGTAGATCGCCACCACCGGTTTGGCGCCTTGCGTGGCCATGCCGGCGGCCAGCGTCACCGCATGCTGCTCGGCGATCGCCACGTCGAAATAGCGCTGCGGATATTCCTTGCTGAAACGCACCAGGCCCGAGCCTTCGCGCATCGCCGGGGTGATCACCAGCAGCCTGGGTTCGGCCGCGGCCATGTCGCAGACCCAGTCGCTGAAGACATCGGTATAGGTCGGCTTCTTGGCGCCGGTCTTGGCGACCAGGCCCTTGCTCGGGTCGAACGGGCCGACGGCGTGGTAGCCGATCTGGTCGCCTTCGGCCAGTTCGTAGCCCTTGCCCTTGGTGGTGATGACGTGCAGCAGCTGCGGGCCCTTGAGGGTCTTGAGCGTCTTCAGCGCGCCGACCAGGCCGGGCAGGTCATGGCCGTCGATCGGGCCGGTGTAGTGAAAGCCCATTTCCTCGAACAGCGTGGACGGCACGAACATGCCTTTCCAGTGTTCTTCCCAGCGCCGCACGAAGCGCGCGGTGGGGTTGTTCTTCTTGTCGCCGAGGATCTTCTTGCCGCCCTCGCGGATGGCGTTGAGGGTGCGGCTGCCGCTGGCACGCCCCAGCACCTTGGTCAGCCCGCCGACCGCTTCGGAGATCGACATGCGGTTGTCGTTGAGGATCACCAGCAGGTTCGGCTCCGGGTCCATGCCGCCGGCGTGGTTGAGTGCCTCGTAGACCATGCCGGCGGTCATCGCGCCGTCGCCGATCACCGCCACCACCTTGCGCTCGTCGCCACTGCGCTGCGCGGCGATCGCCATGCCCAGCGCAGCCGAGATCGAGGTCGAGGAATGCCCGACGCCGAAGGTGTCGTAGATGCTCTCTTCGCGCTTGGGGAACGGCGCCACGCCGTCCTTTTGCTTGACCGTGTGGATCTGGTCGCGGCGGCCGGTGAGGATCTTGTGCGGATAGGTCTGGTGGCCCACGTCCCACACCAGCTGATCGACCGGGGTCTGATACAGGTAGTGCAGGGCGACGGTGAGTTCGATCACGCCCAGGCCGGCCGCAAAATGCCCGCCGCTCTTGCCCACCGATTCGATGAGGTAGGCGCGCAGCTCCTCGGCGATCGCGGTGAGATCGGCCTCGTCGAAAGTGCGCAGATCGTCGGGGGTCTGGATGCGGGACAGGCGCGGATAGCGGGTGGAGTCGATCATCATCGTGTCAATGTTCTGAAGCCGTATTGTCCTCCCCATGCGAAGGCCCGGCAAGCAAACCGGTTCAGCTGTCAGCGGGAAGTGACGGCTGGGCACGGTGGGCAGTGCAGGCGCGTGCGTCGCGTCCTTGGCGCAGGTGCGGCAATCCGCCGCACCCGGGTCGAAGGGACTGGGGCACTGGCCAGCGAGGCTGCGTGGCCGTGCGATGGGCAGGCTGGCCGGGTCGCCGTGAATGCTCGAGGAAGCGTCGGGGCTGCGCATTGCGTGGAGGCGCTGTGTGCTGCATCGAGTCGACGCGCCCGCCGGTGCACGCGCCGCCACACATCGGTCGGACGATCCCGCCGCCTGTCCCGGCGATCCAGCCGGAGCGTCGTGTCGAGCCAGCGGGTAGCGGCCTACAGCGACAGTTTCGAGCGCTTGGGCAACTGCGCGCGCAGGAACGCCATCTGGTCGGACAGGATGTTGCGGTTGGACAGGATCAGGTGCTCGATCCAGCTGGGGCGATAAGGCACGGCCAGCAACGGCATATGCGCCTGCTGTGGCGTCCGGTTGGCCTTGCGCGAGTTGCACTGGAAGCAGGCGGTGACCACGTTCTCCCAGCTGTCGCGGCCACCCTTGGAGACCGGCATGACGTGATCGCGGGTCAGCTGCGGGCGACTGAAGTGCTGGCCGCAATACATGCACAACTGCGAGTCGCGCGCGAACAGGGCGGTGTTGCTGAGGGTCGGCGTCGGGTCCAGCGCGCGCGAACGGGCATGCCCGCGTGCGGCGATGATGGGATGCAGTGCCAGCGTGCTGCGCTCGCCGGTGAGCCGCGACATGCCACCGTGGATCTCCATGCAGGGCTCGCCCAGGGTCCAGGACACCGCACCGCGTGCGTACAGGCAGGCGGCGTCCTGCCAGTTGATCCAGTCCAGTACGCGACCATGCGCATCGAGCGAAAGCAGGCGCAAGGTGGGAAGTTGCTGGATTGCAGCGACAGCGCTGCCCGCGACCGGGGCTGAGGAGCCTCCGGGGACGATCACATCACCTGCGTGCGTGTCTGTCTCCATCGGGAAAACAGCTTATACCCGATCGTTGACAGTTTGTGTATCGCAGCGACGGGCCGTGGCGCGCGTCTTGCAATCAAGGGATCAGCACGTGCCCGCCCGGCCGCGATGCCGCCGTACTGCGTGCCCAGTCCTTGGGCGTTGAAGGCCTGGTTTAGCCGTAGGAGCGCACCTGGGCGCGAGGTTTCGCCGATCGGTGATGCGCCGTCGCGGCCAGGTCCGCTCCTACGACAGCGGTGAATCCTGCGATGTTGCCGTAGGAGCGCACCCGGGCGCGACGTTCGCCGATCGGTAATGCCCGTCGCGGCCAGGTCCGCTCCTACGACAGCGGTGAATCCTGTGAGGTTGCCGTAGGAGCGCACCTGGGCGCGATGTTCGCCGATCGGTATGCCCGTCGCGGCCAGGTCCGCTCCTACGATAGCGGTGGAATCCTGTGAGGTTGCCGTAGGAGCGCACCCGGCGCGACGTCTCGCCGATCGGTACCGCCTCGTCGCGGCCAGGTCCGCTGCTACGACGGCGGCAGCCCGCCGCGAGGAGGGCGCTTGCTCAGGCTTCGCCGAACAGCTCCGCTTCCAGCGTCATCAACGGGGCGGCGCCGCTGCGGATGGTGGCGGCGTGGGTCAGCGTGCGCGGCAACACGCGTGCGAAGTAGAAGCGTGCGGTTTCGCGCTTGGCACGTTTGAAGTCCTCGCTGCGCGCGGATGCATCGGCTGCGGCCACGCTGCGCGCCCACCAGTACGCCAGCACCACGTAGCCGGAATAAAACAGGTAGTCGTAGCTGGCGGCACCGAGTTCGTCCGGATTGCGCGCGGCGCGATCGAGCACGTCGCGGGTCAGCATCGCCCACTCGCTGCACTTGTCGCGCAGCGGCTTGATGAACTCGGCCAGCGCTGCGTTGCCTTCCTGTGCATTGGCAAAGCTTTCCACATCGGCCAGGAACAGCTTCAATCCGGCCGCCTGGCTGGCAGCGGTCTTGCGGCCGATCAGATCCAGCGCCTGGATGCCGGTGGTGCCTTCGTAGATGGTGGTGATGCGTGCGTCGCGGGCCAGCTGCTCCATGCCGTATTCGCGGATGTAGCCATGGCCGCCGAAGCACTGCAGCGCGTGGTAGGTGTTCTCGATCGACCACTCGGTCTGGCAGGCCTTGGAGATCGGGGTGAGGAAGCTCACCAGGGTCTCGGCATCGGCGCGTTCCTGCTCGCTGGCGCCGCGGTGCGCCACGTCGACCAGGCTGGCGGCATGCAGCGCCAGCAGGCGGCTGCCTTCGGTCAGCGACTTGATGGTGAGCAGCATGCGGCGCACGTCCGGGTGCACGATGATCGGGTCGGCCGGTTTGTCGGGAAACCGGGCGCCGCTGAGCGCGCGCGACTGCAGACGCTCGCGGGTATAGCGCAGCGCGTTCTGGTAGGCCCGCTCGGACAGGCCGATGCCCTGCAGGCCGACGCTCAGGCGCGCAGTGTTCATCATCGTAAACATCGCCTGCAGGCCCTTGTGCGGCTGGCCGACCAGGTAGCCCTGCGCGCCTTCGAAGTTCATCACGCAGGTGACCGAGCCCTTGATGCCCATCTTGTGCTCGATCGAACCGCAGTGCAGCGCATTGCGTTCGCCCACGTTGCCGTCGCGGTCCACCTTGAACTTGGGGGTGACGAACAGCGAGATGCCCTTGGCGCCGGCCGGTGCGTCCGGCAATTTGGCCAGCACCAGATGCACGATGTTGTCGGTGAGATCGTGCTCGCCGGCGGTGATGAAGATCTTGGTGCCGGTGATGGCGTAGCTGCCGTCGGCGTTGGGCTCGGCGCGGGTCTTGAGCAGGCCCAGGTCGGTGCCGCAATGCGGCTCGGTCAGGCACATGGTGCCGGTCCAGCGGCCGTCGATCAGCGGCTTGAGGAAGACGTCCTGCTGCCAGGTTTCGCCGTGCTGGCGCAGCGCTTCCATCGCGCCGTGCGAGAGCAGCGGGAAGTTGCCCCAGGCCAGGTTGGCGGCGTTGATCATTTCGCTCAACGGCACGCCCAGCGTATGCGGCATGCCCTGGCCGCCGAATTGCGTCTCGGCGGTCAGCCCGTTCCAGCCGGCGCCAACGAACTGGTCGTAGGCGGCGCGGAAGCCGGGTGGGGTGGTCACCGCGTGGGTGCTCTTGTCGAAGGCGCAGCCGATTTCGTCGCCGATGCTGTTGAGCGGCGCCAGCACCTGCGCGGTGAAGCGGCCGGCCTCTTCGAGCACGGCATCGATGATGTCGGTGCTGGCGTCGGCATAGCCGAGCCGGGCAAACAGGGCCTGCGCGCCGAGCACATCGTGCAGGGCGAAGCGGAAATCGGTCAGCGGGGCGGTGTAGCTGCTCATGCGGGATCCTTCAAACGAGTGCGGGAAGGCGTGCGCGTCAGCGCAGCACGCCGTTGAGGCCGGGCGCCGGGCTGAGCGTGTTGCGCGACTCGACGCTGAAATCGCGCTGCTTCTTGTCCTGCGGCGTCGCCCATACCGTGCCCTTGAGCGCGTAAGGCAGCGAGCGGCCACCGGCCAGCACGTCGGCGACGGTGATGCGGCCCAGCGAGGTTGGCTGCACGTTGACGGTCACCACGTCGGCGGTTTCCGGGCCGATCGAGATGCCGACGGTCTGGTCGAGCTTGCCGGCGACCTGATCGCCGGCGGAAATCTCCAGCGCCACGCGCTCGAACTGCATCGGGATGCTGCTGTAGTTCTGCAGCCGCAGATCGACCGACCAGGAGCCATCGGCACGCACGGTCAATTGCTGGATGCTGGCAGCCGGCTCGGACACGCGGCGTACCGCACCGCCGCAGGCGCTCAGCAGCAGGCCGCAGGCCAGCGAGACGATCAGGAGACGGGAGGCGCGACGCATGTACTGAAGTCCTTGGCGGGATGAGGCGGCGCCAAGAATACTACGCAGTACGGTTGCTGCCTTGCTGCCGGCGCGCGTGCAATGCGGCGTGTGATGCGCGGCGCGCGGTGGGCCGGCCACCGGAGTCAGGGCAGTGGCGCAGCCACGATCAGCGGCGACAGGTTGTAGCCCATCTGCTCGGCCCGGGCCTTGAGTTGTTCGAACTGCGCGCGCGGCATCTGCGGCGAGCGCGACAGGATCCAGAGATAGTTGCGATCCGGCTCGCCGACCATGGCCCATTGATAGTCCGGGTCGAGGGCGATCACCCAGTAGTCGGCCCACACCAGCGGCAACCAGCTCAACCATTCCGGGGCAAAGCGCACCTGCAGCTGCCCGGGCTGGCCAGCGACCAGGCGCGCCATCCCGTCGGCCTGGGCCAGCTCGCCATCGGCGGTGCGGCAGCCGTTGCGCACGCCGATCAGGCCATCGTCGCGCAAGGTGTAGCTGGCGGTGATGTCGCTGCGGCACTTGTTCTGGAACGACACCGGAAGATGCGCGATCTCGTGCCACTGGCCCGCGTAGCGGGAGATGTCCAGTTGCGGCACTGCGCGTACCGGCGGTTGGGCGGCGGCCGCCAGCGGCAGCAGCAAGGCGAACGACAACAGCAGGCGGGGCAGGCGCATGACAATCTCCTCCGGACCTGCGCAGGCTAGGCCATGCCGCCCGCCGCGCGGCGTGAACCGGTGCAGGAAAGCACAGGTGTCGCGCCGGCCCGCAACAAAGTTCATCGCAAGGCTTGCCCAAACTGCGCCTGCTCGCTATGATGCGCGTCCTCGCAACGCAGGCAGCATGTTGCGATAGTGGCCGAGTAGCTCAGTTGGTAGAGCAGGGGATTGAAAATCCCCGTGTCGGCGGTTCGATTCCGTCCTCGGCCACCATTTCTAAGCGTTGCAGCGCGGGCATTTCGCCCCTTCCAGTCGCTGCTGATCCTACAGCCTTCCAATTGATTTGATCCGATTTTGCACCAGTTGCCAAAGTCGGTAAACGTGCTGCGTCGATCGCCAGCTGTGTCGCTCTGCGCTGCAATTCCCGTGTTTGGGCGGGGCTCCTTCCAAGAAGGCCCAGCAGATCGCGCCGGGGAACGGGTTAAAGGGCTGCAACCAGCTCGCGCGCTGCCGGATCGCGGCGGTTTTTTTCCACGTCGTCTTCAACTGCACGTGGCGATACTTCCGCGCATGACGCACAAAACACTTCGACGCACGTTGATTCACGGGTACTGCGGTGAGTTCCGCGTGGAAACGATGGAAAGTCAGGCCCCTGGACAGACGCAGTGGTCGTCGACGGCGTTCGTGTATCACCGCGACCGCGCCTCGCCGATCGCCACGATCGAAGGTGCAGGGCAGGGCGAATACCGCGGTGATGCGCGCGAGCAGGCGCTGCGTGTGGGCTCCTGCCTGGCCGAGTTTCTGGACCCGAAGGAATATCGCCGCTGACGTCCGGCGCCGGCAGCGCGGCATCCACCTTGCCGGATCGGTGCCTGCGCCGTTGAGGCGCGCAACAGTTGCGCGCGCTGGCGCATCGCTGGAAACGCGAGCATCGATCATGGCCGCGCAAGGACACCGGCGATGCCGGCGCTCGGTACCTTGTCGCCCTGGCTGCGCCGGCGCGCTTGCAAGCTGCCGCTGGCGATGCCGCCGATGAGCATTGGCAGTCCCTGTGCCGCTGCGCCGGCAGACGTGTTCGCATCATCGAGCCGGCGGCCATGCGATTGAGTGCCGGTGTGATGCAATGGGCTGCAATCGCCCATGCGGATGCGATCTCACGCAGTGCATCACCGGCCGGCCGAGCTGGATCGCCGCGTATGCTGGCGTCCCATGCACATGAAGGAACGGCAATGACAACGCGATACTGGTGGTTGGCCCTGACACTGGCAGCCGTCGCGCCGTGCGGCGCAGCGACGCTGCCTGCTGCTGCGTTCAGGCTGCTGCCGTCCGGGCAAACGGTCATCGGCCTTGCCGAGGCGGATCTGAGCGGAGATGGGCGGCCGGATTATGTGGTGGCCCTGCGCGCCGCCACAGAAGATGCACGCAAGGCAGACGGCGCCCCGGCGCCGGCGCGGACCCTGCTGGTCGTGATGGCGACCGCCGATGGCGGCTTTGCGATCGCCGGGCGCAATACGCGGGTGATCTTCAAGGCCGACGAAGGCGGGCAGTGCGATCCGTTTCTGGATGGCGAAGACGGCCTGGTGGCCAAGGGCGCCTACTTCACCGTGCAAAATGGCGTGGCCTGCGGCCAGCACTGGACCGACTACATCACGTTCCGCTATGACCGTGCGCGTGGCGGGGTGTTCTTCCACAAGCGTGTGCTGGAAGGCTGGGAGATGAACTCAGACGACTCGCCCGATGCCGACGCGCTGCGCATGAGCGAGCACAAGGAGATCAAGGCCGATCCGCGCAAGCCGATCGCCCTGTCTGCCTATAACCCTGCAGTCGAGTGAAGCGGCAGGCCGCTTAGCCGCCTGCCGGCCACCAGTTGTCCATGTTGCGCCGGTAGACGAACAGGCGCGGCGCCTTGGCCACCTGGGCGGCGGCCTGGCGCTCGCCGGCGACCAGCGAAAACCCGATGTCCGCCAGCATGCGCGAGAGCGCGTTGGCATTGCCGCGGCCCGGGTCGCTGATGACGATCTCGCACGAGGGCTTGGCCAACGCAGGGATCAGGGTGGCCAGCATGGTGGCGTGGCGGCTCTCGTAGAGCACGTCGCTGGCGATGATCATGTCGAACTGGCCCATGTTCAGCGCGCCGGCGTCCCAGTCGAGCCGGCGATACGGCACCGAGTCCAGCGAGTTGAGCGCAGCGTTGTACGCCAGAAACACCTCGGCCAGCGGGTGATGGTCGCTGGCGACCACGTCGGCGCCGCGCCTGCGCAACACCAGGCTGGCCAGCCCCAGGCCGCAACCGAGTTCGAGAATGCGCTTGCCGTCGATCGGGCGCGTGGCCATCGCTTCGGCCAGCAGTCGACCCGCCGGCCAGACCTGTCCGAACAGGCTCCATTGCGCCGAAGAGATGCCTGCATCGGACGCACTCTCGTCCGGATCGGCGTATTGCTGCTTATCGGCAAGTGCGCGGATGACGTAGGTCAGTTGCCCGAAGGTCAATTCGTGAATCTGGGTCTGGTAGCCCGGCATGGTGGCATCGCATGGTCGCCAGAACCTGCGCTGGCTGAAAGGACGCGCGCAACGGCGCCAGAACGGCCGAATGAAGCGCAGGAGCTGCTTGCTGCCTGCGCATGCTACGGCAAAACCGCCGATGCGCCTGCCTGCCACGGACGGCCTGTCGCGCCACCATTAACCTGCTTTCGGCAAGCGACGGCGCAGGCAATGGCTCACAGCTGCGCGCGTGCCTGCACGCCGGTGCCTGCGGCGGTGGGCGCCATCGCATTTCGTCGGTTGACCGGGCCGTGCACGGACCATGGCTGGATGTGCCGGCGATGCGGGCACGGGGCTGATGGCCGCCGCTGCGGCGGGCATTGACGTGGTGTCAACGCAGGTGCCGCATCGGCACGTGCTGCGTCAGGCGGGTTGGGTTGCATCGGCGGGCGCGGCCGTACGGGAAAGGCTCATGGATGTGAGGGATCAGCTCACCGGCCCCAACTAGACTATCGCCACGGGAATGGCCCCGCGGAGAACATGCACTTGAACGATCCTGGGTACGGAGAGCCACGGGCGCCTCACATCGGCGAATCACGCAGTCTTCCGGTCGAGAAACATCGCTCGGATATCTTCTTTGCGGCGGTGGAGACCACGCGGATGCCGATGACGGTGACCGACCCGCATCTGCCGGACAATCCGATCGTGTTCGCCAACCGCGCATTCCTGGAAATGACCGGGTATTCGGCAGAAGAGATCATCGGCAACAACTGCCGCTTCCTGCAGGGGCCGGAGACAGACCGCTCCAGCATCGACGATGTCCGCGAATCGATCGAAAACCGGCGCGAATTCGCCACCGAAGTGCTGAATTACCGCAAGGACGGTTCGTCGTTCTGGAATGCGCTGTTCGTTTCGCCAGTGTTCGACGAGAGCGGCCGTCTGGTGTATTTCTTCGGCTCGCAGCTGGATGTGAGCCGTCGCCGCGATGCCGAGGACGCCTTGCGCCAGGCGCAGAAGATGGAAGCGCTGGGGCAGCTGACCGGCGGCATTGCGCACGATTTCAACAATCTGTTGCAGGTGATGGCCGGCCACCTGGAAGTGATCCAGATGATGGCCAACAAGGGCGGCGACAACGCGCAGCGCATCGCCTTCAGTGCCGAGCACGCGGCTGCGGCAGCCGCCAAGGCGGCTACGCTCACGCAGCAACTGCTGGCGTTTTCGCGCAAGCAGAAGTTGCGCGGGCGGGTGGTGAACCTCAACGGTCTGGTGTCGGGCATGAACAACATGGCCGAGCGCGTGCTGGGCGGCGGCATCACCATGCAGCAGTCGCTGGACGAGCGGCTATGGAATTGCCAGATCGATACCACGCAGGCCGAAGTGGCGTTGTTGAACGTGTTGATCAACGCGCGCGATGCGATGGCGCAGGTCGAGCGCAAGCAGGTCACGGTGCAGACGCAGAATGTGGAAATCACCAGCCATGATCTGGCGATGTATCACCAGCTGGCACCGGGCCGTTATGTGAGCCTTGCGGTGAGCGATACCGGTTCGGGCATGCCGCCGGATGTCGCCAGCCGGGTCATGGAGCCGTTCTTCACCACCAAGGACGAAGGGCAGGGCACAGGCCTGGGCCTGTCGATGGTGTACGGCTTCGTCAAGCAATCCGGCGGCACCGTGCGCATCTCCAGCGAGGTGGGCGAGGGCACTACGGTGCGGCTGTACTTTCCCGCCTCCAGCGAGTTCGAGAACGAGCTGCAGGCAGCCAAGGGCCGCGCGATCGACAAGGGCGGCAGCGAGACCATCCTGATCGTGGAAGACAAGCCGGATGTGGCGGTGGTGGCGCAGATGTTCCTGGAAGATGCCGGTTACCGCATCCTGACCGCATCCAGCGGACGCGAGGCGGTCGAGGTGCTGGAACAGCATCCGGAGGTGGACGCAGTGTTTACCGATCTGATCATGCCCGGCGGCATGAATGGCGTGGTGCTGGCACGCGAGGCGCGGCGCATGCTGCCCAGGGTCAAGGTCCTGCTGACCACCGGCTATGCCGATGCCAGCATCGAGCGCACCGACGTCGGCGGTGCGGAATTTGACGTCGTCAACAAGCCGTACACGCAGAAGGAACTGCTCAAGCGGATCCGCATGCTGCTGGATGGGCCCACCGGCGTCGGCTGAGCTGCGCGCATCCGGGCATCGCGGTGCCCGGATGTCGGTTGCAGCTGGTCGGCGATCGTGCAGTGTCGCTGCGCTACCGGGGATGCGCTGCGCCAGGCGTATCCCGCTCAGGAACGGTCAGCCAGTTGTAGCGAGCAATCCCCTGCTTGCGTAAACGGCGCAGGAACCGCAAGGCACACGCGATGCACGCCGATGCCATGCACCGGCCGGCGCTGCCCGGCACGAGCGCAGTCGTCGGTGGGCGGCGGCGAATCCTGGTGCGCTTACTCTTCGCGCATCGGCGCGACATAGCCGTCGGGCTTGTCGGCATTGCGCTCGAACAGGAACTTCTGCAACTCGGCCTCGAGAAACGCGCGGTGCTTGGGGTCGCGTGGCGAGAGCCGGTTCTCGTTGATCAGCATGGTCTGATGCGCCAGCCACGCCTGCCATGCGCTCTTGCCGATGTGCGCGAACACGCGCTGGCCGAGCTCGCCGGGATACGGCACAAAGTCCAGGCCTTCGGTGTCGCATTGCTGGTACTGGCAGAACACGGTGCGGGACATGCGGATTCCTTTGAGTGCGCGCCTAGAGGGCGTCGAGCAGTTTGCGGATCGGCGCCGGCAAGCCCAGCGATGCGAGATCGGCGTGGGCGACCCAGCGCAGATCGTCATTGTCGCGTACCACCGGGCGCAGCGCGACCTTGCGGATGCGCAGGGGCTGCAGATGCAGGCGGTAGTGGCTGAAGGTGTGCACGATCAGCGGCATTTCGTCGGCGCGGTCGTAGTTGCCGTCGATATGTGCCGCGAACCATGCGCGCATGCCGCCATCGGTCTCGGCCTGCGGCAGCGTCCACAGCGAGGCCCAGATGCCGGTTGGCGGGCGGCGCTGCAGCAGGATCTGCCTGTCCGCGTTTTCCAGCAGCAAGGCAGTGGCTTCGCGCTCGGGCAACGCCTTGCCGGGCTTGGGCGTGGGCAGTGCGTCCACCAGGCCATCGCGGCGCGCGGCGCAAGCGTCCTGCAGCGGGCACAGCACGCAGGCCGGTCTGGCGCGCGTACATAGCGTGGCGCCGAAATCCATCTGCGCCTGCGTGTAGTCGGCCAGGCGGCCGGCCGGCACGTGCGCCACATGCGTCGTCGCCAGTTGCCATAACTCTTTTTCGATCACCGGCAGGCCGGGATAGCCGGCGATGCCGTGGAAGCGCGTCAGCACGCGCTTGACGTTGCCGTCCATGATCGCGAAGCGGTCGTTCCAGGCCTGGCTGAGGATCGCGCCCGCAGTGCTGCGGCCGATGCCGGGGAAGGCGAGCAAGGCATCGACATCGCGTGGCAGTTCGCCATCGTGCAGGGCCAGGCATTGTTTGGCTGCCGCGTGCAGATTGCGTGCGCGTGCGTAGTAGCCCAGCCCGGCCCAATGCGCCATCACGCTGTCGTTGTCGGCTGCGGCCAGATCGGCCAGGGTCGGAAAGCGGGCGACGAACTTCTGGAAATACGGAATGACCACCGCGACCTGGGTCTGCTGCAGCATGATTTCCGACAGCCACACCCGGTACGGCGCACGTGGATGCTGCCAGGGCAGGTCGTGGCGGCCGTGGCCGTCGAACCAGTGCAGCAGGCGGTCGACGAAAGCGTCAGCGGTGGCAGTGGCGTGGTCGGCTGGCATGGGCTCTGCTGGCGATGGAGGGCAAGGGCTTCAGGGCGGGGCCGGCCCGGCGGCGGGCGTGCTGCGACGGTGCCGCTCAGTGCAGCGGAAAGGCCAGTCCGGCCAGGCGCTGTTCGCAGAAAACGCCTTCATCGCCAGGGCCGTGCGGCGCGGCCGGTGCATGGTAGTAGACCGCCGCGGGAGTGGCGCGGGCCTGTCTGCGCTGCGCCGCCGGCAGGGATTGGGCAAACTCCAGTACACGTCTGGCACGCGACCAGTCGCCCGACACCTGCCACACCGTGCAGCCTGCCTGCAGCGCCTGGCTGCATAGCGGCTGCAGATGCCGGCAGGCGCGTTCCACTCAGCTGCCCAAGGCTTCCGGCAACAGGGCGTCGACGAAGGCGACCGGGTCGAACACACGCAGGTCTTCCGGGCGTTCGCCGATGCCGGCGAAGCGGATCGGGATATTGAACTCGCGGGCCAGGGCGAACACCACGCCGCCCTTGGCGGTGCCATCGAGCTTGGTCACGACCAGGCCGGTGACGCCGACCGCGGCATGGAACTGACGCAGCTGCGAAATGGCGTTCTGCCCGGTGGTGCCGTCGATGACCATCAGCACTTCGTGTGGCGCGGCGGCATCGATCTTGCCGAGCACGCGGCGGATCTTGCCCAGCTCGTTCATCAGCCCGGTCTGGGTGTGCAGGCGGCCGGCGGTGTCGGCGATCAAGACCTCGGTGCCGCGCGCCTTGGCGGCCTGCAGGGCGTCGAACGCCACCGAGGCGGCGTCGGCGTTTTGCCCCTGCGCAATCACGGCCACGCCGTTGCGATCGCCCCAGGCCTGCAGCTGCGCCACCGCGGCGGCGCGGAAGGTGTCGCCGGCCGCCAGCATCAGGCTGTTGCCGTCGTCCTTGAAGCGCTTGGCCAGCTTGCCGATGGTGGTGGTCTTGCCGACACCATTGACGCCGACGGTGAGCACCACGAAGGGCTTGGCCGCGCGGTCGATGACCAGCGGCTTGGAAACCGGCTGCAGCAGCGCGATGAGATCGGCGCGCAAGGCCTTGAACATCGCCTGCGCATCGACGAACTCGCGCGACTTCATGCGCTTGCGCAGCCCTTCGACCAGGGCGGTGGTGGCGCCGATGCCAACGTCGGCGGTGATCAGCGCGGTTTCGATCTCGTCGAGCAGGTCGTCGTCGAGCTTGGGGTTGCGCGAGAACAGACCGCCGAAACTACGCGCGAAGCTGCTGTTGCGCAGGCGATCGCGCCAGCCCGGTTTGCCGGAAGGGGCGGCCGGTAGCGCATCGCGCTGGCCGACGATGCTGTCGTTGTCGGAGGTGGCCGGCGGAGCGCCGATCACGGCCGGGGCGACGACAATGGGGGCGGCCGCGGGCGGCGGGGCGACGACCGGCGTCGCTGCGGGCGCAGCGGGTGTGGCGGCAGGCGCAACGACGGCGGGCGTGGCAGCGGGCACGCCGGTCGGCGGTGCGACTGCGGGCGTGGCATGTTGCGACGGCGTCGGTGCCGGCGTAGCTGCCGGTGGCAGGGGCGCGCTCTGTGGCTGCACGACTACCGGCGGCACCACCACTGCCGTGGTGGGGCTGGGCGTGGCAGCGGGCATCGGATCGGGCAGCGCCTGCAGGGCCGAAGGCGCCGGTGTTGCCGGCGGTGTGGGTGCGCTGGGGACTGCGGCAACGCTCTGCGCCTGACCGGCCCGCGCGGCGATGTCCTGCGCAAGCTGTTCGGCCGGTGCTGCGGCGGGCGGCGTTGCGGCCGGCGTTGGCGCTACCGGTTCGCTGCTCACGGGTGCGGCAGGCGCAGGCGATCCCGTCGCCGCCGCCGCGCCGGGTTCGGCGGTGGGCATTGCCTCGACCGGCGACGCCGGGGTGGCAGCGGAGGGCGCGGTGGGGAATGCGGCTGCCAGTTCTTCCAGGCTATAGCGCGAGGTACGCGCGCTGTCGGGCGTGGTTGGCTTGTTACGGCGGAAAAAGCTGGCCATTGGCAACGCAGTAGGGGAAACCCGAAATTCTATCATCCGGGTCCTGGTTCGCCTTGACGCGCCCTTCAGCGCGGCCTTGGCCGGGCACCGTCATGCGCGCTGCGCCAGCGCCGCAACCACCCAGGCAAACCGCATTGCCACAGCACCATCGATGCTGCCGAATTCGGCATTTGTGGCAGCGATGTGCCGGCGCGTGTCTGCGTGCCTACAGCTGGCCCTTGAGCGCACGGTAATCGCGCGGGGTCATGCCGACGGTTGCCTTGAACTGACGCGCGAACGCGCTCTGGTCGGCAAAGCCGCAGCGTTGCCCGATGCTGGCGATGCTGTCGTCGCCGTACAGCAGCCGCATTGCCGATTCGATGCGCAGCTTGGTCAGCAATTGCTGCGGGGTCACCTGAAAGACGCGGCGGAAGTGCCGCTCCAGCTGCGCCACCGACAGGCCGGCCAGGTCGGCCAGGCTCTGCACGCGCAGGTTGTCGCCGAAGTTGGCCTGCATGTGATCCATCACCTGGCTCAGGCGCTCGTACGCCGAGTGGCGGCTGTCGGGCTGGCCCAGATCGCGCGAAATGCCGACCACGCCAATCACCTCATTGGCCTCGCACAGCGGACGCTTGAAGGTCAGGCACCAGCCGGGCAGGCGATTGGGATACAGATGCACCTCCAACTGGTTGTCGATGAGCTCGCCACACAGCACGCGGCGGTCCTGCATCATGTAGCTGCCGCCCAGCGGCAGCGGGAACACTTCCAGCGGCGAGCTGCCGATGATGTCGCTGCGCAGTTTGCGTCCGAGCCGGCGCACCAGCGTCAGGTTGCAATGGGTGTAGCGGCCCTCGCTGTCCTTGATGAAGAACACCACGTCCGGCAGCGCATCGAACAGCGTCTGCATTTCCAGCGCGGGAAGGTTGAGGTCCATCGGCGTCATGGTGGAGGTCACGATTGACGGCTGCACGAAAGGCGCGGCCCTGTATGGATCCTAGCGCAAACGCGGGGCCGTGAATCGGCTTGTCGATTGTGCGGATTTCCGCATTTGCAACTCGCATTGGACGCTAGTCGCCTGCCAGCCGGCAGTGGGAGCATGAGCCATGCACACGATCGACGTCATCGACTCCCATACGGCCGGCGAACCTACCCGCGTGGTCCTCTCCGGCTTCCCCGACCTGGGCGATGGCGATCTGGCGCAATGCCGCGAGCGGTTTCGCCGTGATTTCGACCCGTGGCGCAGCGCGATCGCCTGCGAGCCGCGCGGCTCGGACACCATGGTCGGCGCCTTGCTGCTGCCGGCCCGCGACCCCGACGCCTGCACCGGGGTGATCTTCTTCAACAACGTCGGCTACCTGGGCATGTGCGGGCACGGCACCATCGGGGTGGTGCGCACGCTGGCCGAGCTGGGGCGCATCGCGCCGGGCCAGCACCGCATCGAGACGCCGGTCGGCACGGTGGGCGTGGAACTGGCCGAAGACGGCACGGTGTCGGTGGACAATGTCGAAAGCTACCGCGTCGCGACCGACGTGGAGGTGGACGTGCCCGGTCACGGACCGGTACGCGGCGATGTGGCCTGGGGCGGCAACTGGTTCTTCATCACCGGGCAGGCGCCGTGTGCGCTGGAGCTGGCGCATCAGCGCGAACTGACCGCTTATACCGAGGCGATCCGGCTGGCGCTGGAAGCGGCCGGCATCACCGGCGAGGCCGGTGGCGAGATCGACCACATCGAGATCAACGGCGCCGCGCCCGACGGCAGCGGCGTGGCGCGCAACTTCGTGCTGTGCCCGGGCCTGGCCTACGACCGCTCGCCGTGCGGTACCGGCACCAGCGCCAAGCTGGCCTGCCTGGCTGCCGACGGCAAGCTGGCCGAAGGCGAGCGCTGGGTGCAGCAGGGCATCCTGGGCAGCGCCTTCGAAGGCAGCTATCGCCTCAGCGGGCGTGGCATTGCGCCACGCATCAGCGGGCAGGCCTACCTCACTGCGCGTGCGCAGCTGCTGATCGAGCCGGCCGACCCGTTCGCCTGGGGCATCGTGGCCTGATGGACGAGCAGCTGCGCGCGCAGGAGGGACGTGCCGGCGCAGCATCTGCTGCGGCCGCCCCCTTGCCCGATGCGTCGCTGGCCGCCGCGGATGCGCCAGCCACCGACACCCGCAGCGTGCCGGCCGCTGCCGGTACGCGACGCAGCTATGACCTGATCGTGGTGGGCGCGGGCATCGTCGGGGCGGCCTGCGCCGAGGCGGCGGCCGGCGAAGGGCTGCGGGTGGCGATCGTCGAGCCGGGGCCGATCGGCGGCGGTTCCACTGCCGCGGCGATGGGGCACCTGGTGGCGATGGACGACGACCCGGCCGAGCTGGCGTTGTCCGCGTATTCGCTGCGCCTGTGGGAGCGGTTCGCACAACTGAGCGAAGCCGAGTTCAGCCGCTGCGGCACGCTGTGGGTGGCGCGCGATGCGCGTGAACTGGCGGCGGTGCCGGCCAAGATCGCGCGGCTGGCGGCGGCCGGTCTGCAGGCCGATGCCATCGATGCCAGCCAGTTGTATGCGCTGGAGCCGCACCTGGTGCCGGGCCTGGCCGGCGGCATGCGCGTGCCTGGCGAGGCCGTGGTGTATCCGCCGCGGGTGGCGCGGCATCTGGTGAGCCTGGCCTGCAAGGCCGGCGCGCAGCTGTTTGCCGGCCGCAGGGTGGAGCACTTGCAGGCGCAGGGGGTGCGTCTGGACGATGGCCAGCTGTTGGCGGGGCCGGTACTGGTCGCCAGCGGCGTGGCCTTGCCGCAGCTGTTGCCCGAGCTGGCGCTGCGCCCGCGCAAGGGCCATCTGGTCATCACCGACCGCCATCCGGGGCTGATCCGGCATCAGTTGCTGGAGCTGGGCTATGCCGATTCGGCGCATGGCGCCGACGCCACCAGCGTGGCGTTCAATGTACAGCCGCGGCCGACCGGGCAGATCCTGATCGGTTCCTCGCGCCAGTTCGGCGAGCACGATCGCGCGCTGTCGCTGCCGGTGCTGCAGCAGATGCTGCAGCGCGCCTTCGCGTACCTGCCGGTGCTGCGCGAGTTGCAGGCGATCCGGGTGTGGACCGGGCTGCGCCCCGCGACCCCGGACGGGCGCCCGTATCTCGGGGCGGTACCCGGCCGGCGCGATGTCTGGGTGGCCGCCGGTCACGAGGGGCTGGGCGTCACCACTGCGCTGGGGAGCGCCCGGGTGATCGTGGACAGCCTGCTCGGGCGCACGCCGGCCATCGACCCGAGCCCGTACGCACCGGCACGCGCCGTGCACGGTGCCGCCGCATGAGCGCGACGGTGCGCCTGCACGTGGATGCGCAAGCGGTCGAAGTGCCGGCCGGCGCCAGCGTGGCCGCGGCGGTGGCGCAGGCGACGCTGCAGTTCCGGCAATCGTGCAGCGGCCAGCCGCGCGCGCCGTTGTGCGGCATGGGCGTGTGTTTCGAATGCCGGGTGCGCATCGACGGCATCAGCCAGCAACGTGCCTGCCTGGTGGATGCGCGCGACGGCATGCAGGTACGCACCGATGGCTGAGCGCGTGCAGCATTTCGATGTGCTGGTGATCGGCGCCGGCCCGGCCGGCCTGGCGGCGGCGCAGGCCGCGGCCAGTCATGGCGTGCGCGTGGGCGTGGTCGACATGCAGCCGCGTGCCGGCGGGCAGGTGTGGCGCAGCGACCTGCTGCATGGCGCGCCCGCCGATGCGCGCCCGCTGTTGCAGCAGGTGCAGGGCGCTGCGTCGATCACGCTGCTGACGCGCACGCAGATCCTGCTGGCGCAGCCGGGCTGGCTGTTGGCCGATGGCCCGGACGGTTCCCTGCAGCTGCATTACGCCGCCCTGGTACTGGCCACCGGCGCACGCGAACTGCTGCTGCCGTTCCCCGGCTGGACCTTGCCCGGCGTGACCGGCGCCGGCGCGGCGCAGGCGCTGGCCAAACAGGGCTGGCCACTGGCCGGCACGCGCGTGGTCGTCGCCGGCAGCGGCCCGCTGCTGCTGGCCAGTGCGGCCACGCTGCAACGGCATGGCGCACGGGTGCTCGGTATTCACGAACAGACGTCGGCAGCCGCGTTGCGGCAGTTTGCGCTGCAGCTGTGGCGCTGGCCGGGCAAGGCGGCGCAGGCGGTGGCGTTGCGCCTGCAATTGCGCGCGGTGGCCTATCGCGCCGGCAGCATCGTGGTTGCCGCGCACGGCGACACGCAACTGCGCGAGATCGACATCGAAGGCCCTGCCGGTCGCGTCCGTATCGCCTGCGATCACTTGGCGGTGGGCTATGGCCTGGTGCCGAACACCGAGCTTGCACAGCTGCTCGGCTGCCGGCTGGACGCATGCGGCGCGCATCAACAGGTGCAGGTGGATGCGCTGCTGCGCACCAGCGTGCCCCAGGTGTTTGCGGCGGGCGAAGCCTGCGGCATCGGCGGGCGCGATTGCGCGCTGGTCGAAGGTGCGATGGCCGGGCATATGGCTGCCGACGCACCGGACGCCGCGCTGCGGCTGCAGCCGCGGCGGCGTGCCGCGCGTGCGTTTGCCGAATTAGTGCAACAGCAATTCGCTCTTGATCCACGCATCCGCACGCTGGCGCAGCCCGACACGCTGGTATGCCGCTGCGAAGACGTGCCGCTGGCTGCGCTGGACAACTTCGACGATGCACGCGACGCCAAGCTCGCCTCGCGCTGCGGCATGGGCGCCTGCCAGGGCCGCATCTGCGGCACCGCGCTGGCCGAACTGGGGCGCTGCCCGCCCGCGCTTTCCACCGACGCCGGCCGCCGGCCGCCGTTGTTCCCGGTCCGCCTCGCGGCGCTGGCCGACCCGTTCACTTCCGACTCGCAAGGGAATCATCCATGAGTATTGCTGCGTTCTGGCACGGCGTGTTGCCGGCCATCACCACCCCGTTCACCGCCTCCGGCGAGATCGACCACGCCTTCCTGGGCAAGCACGCCAATCAACTGGTGGACGCCGGCTGCACCGCGATCGTGCCGCTGGGTTCGCTGGGCGAAGCGGCCACCTTGAGCGTGGAGGACAAGATCGCCGTGCTCAAGACACTGATCAGCGCATTGAACGGCCGCGTGCCGGTGGTGCCGGGCATCGCCAGCCTGGCCACCGGTGAGGCGGTGGCGCTGGCCAAGGCGGCCAAGGAGCTCGGTTGCGGCGGGCTGATGGTGTTGCCGCCCTACGTCTACTCCACCGACTGGCGCGAGATGGGCGCGCATGTGCGCGCGGTGATCGCCGCCACCGACCTGCCGGTGATCCTGTACAACAACCCGGTGGCCTACAAGACCGACTTCGGCCCGGCGCAGATTGCCGAGCTGGCCGCCGAATTCCCCAACCTGCAGGCAGTGAAGGAGTCCTCGGGCGATGTGCGCCGCTTCGCCGCGCTGCAGGAATTGCTGGGCGACCGCCTGGCGCTGCTGGTCGGCATGGACGATGCCATCGTCGAAGGCCTGAGCATGGGCGCCAAGGGCTGGATTGCCGGGCTGGTCAACGCCTACCCGAAGGAATCGGTGCGCCTGTTCGAACTCGCGCGCGATGGCGGCTACCCGGCGGCCAAGGAACTCTACGACTGGTTCCTGCCGCTGCTGCGCCTGGATACCGTGCCCAAGTTCGTGCAGTTGATCAAACTGGTGCAGGAAAAGGTGGGCCTGGGCAGCGAGCGCGTGCGCGCCCCGCGGCTGGTGGTCGACGGTGCCGAACGCGAAGCGGCGCTCAAGGTCATCGATCACGCCATCGCCACTGCGCCCACACTGTCCTGACGATGAGGTCTCGCCGCACGTCCCTGGATACGCGACGCGCACGGAGTCATGCGCGCATGGGGTGGCCGGTGTAGCGAGACGCGGGTCGCCGAGGGTGTCGCATCAACATGGCATCCTCGTCGTTTTTTGGTCGGCCGCTGCCGCACAGTGCGCAGGGTCTGTCCTCATGCAACCGAAGGTGCCGCAATGAACGAGACGCTCCAATCCCCGCCCATCCAGCAGGCCGAGGTGTTGCTGGCCGGCCGGTGGCAACCCAGCCGCGCGGCGAGCGCCAGCTTCCGTGCCGCCGACCCGAGCACGGGCGAGGCGATCGGGCCGCAGTTTCCGGTCAGCGGTGCGGAGGATGTCGAAACCGCGATTGCGGCAGCGCAAGCGGTTGCAGCAGAGCTTGCGGCGGCGCCGGTCGAAAGGATCGCCGCATTCCTGGACGCCTACGCCGACGCGCTGGATGCCGATGCCGACACCCTGGTGGCGCTTGCCCATGCAGAAACCGCACTGCCGGCACCCACGCGCTTGCGCGGCAACGAGCTGCCCCGCACCAGCGGGCAGTTGCGTCAGGCCGCGCAGGCGGTGCGCAGCTATAGCTGGACCCAGCCCATCATCGACACCGCTGCCGACCTGCGTTCGCACCTGGCGCCGTTGGGCAAGCCGGTGGTGGTGTTTGGCCCGAACAATTTCCCGTTCGCCTTCAATGCGATTGCCGGCAGCGATTTCGCCTCGGCCATTGCCGCGCGCAACCCGGTGATCGCCAAGGCGCATCCGCTGCATCCGGCCACCAGCCAGCGCATGGCACAACTCGCGCACACAGCCTTGCTCGCGGCGGGCCTGCCGGCTGCGGCGGTGCAGTTGCTGTATCACGTCGACAACGCGACCGGCCTGCGACTGGCCGGCGATGCGCGGCTGGGGGCGATCGGCTTCACCGGCAGCCGTGCCGGCGGGCTGGCGCTGAAGGCCGCTGCCGATGCGGCCGGCGTGCCGTTCTATGCCGAGCTGTCCAGCGTCAACCCGGTGTTCCTGCTGCCGGGCGCCCTGGCCGAACGCGGTGCCGCGCTGGCGCAGGAATTCTTCTCCTCGTGCACCCTGGGCAGTGGCCAGTTCTGCACCAATCCCGGGGTGGTGGTGGTGCCGCAGGGCGAAGCCGGCGATGCCTTCGTGGCCGCGACCACGGCGCATTTCGAGGCCGCCCTGCCGATGGTGCTGTTCTCCAAATCCGGGGTGGAAGGCGTGCAACGCGGTGTGGCGGCCCTGCGCGCTGCCGGTGCCGCGCTGCTGGCCGGCGGGCACACCGGCGAAGACGGCTATCGCTACGCGCCGACCTTGCTGAGCGTGGATGCGCAGGCATTTCTCGCCAATCCGCATGCACTGCAGACCGAGGCCTTCGGCCCGGTGAGCCTGCTGGTGCGTGCACGCGACGTGGCGCAGATGGCGCAAATCGCCGCGGCATTCGAAGGCAACCTCACCGGCACCGTGTATCGCGCGGCCAATGGCAGCGACGATGCGGCCTGGCAGGCCATCGCCCCGGTGCTGCGGGCGCGGGTGGGGCGCTTGATCAACAGCAAGATGCCGACCGGCGTGGCGGTGAGTGCGGCGCAGAATCACGGCGGGCCATTCCCCAGCACCGGGCATCCGGGCTTCACCGCGGTGGGCATGCCCGGTTCCATCCGCCGCTTTGCCGCCTTGCACAGCTACGACGCGGTGCCGGACGCGTTGCTGCCGGCCGAATTGCGCCAGCGCAATCCGGGCGGGGTGGCGCGTCTGGTCGATGGGCAGTGGAGCACCGCCGATCTTGGAGCGGGCACATGAGCGGCCAGATCGGCGGGCTGTCGCTGGAGCAGGCGCGCGCGCAACTGGCGCCGTGGACACAACGCGCCGCGCCGATCGCCGTGGACGAATACGCACAGCGCCTGGAACGCGCGCGCCGCCTGATGACTGCGCACGGCGTGGATGCGCTGTTGATCGGCGCTGGCACCTCGCTGCGTTATTTCACCGGCGTGCCGTGGGGTGCGAGCGAGCGCCTGGTCGCGCTGCTGCTCACGCTGGACGGCGACCCGGTGCTGATCTGCCCCGCGTTCGAGGAAGGCTCGCTGGATGCGGTACTGCAGGTTCCGGTCGCCAAGTATCTGTGGGAAGAACACGAGGATCCGTACGCGCTGGTGGTGCAGGCGATGGACGGCCGCCATGCGCATGCACTGGCGCTGGATCCGGGCATCGCCTTTGCCGTGCACACCGGCCTGCGCGCCCACCTGGGCACGGCCATCCGCGATGCCGGGGCCATCATCGATGGCTGCCGCATGTGCAAGTCGCCGGCCGAGCTGGCGCTAATGCAGCAGGCCTGCGACATGACCCTGCTGGTGCAGCGGCTGGCTGCCGGCATCGCGCAGGAAGGCATCGGCACCGACCAGCTGGTGCGCTTCATCGACGAGGCGCATCGCGCGCTGGGCGCGGACAACGGCTCGACTTTCTGCATCGTGCAGTTCGGCCATGCCACCGCATTCCCGCATGGCATTCCCGGCGTGCAGCACCTGCGCGCCGGCGAGCTGGTGCTGATCGACACCGGCTGCACCGTGCAGGGCTACCACTCCGACATCACCCGCACCTGGATCTACGGCACGCCCAGTGACGCGCAACGGCGCATCTGGGACCTGGAACAGGCGGCGCAGGCGGCGGCATTTGCAGCGATCCGCCCGGCTGTTGCGTGCGAAGCAGTGGACCAGGCGGCGCGCAGCGTGCTGGAGGCGGCAGGGCTGGGCCCGGACTACCGCTTGCCCGGCCTGCCGCATCGCACCGGTCACGGCTGCGGGCTGGCGATCCACGAAGCGCCGTATCTGGTGCGCGGCAATGCGCAGCCGCTGCAGCCGGGCATGTGCGCCAGCAACGAGCCGATGATCGTGGTGCCCGGCGCGTTCGGCGTGCGCCTGGAAGACCATTTTCATGTCACCGATGCCGGCGCGCAGTGGTTTACGCCGCCGTCGCCGGCGATCGACCAACCCTTTGCATGAGCCTGTACAGGCCCACGCACGCGTAGGAGCGCACCCGGGCGCGACGGGCATTTCCGATAAAGCCCGACGCGCATTTCCGATAAAAAGCCGTCGCGCTCAGGCGCGCTCCTACCGCCGCCATTGCATCCTGGAGTCACTGCATGAACCACCTGCGTCCTGTCGCCATCGGCCTGCTGGCCGCCGCCCTGTTCACTGCCTGCAAGCCGGCGCCGCCTGCCGCGGAAACGTCGGCTGCGGCCATGGCCGCGCCGACCGGCGAACAGGCCGCCAAGGCCTTCGATGCGCTGCTGGACAAGCAGTGGCAATACCACCTGCAGCACAACCCCGAGTTCGCCAGCATCATCGGCGACAAGCGGTACAACGACCGTTGGAGCGACTATTCGCTCCAGGCCGTGCAGGCCGAACGCAGCGCCACCGCCGAGCTGCTCACGCAATTCGAAGCGATCGACAGCAAGACGCTGGACGAGCAGCGCCAGCTCAGCCTGCAGATGATGCTCGGCCAGCTGCGTGACACGCTGGAAGGCATCGACCTGAAGACCTACGCGATGCCGCTGGAGCCGATCGGCGGCATCCAGCTGGGGCTGGCCGGTTACGGCGATGCGTTTCCGTTCGAGAACGCCAAGGATTACCAGGACTACATCAAGCGCCTGCAGACGATTCCGACGGTGATCGACCAGGTGATCGCGGTGTCGCGCCAGGGCGCGAAGGACGGCCTGGTGCAGCCGCGGTATCTGCTGGAGCGCCTGCCCGAGCAGATCGACAAGATCGCTGCGCTGACCGGCGAGCAGAGCCCGTTCGCCTCGCCGCTGAAAAAGCTCGATGCCGCGGTGCCGGCCGACCAGCGCGACGCGCTGCGCACGCAGTTGCTTGCCGCGATCGCGCAGCAGGTGCGCCCGGCCTACGCCAAGCTGGCCGCGTTCGTGCGCGACGAATACGCCGCGCAAGGGCGCGCGCAGGAAGGGCTGTGGTCGCTGCCCGATGGCGAACGCCGCTATCGCTATGCCATCCATACCCAGACCACCACCGACATGGCGCCGGAGCAGATCCATCAGATCGGCCTGCAGGAAGTGGCGCGCATCGAAGGCGAGATGACGGTGATCGCCAAGGCGCAGGGCTTTGCCGACCTGGCCAGCTTCCGCAAGGCGGTGGACACCGACAAACGCCACTTCGCCAGCTCCGGCGAGCAGATCCTGCAGCAGTACCGCGATTACATCGCCGCGATGCAGCCGGAGCTGCCCAAGCTGTTCGGCCACTTGCCCAAGACCGCGCTGGAGGTACAGGCGATGCCCGCATTCCGGCGCAGCGCGCCCGGCGCCGAATACTGGCAAAGCAATCCGGAAGGCACCAAGCCGGCGATCGTGAAGGTCAACACCAGCGACTTCGCCAGCCGCACCCTGGTCAATATCGAAACCACCGCCTATCACGAGGGCGTGCCGGGCCATCACCTGCAGATCTCGCTTGCGCAGACGCTGCCATTGCCGCCGTTCCGGCAGCAGGCCGGCTACAACGCCTATATCGAGGGCTGGGCGCTGTATGCCGAGCGGCTGGGCAAGGAGATCGGTTTCTTCAAGGACCCGTACAACGACTACGGCCGGCTGTCGGGCGAGCTGTTGCGCGCCAATCGCCTGGTGCTCGACACCGGCGTGCATTACAAGCGCTGGAACCGCCAGCAGATGGTGGATTTCTTCCACGCGCATCCGTCCGACGACGAGCCCAGCATCCAGTCCGAAACCGATCGCTATATCGTCTGGCCGGGCCAGGCCCTCGGCTACAAACTGGGGCAGCTGCAGATTCTTGCGCTGCGTGCGGAGGCGGAAAAAGAACTCGGCGACCGCTTCGATGTGCGCGCCTTCCACGATGCGGTGCTCGGCGGCGGCGCCATGCCGCTGGCGATGCTGCAGCAGCGCGTGCGCCAGTGGATCGCGCAGGCCAAGGCGGCGCCGGAGGCACGCGGATGAGGACCATCACCGTCTTGCGCGCGAGCGCATTGGGTGTGCTGATTGCTGCCAGCCTGGGCGGCACCGCAATGCAGGCGCAGGCCGCAGCGCCGGCAGCAAGCACGCAGGACAGTGCAGCGGCACGCTTCAAGGCCTTGTACACGCGCGAATGGCGCTGGCGCCAGGCGCAGTTGTCCGGCGCGGTGGATGAAGACAATCAGGCCACCCAGGACAGGCAGTCCGACCATCTGCCCAAGGTCGATGTGGCCACCCAGAACCTGCGTACCGCGTATTGGCAACAGGCCTTGAAGGAACTGGATGCGATTCCGGCAGCGCAGTTGCCGGCCGAAGATCAGGTGAGCTACCAGGTGTACCGGCAGCAGCTGCTGGTGCTGCTGGACCAGCAGCATTTCCGCGCCTGGGAAATGCCGTTCAACAGCGACTCGGCGTTCTGGAGCGACCTGGGCTTCAACGCGGAGGTCAAGCTGCGCACGCGCGAGGACTACCAGCGCTATCTGAAGATGCTGGCCGATATCCCGCGCTATTTCGCCGAGCACACCGACAACATGCGTGCCGGCCTGGCGCGCGGTTTCAGCCAGCCCCGGGTGACCCTGACCGGGCGCGACCAGTCCATTGCCGACGTGGTGCAGGCAAAGGGCGAGACCAATCCGTTCTACGCACCGTTCAAGCAGATGCCGGCGACGCTGCCTGCCGACGTGCAGGCGCAATTGCGGCAGCAGGCGGTCAACACCATCGATGCGCAGGTGCTGCCCGCCTACGCCAAGCTGCTGGACTTCATCCGCAACGAATACCAGCCGCGCGCGCGCACCACGCTGGCCGGCGAAGCCCTGCCGGATGGGCAGGCGTACTACCGCGCGCAGATCCGCGAGTTCACCACGCTCGATCTCAGCCCCGAGCAGATCCACCAGATCGGCCTGCAGGAAGTGGCCAAGCTGCGCACGCAGATGGATCAGACCATCGCCGCCAGCGGCTTCAAGGCGCCGGCCGGGCAGGCGGTGTTTCCGGCCTTCCTGCAGTTCCTGCGCAGCGACCCGCAGTTCTATGCCAGGACACCGGAACAGTTGCTCAAGCAGGCCGCCTGGGTCGCCAAGCGCGTGGACGCCAAGGTGGGCGATTACATCGGCCGGCTGCCGCGGCGACGCTTCGCGATCGAGCCGGTACCGCCGGACCTGGCGCCGTTCTACACCGGCGGCCGTGGCGGCCCCGGCATCTACCTGGTCAACACCTACAACCTGCCATCGCGGCCGCTGTACAATCTGACCGCGTTGACGCTGCACGAGTCCTCGCCCGGCCACGCGCTGCAGATGCCGCTGGCGGCCGAGGCGCAGGGGCTGCCGGAGTTTCGCCGCTACGCCTATATTTCTGCCTACGGTGAAGGCTGGGCGCTGTACTCGGAGTACCTGGGCCAGGAAATGGGCATGTACGACACGCCCTACGACCGCTTCGGCTATCTGACCTACCAGATGTGGCGCGCCTGCCGCCTGGTGATCGACACCGGCATCCACCACCAGGGCTGGACGCGCGCGCAGGCGCAGGCCTACCTGCGCGACAACACCGCCCTGAGCGAGCATGAAGTCACCACCGAGGTCGATCGCTACATCGCCTGGCCGGGGCAGGCGTTGTCCTACTACCTGGGCGAGTTGAAGATCCTGGAACTGCGGCGCAAGGCCGAAGCCGCCCTGGGCGAAAAATTCGACCTGCGCCATTTCCACGATGCGGTGCTGCAGACCGGTTCGGTGCCGCTGCCGGTGCTGGAAGCGCGCATCGACCGGTTCATCGCCGACGGGGGTGTCTCGCCCTATGCGGACGGCACCGCGGCAGATGCCGCCGATGCAGGGCCAGGGGCGGCTGCCGATGACTGAGTGCGGCCAGATGCGCCTGCATCCGTTTGCCGGACCTGTGTTGCTGCCGTCGTACAAGACCACCGACGCACGATCGCAGAACCACTGACCGCCATACGCCACGCACGACCACGCCATCTTCCGCAGCACGCGCTTTCATTTGTCCGGGGCCAGCTATGACCACACACGGTGCGACCACGCAAGGCAAGTTCCACAAGCGACTGAGCCTGACCGACCTGACCTTCATCGGGCTGGGCTCGATCTTCGGGTCGGGCTGGTTGTTCTCGGCCAGCCATGTCTCGTCCATCGCCGGACCGGCCGGCATCCTGTCGTGGATCCTCGGCGGCATTGCGGTGTTGCTGCTCGGCCTGGTGTATTGCGAACTCGGCGCCGCGCTGCCGCGCGCCGGCGGGGTGGTGCGCTACCCGGAGTATTCGCATGGCGCCTTGCTGGGCTCGTTGACCGGCTTCATCACCCTGATCGCGTTTTCCAGCCTGATCGCGATCGAGGTGGAAGCGGCGCGGCAATATGCGGCGGCGTGGTTTCCGGTGCTCAACCAGCCCAACGGCACCCATCCCAGCGTCTGGGGCTGGCTGGTGCAGCTGGCCCTGCTGCTGCTGTTCTTCCTGCTCAACTACTTCAGCGTCAAGACCTTTGCGCTGGCCAACAACATCGTCAGCGTCTTCAAGTTCCTGGTGCCGATCCTGGTGATCGTGCTGCTGATGAAACACTTCAACGCAGACAACCTGAGCGTGCACGGGTTCGCACCGTCGGGCATGGCCGGGGTGGAGGCGGCGATCTCCGCCGGCGGCATCATCTTTGCCTACCTGGGGCTGACGCCGATCGTGTCGGTGGCCAGCGAGGTGCGCGACCCGCAGCGCAATATCCCGATCGCCCTGATCCTGTCGGTGGCCTTGTCCACGGTGATCTATGTGCTGCTGCAGCTGGCGTTTTTGGGCAGCATCCCGGCCGCGCAACTGGCGCCGGGCTGGAGCGGCATCGACAAGGTGTTTGCGCTGCCGTACCACGACATCGCGTTGGCATTGGGGATGGCGTGGCTGGCCGCCCTGGTGATCTGCGATGCGATGGTCTCGCCCAGCGGCACCGGCAACATCTACATGAATGCCACCCCGCGCGTGGTGTACGGCTGGGCGCGTAGCGGCGGGTTCCTGCCGGTGCTGACGCGGGTGGATCCGGCGTCGGGCATTCCGCGTCCGGCATTGTGGCTGAGCCTGGGCTTGTCGATCTTCTGGACGCTGCCGTTCCCTTCGTGGGAGACCTTGATCGGCGTGGTGTCGGCCGCGCTGGTGCTGAGCTATGCGGTGGCGCCGGTCACGGTGGCGGCGTTGCGCCGCAGCGCGCCGGAGCTGCCGCGTCCGTTTCGCGTCCGTGGCCTTGCCGTGCTGGGGCCGCTGTCGTTCATGGTCGCGGCCTTGATCGTGTACTGGTCCACCTGGCCGACGCTGTCGTGGTTACTCGGCCTGCAGGTGCTCGCGTTCGCGCTGTACGTGCTGTATCGCCTGCCTTCGCGCGCGGGCAGGGCACGCCTGCTGCGCCAGGTGCGCGCATCGCTGTGGTTGATCGTGTTCTTCGTGCTGGTGATGGCGGTGTCCTGGGCCGGTACGTTCGGCGGCCACGGCTGGATCGCGCATCCATTCGACACCGTGAGCGTGGCGGTGATCGCGTTCTTCATCTATCACTGGGGCGCGCGCAGCGGCTTGCGCAGTGACGAGCTGGCGCTGGAAGAAGACGATGGCGAATGACGCTCGGCGTCCCGCATGGGCAGTGCAGGTCTCGCGCGCCATGGCCGCCTGCATGCTGTTGCTCGCCGCCACTGCGCAGGCGGAGCCCGGGGTGCCCGATTACCAGCGTTCGCTCGGCCTGCGCGCGCACTGGAGCACGCTGACCGAAAACGTCGCCTGGCCGGCGCAATGGCAGGACGACGGTACGTTCTACTACCGCAAGACCGTGCCTGGTGGTTTCGCCTTCGTTCGCGCGGACGTGGCGACAGGGCACAAGCAGCCGGCCTTCGACCAGGCGCGCGTGGCGCAGGCGCTGCAGGCCGCCACCGGCACCGCATATGCGGCGTTGGCGTTGCCGTTCGAGCGGTTTGCGTACTCGCAGGAAGGCGCGCGCGAAGACGGCGCGATCGTGTTCGCCATCGGGGAAGCATCCTGGCGCTGCAGCTTGGCCACGTATCAATGCGCGCCCGATGCCCCCGGCCGGCAACCGCAGTCGCAGCAGCGACCACGCGGCTTTGGCGTGGTACGCGACCCGGATGTGGCGGCCGACACCACCCCGCGCCGTTCGCCCGACGGGCAATGGGAAGCGCTGGCCGATGGCTGGAACCTGGTCGTGCGCCGGGTGGCCGATGGCCGAAGCGTGCAGCGCACCGACGATGGACGCGCCGAGGATTATTTCGATCCGGAAAGCATCGCCTGGTCGCCTGATTCGCAGCGGTTGGCGGTGTATCGGGTACGGCCGGGTACTGCGCGCCGCGTCACCCGCGTGGAGGCCGCGCCGGCCGGACGTCTTCAACCGCTCGTGCACACCCAGCTGTATCCCAAGCCGGGCGATGCGGTGGATGTGGAACGGCCGGTGCTGCTGGCGGTGGATGGCACGCGGCGGGTGGTGGACAACGCCTTGTTTGCCACGCCGTACTCCTTGTCGCCGCTGCAATGGCGGACGGATGGGCGCAGCGTGAGCTTTGAGTATGTGCAACGCGGCTTTCAGCACATGCGCGTGATTGCGGTGGATGCCCGCAGCGGGCGGGCGCATGTGGCCGTGGCCGAAGACGCACGCACCTTCGTCTATGCAGACCGCAGCTTTCGTCACGATGTGGACGCGCATGGCAGCGAGATTGTGTGGATCTCCGAACGCGACGGCTGGCGGCACCTGTATCTGGTCGATGGCCGCAGCGGCAGGTTCAAACGCCAGCTCACGCACGGACAATGGATCGTGCGCGATGTGCTGCGCGTGGACGACGCGCAGCGGCGCATCTGGTTCACCGCCAGCGGCATGGATGCGGGCAAGGACCCGTACTACCGGCAGCTGTACAGCGTGGATTTCGACGGCCGCCGGTTGACCCGGCTGACCCACCGCGATGCCGATCACGATGTGGCGATCGCAGAGGACGGCCGGCATTACGTCGATGTCTATTCGCGCCCGGATCTGCCGCCGGTGATGGAACTGCACGCCATCGATGGCCGGCTGCTGCAGCAGGTGGAGCAGGGCAACATCGACAAGCTGCTGGCGGCCGGCTGGCGCGCGCCGGAGACCTTCGTGGCCAAGGGCCGCGATGGCCGCACCGACATCTGGGGCATGGTGGTGCGCCCACGCGATTACGACCCGCACAAGAAGTATCCGGTGATCGAGAACATCTACGCCGGCCCGCACGACTCCTTCGTGCCGAAGACGTTCTGGCCGTTCGGTTATCACTCCGGTGGCGACAAGCAGATCGGCATGCAGGCGCAGGCGGATCTGGGCTTCATCGTGGTGATGATCGACGGCATGGGCACCGCCAACCGCTCCAAGGCCTTCCATGATGTGGCGTGGAAGAACCTGGGCGATTCCGGCTTTGCCGATCGCATCGCCTGGCACCGTGCGCTGGCCGCCAGGGATCGGTCCTACGACATCGGCCGGGTCGGCATCTACGGCGCCTCGGCCGGTGGGCAGAGCACGCTGGGCGCGCTCGAGCGCCATCCGGAGTTCTACAAGGTGGGCGTGGCGTTTGCCGGTTGCTACGACAACCGCATGGACAAGATCAGCTGGAACGAGCAGTGGATGGGCTGGCCGGTGGATGCCGGGTATGCGCAGGCCTCGGGCGTGGTCAATGCCGCCAAGTTGCAGGGCGACCTGCTGCTGATCGTCGGCGAGCAGGACAGCAATGTGGACCCGGCCTCCACCGCGCAGGTGGTCGATGCCCTGATCAAGGCCGGCAAGGATTTCGAGCTGCTCAACGTGCCTGGTGGCGAGCATTCGGTGGGCCGTTCCAGCGGGCCGATCGACTATGTGCAGCGTCGCCAGTACGACTTCTTCGTGCGCCACCTGCGCAACGAACCCACGCCGCACTGGAATTCACTACCGTCGGAGGCGCGATGATGCATGTGTTTGCCCTGAACATACCGCAGCCGCGTGGCCGCCTCGCGGCCTTGCTGTGGTCGCTGGCGATGTTGGCCGCCAGCGTGCCGCTGCTAGCCAGTGCAGAAGAGCTGCCGCGCTTCGTCACCCAGAACGGCCGCCATGCGCTGTTTGTCGATGGCGCGCCGTACACCGTGCTGGCCGCGCAGCTGCACAACTCCAGTGCCTGGCCGGCCGTGCTGCCCAAGGCGCTGGACGAGGTGGTCGCGCTGCATGCCAACACGGTGGAAGCGCCGGTGTACTGGGAGCAGTTCGAGCCGGCGCCTGGCCGTTTCGACACCACCAATGTGGATGCACTGATCGCCGGCGCACGCAAGCGCGGCCTGCGCGTGGCCTTGCTGTGGTTCGGCAGCTGGAAGAACGGCCAGATGCATTACGTGCCGGAGTGGATCAAGCGTGACGACACCACGTACCCGCGCATGCGCGATGCCAATGGGGAACCGGTAGACGTGCTGTCGCCGCATGTGGCCGCCAACATGCAGGCCGATGCGCGTGCCTTCACCGCGTTGATGCAGCACCTGCGCAAGGTCGATGGCGACCGCCACACGGTGATCCTGGTGCAGGTGGAAAACGAGCCCGGCGCGATCGGCACGGTGCGCGACCATGGCCCGGCCGGCGAGGCGGCGTTCGCGCAACCGGTGCCCGCTGCGATCGCGCAGGCGCTGGGCAAGCCGCAGGGCAGCTGGCAACAGCTGTTCGGTGCCGAGGCGGCCGAAGCCTTCAATGCGCATGCGACGGCGGCGTATATCGAACAGGTGGCCGCGGCCGGCAAGCACGCCTATCCGCTGCCGCTCTACGTCAACACCTGGCTGCGCTACAAAGGCAAGCGTTACCCGAGCATGGATTATCCGTCCGGAGGTGCGACGGTGAACGTGTTCGCGCTGTGGCGCGCGGCCACCCCGTCGATCGACTTCATCGGCACCGATATCTACACCAGCGACTACAACGAATACACCAAGGTCATCGGCCAGTACGCGCGGCCGGACAATCCGGCCTGGGTGTCGGAGACCGGCTTCGAAGCGGCGACGGCGCCATACCTGTTCCATGTGCTGGGGCAGGGCGGGATCGGCTTTTCGGTGTTTGGCATGGATGGCAACCCGGACAGCGCAGCCAACCGCGCCGCGATTGCAGCGCACGCGGCCAACTTCAAGCTGCTGGCCCCGCTGCAGCACGTGATCGCCCGGGCCGCCTTCGATGGCCGGCTGCAGGCGGTGGCCGAACAGCCCGGCGCCCCGCAACGCACGCTGCGCTTTGGCGACTGGCAGGCCAAGGTGTCGTTCGGCGCGCCGCTATGGGGCGATGCGCCGGCGATCCTGCCGGGTAACGACGACCGCGCCGGCCGGCTGCTGGTGGCGCAGCTGGGGCCTGAGGAGTTCCTGGTCACCGGCATGGCCGCGCGGATTGAATTTTTCCGCGACGCAGCCGATACCCGTCATGGACAACTGTTGCGGGTGGAGCAGGGGCGGTACGTGGACGGGCGCTGGCAGGTCGAAAGACAGCTCAACGGCGACCAGACCGACTACGGGCTCAACTTCGGGCGGGTGGATGCGGCCGGCGAAGTGCCGGTGGTGTTGCGCGTGCGGGTAGGCACGTATTGAGCGTGCGTGAAGCGACCACGTGGTCGTGAAGCGGACCTCGTCTGAATCGGTGGTTTGTGCGCGTGGTGGTGCGGCGTGCCTGGCATCGGCACCGCGCTGGTAGGTGGGTAAAACGAGTGTCATCGGGTTTTTCATAGTGTCCGTACCGGAGCCATCATGAGCATCAGCAGCATCGCCAGTTCCGGAATGCAGGTCGCTGCACTGCGCCAGCAGGTGGCCGCCAGCAATGTGGCGCGCCAGCCGGTGGGCGGCAGCCCACGTCAGGCCGTTGCAGCCAGCACGCAGCTCAGTGGTGGAGTGGCAGCCAGCGTGGTCGATGCCACCTCCGATCCAGCGGCACCGGCCAGCGATCTGGTCGAGGGGCTCTCCGCACGCAACGATTTCCAGGCCAACGCCAATGCGCTACGGCGTTCCGACGAGATGCTGGGTAGCTTGCTGGATGTGCTGACCTGAGGGCCTGGATTGACGAAGGCCGGTTGTCGATCTAGTGCATTAAGTGCACGGCCTTCGCCTTGATGCCGCATCTGGCTGCACCTGAAACCGGATTTACGTCCTGCATTTCGTGGAGTCAGCGAATTGATGGCTGCTGCTCATGCCGGTATCGATAATTGCGGTTGTCTTGTCTGCGGGTGTTAGGACCGTGCGGGCAGCCCGCAAGCGTAGAGCGGCTGATCTGTTACCTGGCTGCCGGGCCCTTGCCCGCCCACCATCGCGGGACACGCCGTGAATCCGTCCATGGAGGCTCTTACGCGGCATCCATGCCGCGTAAGGTCCCGCGACGGTAGGCGGGCAAGGACCAGTCGAGATGGTCGGCGCGCAAGGTCGCGAGCAAAACATGACGTGTGTTGTTTGGAGCGTCGCCTCCGATCAGCCTTCCAATGCACCCCGAGCAACAAGCAGATTTTTGCCAAATCACCGACCAACTCTCTGATGCGGTGCCCTCGCCGGTTGCGGACCGTATGGCGGCATGGATGCCGAGACCGATCCCCCAGGGAAGGACTTACGGCGTGTCCCACGAGCGGCGAGGGCACCGCGCCCTCGGCCAATCAGGCTTTTGCGTTAGAGCGTCACGCTGAAGTCGTTGTACTCACTTTCCGTCAGCACCCAGCACCTGCGCCGCATCCACGATATCCACGCCCTGCAGCTGTTCCAACCAGTTGTCGAACCAGGGCTTGTGCATCGCGCCCACCACCGCCAGCACACGTGCACCGGGTTGGTCGGCAAAGCTGGCACGCACGTTGGACACCATGCGCAGGTTGCGGATCTCCCAGCCGGATACGTAGCGATAGCCGTAGTGTTGCGGCGAGGTGTCGCTCAACGCAGCGCGGAAGTCCACCTCGATCGACAACTGCTGGTTGGCCGGAAGGTTGATCGCGCGATAGAGCTCCAGCAACTTGCCTTGACTAGCCAACTGGTCCTCGCGCTCACGCATGGTGCTCGCCCGCGGTGCGGCCTTGTCCCAGGCGGCCTGGATCGCCTTGCCATACGCCGCCGGGTCGCCCAGGTCAACGTTGTCGCCGGTGTGATCGTCAGCCGGGTGGACGCGCTGCAGGCCAAGGCGTGCCGCCAACCGTGCGGCGATCTGGTAACTCTCGTTGGGGCGCTGTTCCATGCTGCGCAGTCGCGCGACCAGCGCCGCATCCAGGCCATCGCCGCTGCGCTGTTCGGCTGGCGCAAGCTGCAGCCACTGCACCAGCGCAGATGGTGGCTCGCCCGAGGCCAGAAACAGCGCAGCCAGGTGCCGACGCTGTGCCGGTGTGGGCGCGCTGGGCAAGCTGCGGAGCGCTAAACGGACCTGGCCGAGAGCGGTGGGAACGTCCAGCCCGGTGGCACGCGCTGCCTCGCTGGTGTCGGGGCAATAGGTCGTGGTGTCCTCGGGCAGATACACCGCCGGATGGCGCCGCATCAGGTCGCAGGTTTCGCCCGACAGGTCCTCTGTGGTGATGATGGTCGGCGCGTACGCGGCCAGCCGGTCCATCAGCGGTTGCAGCCGTGCTGCACCGATGTCGCTGCCCTTGGGCAATTGCGATAGATGCACGCTGCCGAGCACCAGCACCTGGGTGCGTGGCGCGGCCATCTCGGCATCCAGTTGCGACAGATCCACCTGCGCCTGCGCGATGCAGGGCGCGATCAAGGCCAGCCACAGCCAGCAATGCGCCGGACGTTGCCTGGCGGACGCGCTGCCGGCATCGAAAAACGGCGCTGTGGCGCGGGCACTGTGCGCGATGCGCGGTGAGGATGGCTGCATGACGGTCCTTGTGGTGGGCTTGGGATGCGCGGCGATCTGGCGACGGTGCCGCCTGCGTCTGTACAGCCAGTGTGGCTGCCAGCGCAGATGCTGGCGTGGCCAGAAAGTCACGCGGCTAAATGGCAGGGCGACGGACAGGCGCTGCACTGCTGCCGCGAGGGCCGTGCGTCACCAACTGCAGCCGACATCCGGCAGCCGGCAGCCTGCGGGTTGGAACAGTCTGCTCAGATGCGTATCGTCGATGGCGCCAAGGCTGGTGTCGGCGTATCGCTGGCGATGCGCGGTAGCTGCTCCGTCGGCACGCCAGCGCTGCTGCCGCGCTCACTGCCAGTGCTCGATCACGCGACAGCCAACCGGCACGGCAGCGCAACAGGCGCGATCGTTGGTCGACCGGTGCGCGGTTATGTGCGGATTTCCGCACACGTGCCAGACAGCTGCCACAAGACGCAAGCCGCGCAGTCGCGCACGATGTGGATGAGATCACTCGAGGGCGCGACGATGGACCGCAGGACCTTTTTGCGTCAGGGCATGGCGGCGACCGCGGCGGTGGGCGCAGGTGCCGCGCTCGCGAAGCCGGGCACGCCGCACACCCCGGCGACGTTGCCGCCACCGGCGCTGCCACGTCTTGAAGCATTGCCGTCGGCCGCACATGTCGGCAGCAAGCTTTGCAGCTTTCGGCATCTGCAGCAGCAGTGGACCGTCTACGAGCATCTCGACAACCCGCAGGGCCAGCTGACGCTGTGGACCGACAGCGGCATGCTGCGCCTGGACAAACGCACCGAGCCGGCCTATCCGGCCGAGGGCAAGCCCTACTTCGGCATGCCGCTGGCCGAGGTGGCGATGGCCGAGGCCGATCTGCTCGCCGACCGCCTGCTGCGCGATGGCGACCCGGACGAGGCGCAGGTGCGCGATGTCGCGCCGCCTCCGGCCTCGCTGCTCGACCCCAAGGACACTGGCGGGCGCTGGCCATGGACCACCTTCGTCGGCACGCGCGAAGGCCTGGACACCATGCCGATCCTGCCCAACGGCCGTAGCCGCACCGCGCGGCCCGAACACGCCTTCCCCGAGCTGGGCGACGAGGCGCTGATCAAGCGGCGCGAGGAAGGCCTGCTGGGCGGCTGGATGCCGGCGGTGCGCAAGGTGATGCGGCGCGACGGCGAGGCCGATGGCTGGTACGACGTGCTGGTGTTTGCCGATGTGCGTGCCAGCGATCGCTTCGTGGTGCAGACCTGGCACCGCACGATGCATGTGCGTGGCGGGGAGATCGTCGGCGTGCATTACACCCACAGCTATCCCGCGTTCGCACCGTCACGCAAGCCGGCCACTGCCGAACAGTTCTACGCGGCCTTGCTCGATTTTGCCGCGTACTGGCAGCAGGCCCTGGACGGCACGGTGCAGGCGCAACTGCCCGATGCCAGCTGGAATGCCATGGCGCAGTTCGCCTTTGCACGCGAGCTGGTGGTGCGCCCGGGTGGCGATTACCCGAAGTACGGTGCAGTGGAGCGCGACTACTACGGCAACGAGTACGACGGTTTCCAGGACACCTTCACCAGTTCGTTCTACGCCAATCTGGAATGGGGCCGCTTCGCGCAGGCCGCTGCGGTGCTGGACAACTATTTCGACGAGTTCGTGCAGGACGACGGCCTGCCGAACATGCGCGGGCCGGAGGTCGGTCAGTTCGGGCTGACCCTGTCGCTGCTGGCGCGCTATCTGCGCTATACCGGCGATGCGGCCCGGCTGCGCCGCCTGCTGCCCAAGATCGCCGCCACCGCGCAGCTGCTGTGCGAGCTGCACGACCAGGCGCTGGCCTTGCCGCGCAGCGCGCATGGGCATGGCCTGCTGCACGGCTGGAACGAATCCGATGCCTGCCTGTTTCCCGACCCGTCGCTGTGGTGGAAACCGTATTACGCCAACAGCGCGCTGACGATTCGCGGCTGGGAAGACATCGCCCAGGTCTGGACCACGCTCGGCGGCGATGCCGGCCTGGCCGCGCAATGGCAGCGTCGCGCCAGGCAGTTGCGTGCACGGCTGCACGCCAGTCTGCGTGCCAACGTGCGTCGCGATCTGTCGCCGCCGTATGTCGGCCCGTTGCCGGGCACCACACTGACGTTTCGCCAATCGTTGCTGCAGGAAAAGCCCAGCGAGCAGCAGTGGCCGCATCGCGCCTACGCCGAGTTGCTGCAGGCCGATGTACTGCCCGAGGACCTGGCCAACCTGGTGGTCGACTGCCTGCGCGGCCATGGCGGCACCAGCATCGGCGTGGTGGCCAATATCGCACCGCCGGAGCCGGGCAGCCGCGATCTGCTCGGCTTCATTTCCTACGGCTATGCGCAACAGCTGCTGCGGCTGGATCGCATCGAAGAGTATCTGTTGTTCGTCTATGCGCATCGCTACCAGGTGCATACCCGCGGCAGCTGGACCGCCGGCGAGGTCAGCGGCATCACCGGCGGCATGCCGTTGTTCTGCATCCCCGCGCAGATGACCATCCCGTTGCTGCTGCGCTGGATGCTGGTCAGCGACGACAGCGCGGGCGAGCAGTTGTTCCTTGCGCGTGCGCTGCCGCGCGCATGGCTGGCCAGTGGCGCCGCGATCGGCATCACCGCAGCGCCCACACGCTGGGGCAAGCTCACGCTGAGCTTGCGCGCTGACGTGGAGGCACGCCGTATCGATGCCGAGGTGCAACTGCCGGAACGGTCACCCAGGCACACCTGGCTGAGCCTGCGTGTGCCCAAGGGTCAGAAGCTCACCCGCGTGCTCGTCGACGGCAAGCCGGCGCGTCCGCAGGGCCCGCATGCCGATCGTGTGGCATTGCCCGGCAGCACGGCGGCGGTGAAGGTGCAGGCCTGGTACGCGTGATGGGTCGTTGGCGCGATGACCGTGCCAGCCCTGTCGCGTTACCGCGGCCGCCATCGACCACGGAGGCCTTCGCAGGCCGTTGTGTACAGGCCGCTTCGGGCATGCACCCCATTGCCAATGCACGTCCTCCCATCTCGACGTGCACGACGCGCAGCCAATAACCACGCCATCTCCGCAGATAGACACATGACGCCACTCCTGCACCAGACCTTTCAGTGGCACCGCATCGCTGCGTGCTGCCTGAGCATTGCACTCTGGACGCTGTCGGCAAGCGCGGCGGCTGCAACGCCCACGCCCGCGCAGTACGCGCAGGCGATCGGCCTGTCCGATCACTACGCGTCGCGGGTCGACAGGCAACCGACCGCGCCGGCGTGGATCGATGCGGGGCATTTCCTGTATCGGCGTGGCGTTGCACGTGGCAACCAGGCGCCGGCCATCGAGTACCGCCTGGTGGATGCGGCCAGCGGCCGCAATACGCTGGCCTTTGACCACGCGCGGCTGGCCGCGGCCTTGACGCAGGCCGGTGCGCAAGGCATCGACGCCACGCATCTGCAGCTGGAACAACCCACGCTGCAACAGCAGCGCCTGGGCTTCCAGCTGGCGAAGCGGGGCTGGCAATGCGACCTGGCCCGCTATCGCTGCACGCATGTACCCGACCGCGACCTTCAGGCCGAATCGATGGACATGCGCCTGCCGCTCAAGCAGGGCGAGCGGCAGGCCAGGCTCTCGCCGGATGGCCGCTGGCGCGCCTGGGTGGAGCAGGCCAATCTGGTGATCGCACCGGTCGGTGGTGGCGAGCGCAGCGTGCTCAGCCGCGATGGCAGTGCCGACGATTACTACGCACTCGACAGCGTGGTGTGGTCGCCGGACTCGCAGCATCTGGCTGCGTATCGGGTCAAGGCGCCGCCGCCACGCATGGTCTATTACATCGATTCGGCGCCGGCCGACCAGCTGCAGCCGAAGTTGCACCAGCAGGTCTATCCCAAGCCTGGCGATGCCTTGCCGGTGATGCAGCCGGTGTTGTTCGACATCGCCACGCGCGCGGCGCATCCGGTGGCGATGACGCTGCTGCCCAATGCCTTCAGCTTGAGCGAGATGGTCTGGTGGAAGGACAGCCGCGGGCTCACCTTCGAATACAACGCACGCGGGCACCAGCTGTATCGGGTCATCGAAGTGGACGCACGCACGGCCGCCGCGCGCACGCTGATCGAGGAAACCTCGCCCACTTTCATCGAATACTCCGAACTCAGCGGCGAGCACGAAGACGGCGGCAAGCACGCGCGGCGCGACCTGGCCGACGGCGCGCAGATCCTGTGGGCTTCCGAGCGCGATGGCTGGGAGCATGTCTACCTGTACGACGGCCACAGCGGCGAAGTGATCCGCCAGATCACGCGTGGCGACTGGGTGGTGCGCAAGCTCGACTACCTCGACGAGGCCGCCGGGCAGCTGTATTTCACCGCCTCCGGCATGCAGCCCGGCGAAGACCCGTATTACCGCCATGCCTACCGCATCGGCCTGGACGGCAGCGGGCTCACTGCATTGACGCCGGCGGCCGCCGATCACCAGGTGCGTTATTCACCCGATGGCAAATGGTATCTGGACCTGTACTCGCGCGTGGATCTTGGCCCGGTGCTGGAGTTGCGACGCAGTGCCGACGGCGGCTTGGCACACACGGTGGAGCGCACCGACCTGCGTCGTCTGCAGGCTGCCGGCTGGCAGCCACCGTTGCCGTTCCACACCACCGGCCGCGACGGCAGGACCGAGATCTGGGGAGTGATCCAGCGCCCGCAACACCTGGATCCGCAGCAGCGCTACCGCGTGATCGAAGACATCTACGCCGGCCCGCAGGGGTCCTTCGTCCCCAAGACGTTCAGCACCCGAACGCCAGCGCTGACCGCGCTGGGATTTGCGGTCGCGCAGATCGATGGCATGGGCACCAACAATCGCTCGCGCGCCTTCCACGATGTGGCCTGGCGCAACCTCAAGGATGCTGGCCTGCCGGATCGCATTGCCTGGCACAAGGCCGCTGCCGCGCAGTATCCCTGGTACGTCATCGACGGCGGTGTCGGTGTCTACGGGACCTCGGCCGGTGGCCAGAACGCATTGGGTGCACTGCTGTTCCATCCGGAATTCTATGTGGCAGGCGTGGCCAATTCCGGTTGCCACGACAACCGCATGGACAAGATCTGGTGGAACGAGCAATGGATGGGGTGGCCGGTCGGGCCGTGGTATGCCGAATCGTCAAATGTGGAAAATGCCGCGCGTCTGCAAGGGCATCTGCTGCTGGTCACCGGCGACATGGACATGAATGTCGATCCGGCCAGCACCTTGCAGGTGGCCGATCGCCTGATCAAGGCCGGCAAGGATTTCGACCTGCTGGTGGTGCCCGGCGGCGATCACGGTGCCGGCGGCGACTATGGCAGGCGCCGCCTGCTGGATTTCTTCGTGCGCTGGATGCAGCAGGCGCCAACACCGGACTGGAACCACACCCAGGCAGCGACACCGACGCAGACGCCGTGACAGCCCAGGTTCGGGCCTGCCGACACACCGATTGACGGCACTGCATAGACCGCGGCCGTTGAACGAGTGCGCGCAGGGCAGTGCACGCTGACGGCCCTCAGTGCACTCGTGCATGCAGACGCATCACGCGATGCCTGGATGGACCGACATTGCAGATGGTCGCACGGGATACATCGCCCAAAGTGTGTCACCACTGGTTTTGCGCGTAACGTCCAGCTGCCGACATCGCTGCAGAGCGCATCGACACAGGCTGGTTCATTTGCGAACCATGCGGTTATCCGCATGCGCTGTCGCCAAATGCGACAAGACGTGGCGCATGCGCACAGGCACATTGTGACCAGCTGATGAAACTGGAGCGCATGGGCGCCTCCGGTGCGGAACCAACACCTTTTTCGACAACACGCGCTGCTGCGCGACCCTGGGTGGTCGTGCGCGTCGCAGGTTGTCTGCGTGTCTGCAGCACCGCCGTGGCGAGAGATGTCGCTGCGTGTGCGTCTGCCATCCATCTTGCCCTGCGCTGGTGTCCGCCGGCACGGGCGTGTGTTGCCCATCGTTTGTCTGCCATACGACTCAGGAGCCCTGCATGCCGATGTTGCTGTTGCCTCTCTCCCGGACCACCGGCACGACCACGCGCCCGCTGCCGAGCATGCTCAGCGCCGCACTGCTGCTGGCGCTCTCTGCGGGCGCCGCCGCTCCCGTGTCTGCGCAGCAGGCAGGCAACAGCGCTGATGCGCCACAAACGCTGGATAGCGTGGTCGTTACCGGCTCGCGTCTGCGCCGCGTGGATACCGAAACCGCCAACCCGGTGGTCACGGTCAGCCAGGAACAGATCGCCGCCACCGGCAAGGCCACGGTCGGCGACCTGCTGCAGGAGCTGCCATCGATCGCTGGCAACGCCACCAACCCTTACACCAACAACGGCGGCGGCACCGGTGCGTCGGCCATTTCGCTGCGCGGCCTGGGCGACAAACGCACGCTGGTGCTGGTCAACGGTATTCGTCTGGCCTACAACGACGTCAACGCGATTCCGTCCAGCATGATCGAGCGCATCGAAGTGCTCAGCGACGGCGCCTCTGCGGTCTATGGCTCCGACGCCATCGGCGGTGTGGTCAATTTCATCCTGCGCAGCCAGTTCGACGGTGTGCAGTTCAGCAGCGACTTCGGCACCAGCAGCGAAGGCGATGGCAATCGACGCAACTTCACCCTGACCACCGGCAAGACCTGGGAGCGCGGCAGCCTGATCGGCGGCCTGTCGTATCACAACATCGATCCGGTCTCGGCAGCGGCGCGCGACTATTCCAGGGACGCGCTCGCACTGACCAACGGGCAACCGGTGAAGCAGGGCTCGTCCGCAACGCCGACCGGTACCGTGAATTTCAACGATGGCTCGGATCAGTCCGCGCAGCTGGCGCAGGCCAACGGCTGCGGGCGGGTCACCCTCAACAGCGGCGTCAGCGGTCGTGCCGGCCCGGGCGATTTCCACTGTTACAACGCCAGCGCCGACTCCTACAACTACCAGCCATTCAACCTGTTGCAGACCCCGCAAAAGCGCACCAATGCGTTCTTGCTGGGCAGCTATCGCTTCAGCGACAACGTCGAAGGCTACGTCAACACCTGGTTCAGCAAAACAGAGTCCGCCTCGATCATTGCGCCGATTCCGATCTTCGCCAACGGCGACAACATCCTGGTGTCGTCGCAGAGCTACTACAACCCGTTCGGGGTGAACTTCGGCACCGATCGCAGCACCGGCACCTCCTACAACGACCTCAACACGCGCGCCACCGTGCTGGGCAACCGCAGCTATCAGTACAACACCTACAACTTCCAGATCAGCCCCGGCCTGCGCGGCCGCTTCGGCGACAGCTCCTGGCAGTGGGATGCCACCTTCAACTACGGCAAGGTCAAACAGAAGTCGATCAACAACGGCTTTCTCGACTATGCCGCGTTCAATCAGGCCATCGGCCCGTCGTTCCTGGACAGCAATGGCGTGGTCACGTGCGGCAGCGCAGGCGCGGCGATTGCCGGCTGCACACCGCTGAACTTCTTCAACCTCAACGACAGCGCCAACCTGTCCACCTTGCAGGGCATGGTGGTCAACCCGATCGTGACCAGCGTCTACACGGTCAAGCAGTTCGAGGCCAATGCCAACGGCTCGCTGTTCGAGCTGCCGGCCGGCACCGTCAGCCTGGCAACCGGCATCTCGTATCGCAAGGAGCGCTCGACTACCGCCTCCGACCCGCTATGGACCGGCGATGAAGACGGCCTGTGCGGGGTGATCGAATTCTGTTCGTCCACCCTTGCCGGCAGTTTCGACGTCAAGGAAGCCTACGCCGAGGCGCTGTTTCCGCTATTGAAGGACTTGCCCGGCATCAACGCCCTGAACATCACCCTGGGCACGCGCTTTTCCGATTTCAGTTCGGTGGGCAGCAAGACCAACAGCAAGGTGTCGCTGGAATATCGCCCGATCGAGAACCTGCTGATCCGCGGTACGGTGTCGGAGGTGTTCCGCGCGCCCAACATCAACGAACTGTATGCCGGCGTGGCCGGCGATGCGGCCACCGTCAACGACCCCTGCAATGGCTACGCCGGTGGCAACAGCGTGGCCTGCGCCAATGTGCCCACCGACGGCAGCTACCAGCAATCCGATGGCCAGGTGTCGGGCAAGGTGTCCGGCGCGGCGGTGGCCGGATACCAGCTCAAGCCGGAAACCGGCAAGTCCTACGACGTGGGGTTGGTCTACGACCCGCAGTGGATCGACGGCCTGTCGCTGAGTGCGGACTGGTGGCGCATCGATCTGGAAGACACCATCACCACGGTGTCGGCGCAGACCGTGCTCAATCAATGTTTCGCCAATTCGGCCAGCGCCTTTTGCGCGTTGATCCATCGCAACGGCAACGGCACCATCAATTACATCGCCGAACCCACCGTCAACCTGGGCAAGCTGTGGGCCAAGGGCCTGGACGTCAACCTGACCTATCGCGCGCCGCCCACCGCGTGGGGCAATCTCAGCGCCGGGCTCAACGGCACCTATCTCACCCGCTACGACGTGCTGCCCGACACCACCGACCCCAGCTCGGTCACCATCCACAACGTGGGCCGCTATACCCAGGCCTACGGCAACTTCCCGCGCTGGCGCGCGCTGGGCACGGTGAACTGGGCGTTGGGCGACTGGAGCGCGACTTGGCGCATCCGCTATGTGGGCCACACCGCCATCGGCAGTTCGGACCCGGACCAGAGCCTGTCGGCCGATTCCAGCGAACCGATGGTGGTGCGCAAGATCGGCGCCTACGTCTACAACAACCTGCAGCTCGGCTACAACGTCGAGCCGTGGCACACGCGTTTTGAGGTGGGCGTGGACAATATCGCCAACAAGCAGCCGCCGCTGTACTACTCCAACAACGTCGGCAATGCCAATACCGATGTGGCCACCTACGATCTGCTGGGTCGGTTCTACTGGGCGCGTGCCACGGTGAAGTTCTGATCGGGCGGTTTGTCGCCGGTGCGTGCGGCCAGATGTCATCGGTCGCGCGCATGTCTGTGCGGTCGCGGGCGTACGCGGTTGCGCAGGTGTGTGTCGCAATGGCGCGCGGTCTGTGCGCGCGGACAGGAGTTAAGCTGAGCCCATGACGGATATGCATGCAAGCAAGTTGCCCGACGACCACGCGCCGAGCCTGTCACGGCGGCGCTTTCTGGCCTGGAGCAGCCTGGCGGTTGCGGCGGGTTTCCTGAGGTTTCCGGCGCAGGCCAGTGCCGCGCAACCCGGCAGCGTGCGCGCAGTGCCGCTGGCACAGGTGCGGCTCACGCCGTCGCTGTTCCTGGACGCGCTGCAGACCAATCGTCGCTATCTGATGCGGCTGCAGCCGGACCGGCTGCTGCACAACTTCGTGCTCTACGCAGGGCTCGATCCCAAGGCCAAGGCATACGGCGGCTGGGAGGCGGATACCATCGCCGGGCATACGCTGGGCCACTATCTCAGCGCGCTGGCACTGATGCATGCGCAGACCGGCGATGCGCAATGCCGCGCACGCGCAGCCTATCTGGTGGGCGAGCTGGCGCGGTGCCAGGCACACGCAGGCGATGGTTACGTGGCCGGCTTCACCCGCAAGAACGCCGCAGGCAAGATCGAAAGCGGCCGCGCGGTGTTCGATGAGCTCAAGCGCGGCAAGATCGACCCGGCGCCGTTCTACCTCAACGGCAGCTGGGCACCGCTCTACACCTGGCACAAGTTGTTTGCCGGCCTGCTCGACGTGCATGCGCATTGCGACAATGCGCAGGCGCTGCAGGTGGCGGTGGGCCTGGCCGGCTATCTGCAAGGCGTCTTCGCCGCACTCGACGACGCCCAGCTGCAGAAGGTGCTGTCGTGCGAATTCGGCGGCCTCAACGAATCCTTCGTCGAGCTGCATGTGCGTACCGGCGATGCGCAGTGGCTTGCGCTGGCGCAGCGCCTGCACCACCACGCCGTGCTCGACCCACTCATCGCCCAGCGCGACGAGCTGGTGCACCAGCATTCCAACACCAACATCCCCAAGCTGATCGGCCTGGCACGCGAGTACGAAGTCACCGGCGATGCCGCCTCGGGCGCGGCGGCGCGCTTCTTCTGGCACACCGTCACCGACCACCATACCTACGTGATCGGCGGCAACGGCGACCGTGAGTACTTCCAGCAGCCGGACAGCATCTCGAAGTTTCTCACCGAGCAGACCTGCGAGCACTGCGCCAGCTACAACATGCTCAAGCTCACCCGGCACCTGTACCAGTGGGGCCCGCAGGCCGAGTTCTTCGACTACTACGAGCGCACGCTGCTCAACCACGTGATGGCGCAGCAGCATCCGCGCACCGGCATGTTCACCTACATGACACCGATGCTGGCCGGCGAAGCGCGCGGCTGGTCGTCGCCGTTCGACGATTTCTGGTGCTGCGTCGGCAGCGGCATGGAAGCGCATGCCCAGTTTGGCGACTCGATTTACTGGCAGGACGGGCAGGGCGTTTACGTCAACCTGTATGTGCCCTCCAGCGTGCGCGACGCCGCCGGGCTGGACATGACCCTGCACAGCACGATGCCGGAGCAGGGCAGCGCCTCGCTGCGCATCGATGCCGCCCCGGCCGAGCAACGTACGCTCGCACTGCGCGTGCCCGGCTGGGCGCAGTCGCCGCTGCTGCAGCTCAACGGCCAGCCGGTCGATGCCGCCCTCAGCGAGGGCTACCTGCGCATCACCCGCCGCTGGCGCGCTGGCGACACGCTCACCCTGTCGTTGCAGATGCCGCTGCGCCTGGAAGCCACGGCCGACGACCCGGCCTGGGTCTCGCTGCTGCGCGGGCCGCTGGTGCTGGCGGCCGACCTGGGCGATGCGGCAAAACCCTGGTCGGGCAAGGCTCCGGCATTGATCGGCGGCGATGAGGTGTTGCAGCGCCTGCAGCCGGTGGCAGGCCAGGCCGCGTTCGACTACAGCGACGGCAGCCAGCAGTGGCGCTTCTCGCCGTTCTACGCCCAGTTCGATCGCCGCAGCGCGCCCTACCTGGAGCATCGCGATGCCGCCGCATGGCAGCAGCATCAAGCCGAACAGGCCGCAGCAGACGCGAAACAACAGGCGTTGGACGCGCGCGCACTGGACCGCATCTCCCTGGGCGATGAAGCATCCGAAAAAGCCCACGGCCTGCATAGCGAAAGCTCCTACGCACTGAGCTACCGCCGCCGCGCCGGCCGCGATGCCCGCACCGGCGGCTTCATCGCCTTCACCCTGCGCAACACCGCCCGGGCCCGCATCCTGCGCCTACGCTACTGGGGCGACGAAACCCGCCGCCGCTTCCGCATCCTCGCCGACGGCGAACTCATCGCCAACGAACGCCTGGACGGCAACCGCGGCCTTGACTTCGTCGATGTGGATTACGCCTTGCCCGCAGCGGTGGCAGGCCGCGCCACCCTGCAGATCCGCATCGAACCGGAAACCGGCTACTCGGCCGGGCCGGCGTTCGGGTGCTGGGTGCTGGAGTCGGCGTAAGCGCCGCCGCGGCTGGTCTTCAATGACATTGCCTGCGCTTTGGCCGGAGCGCGCACGATGCGCGCAGGCATCGCGACGCACCCGGCCATGATCCCGACAACGAGGACCCGATAAACGTCCGACTGATTTTTTCCTAGGGCCGCATTCGGCAAGCTGTCGTTATCGTCCAATGTGCACGATGCGTTATGGAGGAATGACCCGTTACCGAAGCGGCGTGGTCTCGGACACTCCTGTCGCCGCTCTTCCAATCGTCGCCATGAGACAGGCCCAAAAAAAAGACCGGCGCATGCGCCGGTCCTGGTGTGTCACGAAAGGTGTCGCAACCCTTACGCCGACAACTCCAGCAACAACTTGTTCAACCGCTTCACATAGCCGGCCGGGTCCTTGAGGCTATCGCCCGCTGCCAGCGCGGCCTGGTCGAACAGCACCCGGCTCAGGTCACCGAAGCGGTCCATGTCGGCTTCCGCATCCAGCTTTTCGATCAGCGGGTGGGCCGGGTTGAACTCGAATACCGGCTTGGTCTCCGGCACGGCCTGGCCGCTGGCTTCCAGCAGCTGACGCATCTGCAGGCCGAGGTCGCCCTGGCCGATGGCCAGGATCGCCGGGGAATCGGTCAGGCGGTGCGAGACGCGCACTTCGGCCACGTCGTCGCCCAGGGCTGCCTTGATGCGCGAGGCCAGGCCTTCCTTGGACTTGGCGACTTCTTCCTGCGCCTTCTTGTCTTCCTCCGAATCCAGCTTGCCCAGGTCCAGGTCACCGCGGGCCACGTCCACGAACGACTTGCCGTCGAACTCGGTGAGGTAGCTCATCAGCCACTCGTCGATGCGGTCGGTGAGCAGCAGCACTTCGATGCCCTTCTTGCGGAACACTTCCAGGTGGGGGCTGTCCTTGATCTGCGCGTAGCTTTCACCGGTGAGGTAGTACAGCTTGTCCTGGCCCTCGGCCAGGCGGCTCACGTAGTCGGCCAGGCCCACGCTCTGCGCGCCGGTGGTGTCATGCGTGGAGGAAAAGCGCAGCAGGCCGGCGATCTTTTCGCGGTTGGCATAATCCTCGGCCGGGCCTTCCTTCAACGCCTGGCCGAAGTTGCGCCAGAACGTCGCATAGTCGTCCGGCTTGTCCTTGGCCAGTTTCTCCAGCATGTCCAGCGAGCGCTTGGTCAGCGCCGACTTCATCGAATCCACGACCGGGCCGGATTGCAGGATCTCGCGCGAGACATTGAGCGACAGGTCGGACGAATCCACCACACCCTTGATGAAACGCAGGTACAGCGGCAGGAACTGCTCGGCCTGGTCCATGATGAAGACGCGCTGCACGTACAGCTTCAATCCCTTGGCCGAATCGCGGTGATACAGGTCGAACGGGGCGCGGCCGGGCACGAACAGCAGCGAGGTGTACTCCAGCTTGCCTTCGACCTTGTTGTGGCTCCACGCCAGCGGGTTGCCGGCATCGTGGGCGACGTGCTTGTAGAACTCCTGGTACTCGGCGTCCTTGATCTCGGACTTGGGTCGCGTCCACAGCGCGCTGGCGCGGTTGACCGCTTCCCATTCGGGCTCGGCCGGCGCGTCGGCTGCTTCGCCGTGGTGCTCCTTGCGCATCTCGATCGGCAGGCCGATGTGGTCGGAATACTTCTTGAGGATGCCGCGCAGCGTCCAGCCGTCGGCAAAGCTGTCTTCGCCGTCCTTCAGGTGCAGCACGATGCGGGTGCCGCGCTCGGGCTTGTCGACGCTGGCCACTTCGAACTCGCCCTCGCCGCGCGAGGACCAGTGCACGCCCTCGTTGGCCGGCAGGCCGGCGCGACGCGAGTAGACATCGACCTGGTCGGCGACGATGAAGGCGCTGTAGAAGCCCACGCCGAACTGGCCGATCAGGTTGGCGTCCTTCTTCTGGTCGCCGCTCAGATGCTTGAGGAAGTCGGCGGTGCCGGACTTGGCGATCGTGCCCAGATGCGAGACCGCGTCTTCGCGGCTCATGCCGATGCCGTTGTCGTCGATGGTGACGGTGCGCGCGTCCTTGTCGTAATCCACGCGGATGCGCAGCTCGCCGCCGCCTTCCAGCAGCTCCGGCTTCACCAGTGCCTCGAAACGCAGCTTGTCGGCGGCGTCGGCGGCATTGGAGACCAGCTCGCGTAGGAAGATTTCCTTGTTCGAGTACAACGAATGGATCATCAGCTGCAGCAGCTGCTTGACCTCGGTCTGGAAGCCAAGCGTCTGCTTGTCGGTTTCAACGGTCATTGGGGTCGTGCTCCATGGTGGCCCAGGCCGCAACGCGGCCGATGGCCTGGGGGATGAGGCCGTGTGGGGATTTTTCAAGGCGAGCGTGCGCCAGATCGCCTGCGTCGATGCCGGTCGGGGGAGGGCGGTTGCGGCAATCGCGGCGGTATCATGGCCGCCCAACCGTCCTGCCCTGAGCCATGTCGCCATCCGTGCCGCCGCTGTCCCGCCTCCGTTCGCCCGCCCTCGGCGCGTGGCGATGAGCCGCCCCGCACGGCCGGCGCCACGCGGCGCGGAAGGGCAGGTGCGCATCGTCGGTGGGCGCTGGCGCAACACCAAATTGTCGGTGCCGGACCTGCCCGGCCTGCGCCCGAGCAGCGACCGCGTCCGCGAGACGGTGTTCAACTGGCTGATGCCGCGCCTGCCCGGCGCGCGCGTGCTGGACCTGTTCGCCGGCTCGGGCGCGCTGGGCCTGGAAGCGGTGTCGCGGGGTGCGGCGCATGCGACGCTGGTCGAGCGCGACCCCGGCCTGGCGCAGCGCTTGCGCCAGCACGTGACCCGGCTGGACGCGGACGACCAGGTGCAGGTGCTGCAGGACGACGCGTTGCGCTGGCTGGAGCGCTCGCCGGTGGCGCAGGCCAGCATCGTGTTCGTCGATCCGCCGTTTGCTGCCGGCCTGTGGCCCAGCGTGCTGGAACGCCTGCCCGCGCACCTGACCGCCGATGCCTGGCTGTATCTGGAAGCCCCGGCCGAGCTGCCGCCGCAGGTGCCGGCCGGCTGGCACCTGCACCGCGAAGGCGCCACCCAGCAGGTGCGCTATGCGCTGTACCGCCGGGCCGCTGCTACACTGAACGGCGATCCGACCCCGGTAGTTTCCGTATGAGCGTGGCCAATAGCCGCACCGCCGTCTATCCCGGTACCTTCGACCCGATCACCAACGGGCATATCGATCTGGTGAACCGCGCCGCGCCGTTGTTCGAGCGCGTGGTGGTCGGCGTGGCCTACAGCCCCTCCAAGGGCCCGGCCCTGCCGCTGGAACGCCGCGTGGAGCTGGCCCAGGAAGCACTGGCCGCGCATGCCAACGTGGAAGTGCGCGGCTTCGACACGCTGCTGGCCCACTTCGTCCGCGACATGGGTGCCGGCGTGCTGCTGCGCGGCCTGCGCGCGGTGTCCGATTTCGAATACGAATTCCAGATGGCCAGCATGAACCGCCATCTGATCCCGGAGGTGGAAACGCTGTTCCTCACCCCGGCCGAGCAGTACAGCTTCATCTCGTCCTCGCTGGTGCGCGAAATCGCGCGGCTGGGCGGGGACGTGTCCGGTTTCGTTCCAGCTTCGGTCGTCGAAGCCCTGCGGCAGGTGCGGCAAGCCCGCGCGCAGGCCTGATTCTCTAGCAGTCACATCACCACATGCTTTTCAAAGGGAGGAGTTTCATGAAACACACCATGCGCGCGCTGGCGCTCGCTTCGATCGCCGCTCTGGCCGTCACCGCCTGCAAGAAGGAAGAGCCGGCACCGACCGCCGCCGCGGCTCCCGCGCCGCTGAAGGCGCCGGCCAAGGACGACAACGCCGGCTGGAAGAAGTACCTGCAGGAAGTGGTCGGCCAGAACCTGGGCGCCACTACCAACAGCCCGTTCCTGTACTACTTGCCGCCGGAGTCCGATGCTGAATTCGCCGGCAGCTACGAGCGTCAGCTGGAAAGCGTCAAGACCGCACTGGCGCGCGGCGTGCAGCCGGGCAACATGCTGGCCTTCGGTTCGTCGGCTTCGACCAAGATGGCCGACCTGATCGACGCCGCGTTCAAGGACGTGCAACCGGATTCGATGAAGGGCGTGCGCGTGCTGTTCATCGGCGATGCCGCCGAGAATGCCCGCGTGCAGGCCATCGTCCAGCCCAAGGGCGTGGAATACACCTTCGTTGAAGCCAAGTAATGCCGTACCGGGCCGGATGCGCGGGAGGGCGCGTCCGGCCGCCGTGCGCAATCGCGGCATGCCGCTGATTCCGCACCCCATCGGGGCCGGTCCGCTCGGACCGGTTGCCGACCACGTGCGTGGCGGTGTCCATGCCTGGCCCCGGGCCGGGCGCGTTGGCGTCCGGCAGCACGTTGCGTTCCAGCGCCTGGCGTTGCATCGCGCCGCGTCGCATCGCATGGTGGTGCCGCCATGTCGCTGAAGATCAACGAGCTCTGCGTCAACTGCGATGTCTGCGAGCCGGCGTGCCCGAACCAGGCCATCTCGATGGGCGAAACCATCTACGTGATCGACCCGGCACGTTGCACTGAGTGCGTGGGCCATTTCGACGAGGCGCAATGCGTGGTGGTGTGCCCGGTCGAATGCATCGACCCGGATCCGGACATCCCGGAAACCCACGATCAATTGCTCGCCAAGCTCATGCAGCTGCAGCGCGATCACCCCGAACTGTACGAACAGGAGCCTCCCGCCCCGTGAGCATCTTTTCCCGACGTTTTCCTTCGCGCGGCCTGTTGCTGCTGGCCTTCGTACTGGCACCGCCGGCCTGGTCGGCCGATGGCGCCAGGCCGGCGGCGGCCGCTTCCTCGCCGGTGGCGGGGCATCCGCCCGGTGCGGCGATCGCCAGCGGGCACGCACTGGCCACCGACGCCGGCCTGCAGATCCTGCGCGAAGGCGGCAATGCGTTCGATGCGGCGATCGCGGTGTCGTCCACGCTGGCGGTGGTCGAGCCGATCAGCTCGGGCCTGGGCGGCGGCGGCTTCTTCCTGTTGCACGATGCCAAGACCGGCAAGGACGTGATGCTGGATGCGCGCGAGACCGCGCCCGAGTCGGCCAGCGAGGCGCAGTTCCTCGACAAGCAGGGCGCGCTGGACCGCGACCGCTCGGTCAACGGCCCCTGGTCGGCCGGCATTCCCGGCTTGCCTGCAGCGCTGGTGGAGCTGGCCACCCGGCACGGCCGGCTGCCGCTGAAGCAGTCGCTGGCACCGGCGATCCGCATCGCCACCGAAGGTTTTCCGGTGTACGCGCGCATGGCCAAGGGCTATGCCTCGCGGCGCGAGGTGATGGAGCGTTATCCCGGCACGCGCGAGGTCTATCTGCGCGGCGGCAAGCCCATCGCCGAAGGCGACATCTTCAAGCAGCCCGAATTGGCGCACACCTTGAAGCTGCTCGGCGACAAGGGCTTTGACGGCTTCTACAAGGGCGAAACCGCCAGCAAGCTGCTGGCCGGCGTCAAGCAGGCCGGCGGGCACTGGAAAGCCGCCGAGCTGGCCGGGTACCGGGTCAAGCAGCGCACGCCGATCCAGTTCGATTACCGCGGCTGGAAGATCACCACCGCGCCGCCGCCGTCTTCCGGCGGTATCGCACTCGCCGCCATGCTGCAGATCCTGGAAGGCTGGGAGCTGGACACGCTCGACGATGCGCACCGCACCCATCTGGTGGTGGAAGCGATGCGCCGCGCCTACCGCGACCGCACCTTCTTCCTCGGCGACCCGGACTTTGTCGCGGTGCCGCAGCGCGTGCTGACCAGCAAGGATTACGCGCAAGGCCTGCGCGCCACGATCAACCCGGACAAGGCCACCCCCAGCGACCTGCTGTCGGGCAATCCGACCCCGCTGGAAGACGACGAGACCACGCACTTTTCCATCATCGATGGCGAAGGCAACCGCGTCGGCGCCACCCAGACCGTCAACCTGCTGTACGGCTCGGGGCTGATCCCCAAGGGCACCGGCGTGCTGCTCAACGACGAGATGGACGACTTCGCGCTCAAGCCGGGCACGCCCAATGCCTTCGGCGTGATGGGCTACGCGGCCAACGCCCCCAAGCCGGGCAAGCGCATGCTTAGCTCGATGACGCCGACCTTCATGGAATCGGCCGACAAGGTCGCGGTGATCGGCACCCCGGGCGGCAGCCGCATCATCACCATGGTGCTGCTCGGCATCCTGGGCTACGACGCCGGCCTGGACGCACAGCAGGTCAGCGCCTTGCCGCGCTATCACCACCAGTGGCTGCCGGACGTGATCGAGGCCGAGAGCAACGCGTTCTCGCCGCAGACCGCCAAGGCGCTGCAGGCGATGGGGCATGCGCTCAAGCTGCCTGGCGACACCGCCGAGGGCGGCCGCGGTTCCAGCCATGTCTGGGGCAACCTGCAGACGGTGGAGTGGGACAAGCGCAGCAACGTGCTCACCGGCGGTAGCGACCCGCGCAACCCGGTGGGCAAGGCGCAGGTCCAGCTGGCGACACCTGCACGGTGAGTGCCACGGCCTGCTCCGTGGGCGGGGCAGGCATTACACGGCCAACGATGAGAACCGGCGTGCACTGAGGCGCGGGCCTGGCCTGTCGGTTCGGCGCAGGCGGCACAGGTGCCGAACACGCGGAGCGGCGAACCGTGTCCCTGTCTCGGCAACTACGTGCAGCACGCCTGCACCGGCCTGAGTGGGGGCCGGAAGGTCACTGGCTGCCTGCAGCAATACGGTTTGGTGCTGTGTCCTATGTCGGGATTGGACTTGTCGCTGTACGTCGATTTGGCGACCATCGCGGCATGACCATTTTGCAGACCCTGCTCACCGCCGTGGCGATCGCATCGCCCATCGCCGCCTGCGCGGCCGATACGACCGGCACTGCCGGCAGCACGGCCGCTGCCGGCGCCGCGATCCACGTCAACCAACTCGGTTATCTGCCGGGCTCGGCCAAGCTGGCGGTGGTCGGCTTGCCGCCGTCCGCTGCGGCAGCGGCAGACCGCTTTACGGTCGAGGATGCCAACGGCCGCCGCGTGCTGGAGGGCCGCTTGTCGCCGGCGGCCACCTGGGCACCAGCGGGGCAACAGGCACGCGTGGCCGACTTTTCCGCGCTGCGCGCCCCAGGGACGTATCGGGTGAAGATCGCCGGTTTGCCGGCGTCGGATCCATTCCCGATTGCGGCCGCTGCCTACCAGCCCGTCGTGGATGCCTCGCTCAAGGCGTTCTACTTCAATCGCGCCAGCACCGCGCTGCCGGCGCAGTTCGCCGGGCGCTATGCACGTGCGGCCGGGCATCCGGACACCGATGTGCGCATCCATCCTTCCGCGGCCTCGGCCACGCGCCCGGCCGACAGCGTGATCCGTGCGCCCAAGGGCTGGTACGACGCCGGTGACTACAACAAATACATCGTCAACTCCGGCATCAGCACCTACACCTTGCTGGCGGCCTACGAGCAGTATCCGGCGCTGTTCAAGGCGCAGCCGCTGACCATCCCCGACGACGCCCCCGGCGTGCCCGGCATCCTGCAGGAGACCTGGTGGAACCTGGAATGGATGCTGGCCATGCAGGACCCGGCCGATGGCGGCGTGTACCACAAGCTCACCGACAAGCAGTTCGATGGGCTGGTGATGCCCGAGCAGGCCAAGCAACAACGCTATGTGGTCATGAAGGCCACTGCGGCCACACTGGATTTTGCCGCGGTGATGGCTGCCGCCAGCCGCGTCTACGCACCGTTCGACACGCAGTATCCGGGCGCGTCGGCACGCATGTTGAAGGCTGCGCGCAGCGCCTGGGCGTGGGCGCAGCAGCATCCGGATGTGATCTACCGCCAGCCCGATGACGTGCGCACCGGCGGCTACGACGATGCGCAGGTGGGCGATGAATTCGCCTGGGCCGCGGCCGAGCTGTACGTGAGCACGCGCGAGGACGGCTTCTACGACGCAATGATGGCGCGCAACGTGCCGGCCAGCGTGCCGGGCTGGAGCAACGTCGGCGGCCTGGCCTGGATGTCGCTGGCCGAACATCGCGACCGGCTCACCGCGCATGCCGATCGCGCACGCATCACCCGTGAGATCACCGATCTGGCACAGCGGCTTGCCGAACAGTGGCAGGCCTCGCCCTGGCGTCTGGCGATGACCGACACCGATTTTGTGTGGGGCAGTAATGCAGTCGTGCTCAACCGCGCGATGATGTTGATGCAGGGCTATCGGTTGACCGGGCAGCGGCCGTATCTGGATGCCGCGCAATCGCAGCTGGACTACATCCTGGGGCGCAATCCGTTGGGGCTGTCGTTCGTCACCGGGGTCGGGTTGCGCAGCCCGCTGCATATCCACCATCGCCCCTCCGAAGCCGACGGCATCGACGCGCCAGTACCGGGCTGGCTGGCCGGCGGCCCGCAACCGGGCCAGCAGGACGCCAAGGACTGCAAGGTGGCCTATCCCTCCAAGCTGCCGGCGCTGTCGTACCTGGACGACACCTGCAGTTATGCCAGCAACGAGGTGGCAATCAACTGGAACGCACCGCTGGTGTATGTGAGCGCGGCGATCGAAGCGTCCACGCGCTGAGGCGGGCGGTTTTTCAACGCGATGCCGCGGCCGCTACCGTTCTCCCATCGGGAGAAGGTGGCGCGCAGCGCCGGATGAGGGTGCGGCAGCGGCAGCAACACCGACCCACCGTACCCTCACCCCAACCCTTCTCCCGTGGGGAGAGGGGCTTCAATCCGCCGATTACCTCACCAGCGCTGCTCCAGCGTGATCGGCAATCGTCCAGCGCGCATCAGCTTTTGATCTGGTCGCTTCAGACACTCACTCCACCCGCGTGCCGAAGATCCGGTCGCCGGCATCGCCCAGGCCGGGCAGGATGTAGCCCTTGTCGTTGAGGTGGTCGTCGATCGCGGCGGTGTAGACCTCCACGTCCGGGTGCACGGCTTCCAAGGCTTTCAAGCCTTCCGGTGCGGCCACTAAAAAGATGCCCTTGATCCGCCGCGCGCCGGCGCGCTTGAGCATGTCGATGGTGGCGATCAGCGTGCCGCCGGTGGCCAGCATCGGGTCCAGGATCAGCGCGTCGCGCTCTTCCAGGCGGCCGGTGAGGCGTTCGAAGTAGGGCACCGGCTGCAGGGTTTCTTCGTCGCGCTGCAGGCCGACCACGCTCACGCGCGCGGCCGGGATCAGCGCCAGCACGCCGGGCAGCATGCCCAGGCCTGCACGCAGGATCGGTACCAGGGTGATTTTCGCGCCGGCAATCCGCTGCACGGTCACCGGGCCGGCCCAGCCGGGTTGCACGTGCGATTCGGTGTCCAGATTGGCGGTGGCCTCGTAGGCCAGCAGCGTGCCCAGCTCGGTGACCAGTTCGCGGAAGCCCTTGGTGCTCAAGGCGGCATCGCGCAGCAGGCCGATCTTGTGCTGGACGAGGGGGTGACGGACTTCGACGATTTTCATGGGCAGCGACAGGCGGGAGAGACCCACAGTGTGCCGCAGCCAGCGGCAGCGTCGCCACACATTGGGCGTGATCGCGCTTGCAGATGTCATGTCAGTGAAACGTCGTAGACATAGTGTGCCCACCCATTCTTAACCGATTGGGGAAGCATCCGTGTTGAACAAGACTCCGCTGTGCCTGGCGATCACGCTGACGTTGGCGGCGGCCACGTGGAGCCCGCTTGCGCAGGCGGCCGAGGGTGCGGCAGCGGCAACCGGCGCCTCCGGTGCGGCAGCCATCGACCTGGAGCGCCTGGAAGTGCGCCCGCAGGTGGAATCGCAGGTGCGCGCGGTCGATCTCAAGCGGGGTTCCGATGCGATCCAGGATGCGGTCGCCTCCGATGCGCTAGGCCGGTACCCCGACAAGAATGTTGCAGAATCCTTGCAGCGCCTGCCCGGCGTCAGCGTCACCCGCGACCAGGGCGAAGGCCGCTTCGTGGTGATCCGCGGCCTGGATTCGGCGCTCAACAGCGTCACCATCGACGGCATGACCATGGGCACGCCGGAAGACGGCACGCGCTCGGCGCCGCTGGACGTGATTCCCTCCGACTCGACCGAGCGCCTGAAAGTGGTCAAGTCGCCGACCCCGGACATGCCGGGCGATTCCATCGGCGGTGCGATCCAGGTCGAGTCCACCTCTGCCTTCGATCGCGATGGCCGCACGCTGCGCGGCTCGATCGAAGGCAGCCACCAGTCGTTGTCGGGCAAGACCAGCCCCAAGGGCGCGTTCAACTACAGCGACATCTTCGACGGCACCTTCGGTGTGGCGGTCGGCGTGAACTACCAGGACCGCGAATTCGAATCGGACAACACCGAAGTGGCCTACGACAGCTTCGACGGCGGTGCGGCCGACGATCTGTTCGCCGGTGAAGTGCAGCGCCGCAAGTACTTCATCGAGCGTACCCGCATGGGCGCCAACCTCAACCTGGACTGGCGCCCTGACGCCGACAACCGCTACTACCTGCGTACGCTCTACAGCCGCTTCGACGATGCCGAAACGCGCCAGCGCACCATCTTCGGCCTGGCCGACGGGCAGGTCAGCGCCAATGGCGATGGCACCTACGCCGTGGCCGACCTGCCGGCCGATTCCATTTCCAAGCGCGTGCGCTACCGCACCAAGAAGGAAGACACCATGGCCTTGAGCGTGGGCGGTGAAAACCGTCTGAGCGCGGCCACGGTGGATTACAAGCTGGGCTACACCAAGACCACCGAGCGCGTGAACGATGAGATGGAAGCGCGCTTCAACTACGCCGGCGACGATCTGTCGGCCACGGTCGATCAGAACAGCGGCATTCCGCGCCTGGGGTTCTCCGACAACGGCTGGCAGCGCAACGACGACTTCGTATTCGACCGCTTCGTGCTGGCGCCCAAGCGGGTGGACGACAGCGAGCGCAGCGCGCAGGTCAACGTGCGCTTCGATGGCGAGCATTCCAGCCTGAAGATGGGCGTGCTCGGCCGCTGGCGCGAGCGCGATGTCAACGTGGACGAAAACGAGCTGCGTCGTGGCCCGGCGATCGATCTGAGCGACTGGACCACCGCCGCACCGGAACATCGCGGCGGCACGCTGGGCGAAAGCATCGGCTCGGACGGCATGCGCCGTTACTGGAACACCTCCGGCACTCTGTACAGCGCACGTCCGCAGGATGTGGGCAGCAACCTGCAGGTCTCGCTGCAGGACGACTACAGGGCCACCGAAGATGTGTTCGCCACCTATGCGATGGGCACCTGGGACATCGGTGCGCTGCGCATGATCGCCGGCGTGCGGGTGGAGAACACCCAGTTCGACGCCACCGGTAACCAGGTCGACGTGGCCGAGAACGGCCGCACCGCCACGGTGACGCCGCGCGAAGCCTCCAGCAGCTACACCAATGTGCTGCCGGGCCTGCATCTGCGCTACGACACCGGCAACGACTGGGTGCTGCGGTTCGCGGCCAACAAGACCTTGTCGCGGCCTGCGTTCGGCGATGTCTCCCCGCGCGTGAGCATCAATCGCGGCGACAACGAGGTGAGTCTCGGCAATCCCGATCTCAATCCGTATCGCTCAAAGAACCTGGATCTGTCGTTCGAAAAGTACATCGGCAGCACCGGCCTGGTCTCGCTGGGCGTGTTCAACAAGTCGATCGACGACTACATCGTGCAGACCATCAGCACCAACGATGCCGAGTTCCCCAACCTGCAGGTGACGCGCTCGATCAACGGCGACACCGCAAAGGTGCGCGGCGCCGAATTCAATTGGCAGCAGGCGCTGGACTTCCTGCCCGAGGGCTGGAATGGCCTGCTGGTCGGCGCCAGCGCCACCGTGCTGGACAGCGATTTCAATCCCGGCCTGAGCGATCGCGCCGGCGAGGACTTCACCTTGCCGCGCTCGTCCAAGCGCATCTACAGCGGGCATCTGGGGTATGAAAAATACGGCTTCAGTGCGCGCGTTGCGGCGGTGTATCGCAGCGAGTACCTGGACACCATCGGCCAAAGCCGCGCGTACGATATCTACGTCGCCCCGCACACCCAGCTGGATTTCAGCATGAACTACCAATTCAACAGCCACGTCAGCCTGTATCTGGAGGCGCAGAACCTGCTGGACGAACCGCTGGAGCTGTACCAGGGCGTGCCCTCGCGCACGCTGCAGAACGAGGAATACGGCCGCACCTATGCGCTCGGCCTGAAGGTGGCACTGTGATCGCAACGCGCACGCGGCTCCACACCACGTTACTCCACACCACACTGCTCGCCACCACGCTGGCGCTGACCGCCTGCGCCAGCGCACCGGCCGACCGCGAAGCCGACGAGGCGCTGTTGAAGGACCCCTTGCTCAGCGAGGCCAGGGTGGCGCACGAAGTGGTGCCGGAAGCCTTCATCACCGCGCTGACCCCGGCCGACAACCTGGATTCGCCGGCCAGCTGGAGTGCGCCCGATGGCAGCCGCTGGTTGATCGCCACCGCCAAGGCCACGCATGCGCTGGTGGTGTTCGATGGCGATAGCGGCAAGCGCCTGCGCGTGGTCGGCGGCAAGGGCAAGGCCCTGGGCAAGCTGGATCGGCCAAACGGGATTTCGGTCGTCGACGATCTGGTGTTCGTGGTCGAGCGCGACAACCGCCGCGTGCAGGTATTTTCGCTGCCGGATTTCAAGCCGCTGACCAGCTTCGGCCAGGACGAATTGCGCGAGCCCTACGGCCTGTGGGTGCACAAGCACGACGGCGGCTACGAGGTGGTGGTCAGCGACAACTACATGTCGCCGGCCAACAAGGATGAGCCGCCGCCGCTGGCCGAACTCGGTCAGCGTTTCCGTCGCTATCAGGTGAACAACGCGGGGCAGGGCTGGCAAGCGCACCTGACCCAGAGCTTCGGCGATACCACCGAGGCGGGCGCGATACGGATCGCCGAGTCGGTGTTCGGCGATGAAGCGCATGCGCGCCTGATGATTGCCGAAGAGGATGTTGCCGTGGGCACGCAGTTGCGCGAATACGGGATGGACGGGCGCTACCGCGGGCGCAATGTCGGCAGCGGCCTGTTCAAGGCGCAGGCCGAAGGCATGACGCTGTTTGCATGCAAGGACGGTAGCGGTTACTGGATCGCCACCGATCAGTTCAAGGACCGCAGCGTGTTCCAGGTGTTCGACCGCCAGAGCCTGGCGCATGTCGGTGCCTTCGCCGGCCGGGTGACCGCCAACACCGACGGCGTGTGGCTGGATCAACGTGGCGATGCGCGCTTTCCGGGCGGGGTGTTCTACGCCTTGCACGACGACCAGGCGGTGGCGGCCTTCGACTGGCGCGATATCGCGCGCACGCTGCGTTTGAAAGAATGCGCGCCATGATCGCCGCACGTGCGATGCTGTCTTGCGCGCTGTTGCTGGTGGCGATGACGGGCACTGGATCGTTCGCCGCCGAGCGCGCGGCCGAGCCCAACACCCAGGTGCCGGCCGGCTCCACCCATTATGTTGCCGATGGCTTTCCGGACCGCATCGTCGCCACGCCCGCGCAGGCGGCGGCGACCGGTTTCGCGGTGGCCTGGCGTACCGATACCAGCGTCGACCAGCCGTGGCTGGAACTGGTGGTTGCCGGCGACTCGCCCGATGTGGGCACGCCGCGCCGCATCCGCGCCAGCACCACCACGCTGGCCAGCGAAAACGGCAGCTCGCATCACCACCGCGCCGATATCGACGGGCTGACGCCGGACACGCTGTATGCCTACCGCGTGCAGGGCAACCACACCTGGGGGGCGTGGAATCATTTCCGCACAGCCGCCACCGCGGATACGCCGCTGACGCTGCTGTATTTCGGCGACACCCAGAACAAGAACCTCAGCCTGGTCTCGCGGGTGATCCGCCAGGCTTGGCGCTCGGCACCGGATGCGCGGCTGGCGCTGTTCGCCGGTGACCTGGTCAGCGGCAAGGACGGCCAGGACGACAACGAATGGGCCGAGTGGTTCGACGCCGGGCGCTGGCTGCTGGAAGGCACCGCGGTGGCGCCGGCGCCGGGCAATCACGAGTATCACGAAGAGGGCGAGGACACCCCACAGGCCACGCGCACGCTTGGCACGCATTGGCCGGTGACCTTCGCGTTGCCGCGTAACGGGCCGTCGGCCACCGCACGCACCAGCTACTGGTTCGACTATCAGGGCGTGCGCATCGCCGTGCTCGATGGCACCTCCGTTCTGGATCTGGGCACCGGCCCGGCACAGGCGCAGTGGCTGGACAAGGTACTGGCCGACAATCCGCACCCGTGGTCGATCGTGCTGATCCATCAGCCGTTCTTTTCCCCGCGCGCCGATCGCCAGAACGAGAAACTGGTCGAGCAGGTGCTGCCGGTGATCCGCCGCCACAAGGTCGATCTGGTGCTGCAGGGCCACGACCACACCTACGGCCGGCGCGGCGATGCGGCAGGGCAGGCCACGCCGGTGTTCGTGGTCTCGGTGGCCGGGCCCAAGCAGTACCGACTCTCGGACATGGCGCGCAAGACCATGCGTCCGGTCGGCGAGGACACCCAGCTCTACCAGGTGCTTCGCATCGACAACCACACCTTGCGTTACGAGTCGCGCACCGCCACCGGGCGTCTCTACGATGCGTTCGAGCTGGAGCGCGGCAGCGATGGCGGCAAGCGACTGGTGGAGAAAGAGGCCGGACGCATCGCACCACGCGATTGCCCGCGCAGTGCAACCCTGAAAGGACGCGCCGACAGATGCTGGGAATGACGGAAACGCGGCACAGGCGAGCTGGTCTGGATGAGGCTGCCGTTCCGGATGACGACCCGGTGAGCAAACTTCGGTGCTGCATTGATTTTGCACATCGACGGTAAGCGTAACCATTTAAAATTGTGAATTACGTCACACTAATAATGGGACTACTGTTAGGGCCGACCGGGTCTCCACCCGGGTAGCCGGCTTCGACGCGGGTGCTTCGGTGGAGGTTCTGCCTCCCCCAGCCCCGAGAAGCCCCCATGATTCCCCACGTGTTCCATCTCACTGCGCCGACCAAGCACCTGCTTTGGGAAGAGCGCAAAATCCAGGCCCGTCTGCAACGGCTGCTGCCGGGCTGGACCTGCCATGTCTGGGACGATGCCGACAACTCGGCGCTGATGCGTCGCGCCTTCCCGGAATTGGCCGACCGCTACGAAGCGATCCGCTTCGGTGTGATGAAGGCAGACATCGCCCGCTGCGCCTACATGCATACCTATGGCGGGTTCTATTTCGACACCGACTACAAGCTGCTGCGCACGCTTGGCGCGGACGTACTGGCACAGCAATGCGTGCTGCCGATCGAAGAGGGCGCGCCCGGCAACGAGCAGTTCAAGATCGGCAATGCGGTGTTCGGCTCGGAGGCAGGACATCCGTTCTGGCGCGCCTTCATCGAGCACATCTTCACCATGCATGCGCCCGAGACGCTGGAAGACCACCGGCAGATTCCGATGATTTCCGGCCCGCGCGGGTTGACGCGTTTCTACAACGCGCACGCCGGCGAGTTTGCCGGCATCGTGTTCCCGGCGCGCGATGCGTTCCATCCCGACCGCACCTGGTTCGGGCTCGGCCACCGTGGCGGCACGGTCGCGGTGGGCTCGCATCTGTGCTGGGCGTCCTGGCGCGGCAAGTCGCCACGCCGGGCAGTGACCAATTACCTGCGCCGCAAGCTGAGCGCCGTGCCGATCTGACCGGGCCAGGCAGCACCCCCGCCGCGCGCAGCGCCGACAGCGCGTGGTGGATGCCAAGGAGTAGCCGAGCCTGTTCTGCAGGCGCGCAGGCACTGCCTGCGTCGCCTTGAAGTCGAGCGGTCTACACCACCATCGCTCTGGCCGCCCGGTGGGCGCGGACGGTGCTCCGCATCGGCGTGTACCGCTCGGTGACCAACGTTCCTGCGCACCGTCCGCTTCCCGCTAGCGACTGCTCGCCATGCGTGTGGGTGGCGCTCAGGCCGCCTCGGCCTGGCTATGGCGCGGACCTTCCTTCAGCGCACGCCCGATCAATCCGACCAGCAGGTCCAGCTCGTCTTCGTCCATCGCAAAGTGCGGGGTGAAGCGCAGCGAATTCTCGCCGCCATGGATCACGTTGACGCCGCGGTGGCGCAGCCATTCCTCGGTGGAACCGGCGCCATAGCACTTGAACTGCGGCGCCAGCTCGCAGGAGAACAGCAGCCCGGTGCCCTGCACCTTGGTGATCAGGCCGCCCAGCTCGGACTGCAGTGCCTGCAGCTTGGCGATTGCCTGCGCACCACGGGTGCGGATGTTCTCGCGCACCTGCGGGGTGAACAACGCCAGCGTGGCGCAGGCGACATCCAGCGCACGCGGATTGGTGGTCATGGTGTTGCCGTAGGTGCCTTTGCGATACACCTGCGCGGCGTGTTCGGTCACCGCCAGCACCGACAAAGGGTATTGCGCGGCGTTGAGCGCCTTGGAGTAGGTCTCCAGGTCCGGCGGGTCGAGCTGCTCGAAGCCGGGGTAATCCACCACCGACAGCACGCCGTGCGCGCGCAGGCCGGCCTGGATCGAATCCACCAGCAGCAGGCTGCCGTGCAGGCGGGTCAGTTCGCGCGCGGCGGCATAGAACGCGGCCGGCAATGCGCGGCCCGGGTCGCCTTCGCCCATCACCGGCTCCAGGAACACCGCCTCGATGAACCAGTGATTGCGCGCGGCCTCGTCGAAGGCGCGCTGCAGCGCCGCCACGTCGTACGGCGCGATCGCGATCACCGAGTCTTCGTCGCGGTAGCTGGCCAGGTACTTGGTGTAGGTCTTGCGGCTGGAATCGGAATACAGGCCGGGGCGGTCGGTGCGGCCATGGAAGCTGCCCTTGACCACCACGCGCTTGATGCTGGCACCGGCGTGGCGCGCGCCCGGGTCGGTGTGCAGCTTGGCGTTGGTATCGACGATGCGCGCGGCCAGGCCGACCGCTTCGGAACCGGAGTTGAGACACATGAAGCGTGCGAACGGACAGCCGCCGCGGGTATGCCCGATCTCGGCGCGCAGCGCACGGTCGAGCCGGCGCTGCGCCAGGCTCGGCGTCATCACGTTGGCCATCACCTGCGGACGCGCCATCGCCTCGAGCACCGGCGCGGGGGTGTGGCCGAAGCCGAGCATGCCGTAGCCGCCGGCGTCGTACAGCACCGCGCCCTTGAGCGTGATCACCCAGGGGCCGCGCGCGGCCAGCGCCACGTACGGGGTCACCGCATCGTCGGCGTAGAAATTGATGAAGCCATCCTGCACCGCGCCGATCTGTGCGTCTTCGTCCAGGTCCAGCAGGTCGGCGGCCTCGGCGCGCACCAGCGCGTACTCGGCAGCGGCCGCGTCGATGGCGTGTGCGAGATCCGGGTGGCTGGCGGCCAGACGCGCGATGCTGGCATCGTCCAGGCCATCGGTCAGGCGGCGGCCGGCATGGGCGCGCAGCGGGGCGAGCGGGGCGAGGACGGACATGGCGCATCTCCTGCAAGGTGGCGTTCCCTTCCTATTATCGGCAGAAGATCGGCGTTTGGCAGCGTGAATCCGGGCAGGAAGTCGGGTATTTTCGTCGAATCGACGAACCATTTGGGCAAAAAGTGAAAATCACTCCCTCTGACGAACGCCTGCTGTCGCTGCTGCGCGAGGACGCGCGCGCCTCCACCGCGCAGATTGCGCGCCGGCTCGGGCTGTCACGCACCACCGTGCAGAGCCGGATCGACAAACTCGAGCGCGACGGGGTGATCAGCGGCTATACCGTGCGCACCCACGACGCCTACGAACAGGGCCGCATCCGCGCGCATATCCTGATCACCGTGCTGCCCAAGAAGATGCCGGCAGTGGTCAAGGCGCTGCGCGACATCCCGCAGGTGCGCCTGCTGCACTCGGTCAGCGGCGCCTACGACCTGATCGCCCTGGGCGTGGTCGGCGGCGTCAACGAGATGGACGTACTCACCGACGCCATCGGCGCGATCGACGGCGTGGAGCGCACGACGACGTCGATCATTTTGTCGACGAAGTTCGAGAGGTGAGGGGCGGGAATCGGGAGTGGGGAATGGGGAATCGTAAGAGCCAGATCCGAGGGCCGAAACTCATACGGCGCAGACTGGCCCGCTTTTACGATTCCCGATTCCCGAATCTCCATTCCCCGCCGCAGTTACACTATCCGGCTCCTCAGCCAACACATCCTGCGGCCTTGAAGAAGTCCGATTTCAACTATTCGCTGCCCGACGAGCTGATCGCCCAGGCGCCATTGGCCGAGCGTGCGGCCAGCCGCTTGCTGGTGGTGCCGCCGTCGCCGCAGGCGCTGGTCGACCGGCAGGTGCGCGATCTGCCCGAGTTGCTGCAGCCGGGCGATCTGCTGATCTTCAACGATACCCGGGTGATCCCGGCGCGGCTGTTCGGGCAGAAGGCCAGCGGCGGGCGGGTGGAAATCCTGATCGAGCGCCTGCTGGGCGAGCGGCAGGCGCGCGTGCAGATCGGCGCCAGCAAGTCGCCCAAGGCCGGCAGCTGGATCGCGCTGGATGCCGGCGGCCAGGCCGAGGTGCTGGGCCGCGACGGCGAGTTCTACCTGCTGCGCTTCGAGATCCCCACTCCGCTGGAGCACTGGCTGCTGGAGGCCGGGCGCCTGCCGCTGCCGCCGTACATCCGCCGCGAGCCGGGGGTGGAAGACCGCGAGCGCTACCAGACCGTGTTCGCGCGCGAAGTGGGCGCAGTGGCCGCGCCCACCGCCGGGCTGCATTTCGACGAGGCGCTGCTGGCACGGCTGCGCGAGCGCGGGGTGGAGTTCGGCCATGTCACCCTGCACGTAGGCGCCGGCACCTTCCAGCCGGTGCGCGTGGACGCGCTGGATCAGCACGTGATGCACACCGAATGGCTCAACGTCGGCGCCGCGCTGGTCGAGCAGGTGCGGCGCGCGCGCGCGCGTGGCGGGCGCGTCATCGCGGTGGGAACCACGGTGGTGCGCTCGCTGGAAAGCGCCTGGCGCATCACCGATGCCGCGCCCGAGGGCGAGTTGCTGCCGTTTGCCGGCGAAACCCAGATCTTCATCCTGCCCGGCTACCGCATCCGCAGCGTCGACGCGATGGTCACCAACTTCCATCTGCCCGAAAGCACGCTGCTGATGATGGTCTCGGCCTTTGCCGGCCGCGAGCGCATCTTCGCCGCCTACCAACACGCCATCGAACAGCGCTATCGCTTCTTTTCGTATGGCGATGCGATGCTGTTGTGGAGCAGGGATTGGGGATTCGGGAGTGGGGAATCGTAAGTCGGCATCCGCCGAACGATCAGCCACCTGCCAACCGCTTCTCCGATTCCCCAATCCCGATTCCCCAATCCCGGCCCCTCCATGTCCCGACTCCAGTTCCAGCTCCAAGCCACCGACGGCCATGCCCGCCGTGGGCGCCTGACCTTTCCGCGCGGCACTGTCGAGACGCCGGCGTTCATGCCGGTGGGCACCTATGGCTCGGTCAAGGGCATCCTGCCCGAGCAGATCCGCGCGCTGGGTGCGGAGATCATCCTGGGCAATACCTTCCACCTGTATCTGCGCCCGGGTCTGGAGGTGATCGGCGACCACGGCGGGCTGCACGGGTTCGCGCGCTGGGACGGGCCGATCCTCACCGATTCGGGCGGGTTCCAGGTGTTTTCGCTGGCCCATCGCCGCAAGATCACCGAGCAGGGCGTCACCTTCGCCTCGCCGACCGACGGTGCGCGGGTATTCCTGGGCCCGGAAGAGAGCATGCAGATCCAGAAGGTGCTCGATTCGGACATCGTGATGATTTTCGACGAATGCACGCCGTACCCGGCCACCGAGGAGGTGGCGCGGCGCTCGATGGAGCTGAGCCTGCGCTGGGCGCAACGCTCGCGGCAGGCGCATGACGGGTTGGGCAACGATGCGGCGCTGTTCGGCATCGTGCAGGGCGGGGTGCATCCGGACCTGCGCAGCCGCTCGCTGGACGGGCTGCAGGACATCGGTTTCGACGGTTACGCCATCGGCGGGCTGGCGGTGGGCGAGCCGGAGCACGAGCGCAATGCGATGCTGGAACACCTGCATCCGCGCCTGCCGGCCAAGCGCCCGCGCTACCTGATGGGCGTGGGCCGGCCCGAGGACCTGGTCGAAGGCGTGGCGCGTGGCGTGGACATGTTCGACTGCGTGATGCCCACCCGCAACGCGCGCAACGGGCATTACTTCACCTCCTTCGGCACCGTGCGCATCCGCAACGCCAGGTACGAACGCGACCTGGACACCATCGAGCCGGGCTGCGGCTGCCATGCCTGCAGCAGCGGCTACACGCGTTCGTATCTGCGCCACCTGGACCGCTGCAACGAGATGCTCGCGCCCATGCTGGGCACCCTGCACAACCTCTGGTACTACGAGAAGCTGATGGCCGACCTGCGCGCGGCCATCGCAGCGGGAACCTTTGCGCAGTTCCGGCGGTCCTTCTATGCGGCACGCGGCGCCACCACGCCGCCGTTGCCGGGGGAAACCAGCTGAGACCGGCCGTCCGCGCCCCGCGCGGACGGTTTGGAACCTGCATGGCATAATTCCCGGCTGTTCCGCTCCGGCGGTACCTGAATAGCGAGCGGGCCGCTTGGCGCGCTGGCACCAAAACTAGGACGCACTGAATGAATCTGCTCGATTTCCTGATCCCCGTCGCCCAGGCGCAGGCCACTGGCGGCGCGCCGGCGCCCGGCCCGATGGGAAGCCTGTCCACCTTCGCGCTGCCGATCATCCTGATCGCGGTCATGTATTTCCTGATGATCCGCCCGCAGATGAAGCGCCAGAAGGAGCACAAGTCGCTGCTGGACAAGCTGGCGCGCGGCGATGAAGTCATCACCTCCGGCGGCGTGGCGGGCGTGATCACCGACATCGGCGACAACTTCATCACCGTGGAAGTGGCCGACAACGTGCGCATCCGCGTGCAGAAGAGTGCCGTGGGCCACGTGCTGCCCAAGGGCACGCTGAAGTCTGCCAACTAAGCGGCAACCAACCTGCTGCGCCCACTGTCAGGTGGGCGCAGTCGGTGCCGTGAACCGGCGCGCATCGCTCCGCTCCGCGCACCGCCGCATCCACCTGACGACCGCTGGCGTCATTGTGTTGGCCGCTGGAAGTCGTTTTCACTGCTAGGCGCGTCGCCGGGATGGTGTCGCGCGGGACTGTCGCAATGCTCGAATTTCCTCGCTGGAAGTATTTCCTGATCCTGCTGGTGCTGGCGGTCAGTGCGTTGTACGCGCTGCCCAACATCTACCAGAAGGACCCGTCCGTGCAGATCACCGCCAGCCGCGGTGCCCAGCTCGACGACGCCTTGCGCAGCCGCATCGACGCCGACCTCAAGGCCGCCGGCATCACGCCGAAGGCCGTCACCCGGGAAGGCGACAGCCTGATGGTGCGCCTGCCCAACCTGCAGGCACAGACCCGCGCCAACGACGTGCTGCGCCAGCAACTGGGCGAGAACTACACGGTGGCGCTGAATCTGGCCTCGACCGTGCCGGACTGGCTGGCCAAGCTGGGCGGCCGGCCGATGGTGCTGGGCCTTGACCTGGTCGGCGGCGTGCATTTCGCCATGCAGGTGGACCAGAAGGCCGCGCTGGAAAAGCGCCTGGACGGCTTTGCCGAAGACATCCGCACCACGCTGCGCGATGGCCGTATCGCCTATCGCTCGGTCGAGCGCCGCGGCGACAACAGCATCCAGGTCAGCCTGAGCGAAGGCGCCAGCGTCGACGCCGCGCGCACCGCGCTGGCCAAGTCGCAGCCGACGCTGACCTATGACGTCAGCGGCCAGAACATCTCGGTGAAGGTGCCCGAGGCCGAGCTCAAGCAGATCGCCAGCGGCGCGATCGAGCAGAACCTCACCACCTTGCGTAACCGCGTCAACGCGCTGGGCGTGTCCGAACCGACCATCCAGCGCCAGGGCGAGGACCGCATCGTGGTCGAACTGCCCGGCCTGCAGGACACCGCCGAGGCCAAGCGCCTGATCGGTGCCACCGCCTCGCTGGAATTCCGCGCGGTGGTCGAAGGCAATGCCGAAGACGCCGTGCGCAGCGGCAGCATCCCGCCCGAAGCCAAGGTCTACCGCGTGCGCGATACCGGCGCGCCGGTGCTGCTGAACAAGCGCGCGCTGGTGACCGGCGACCAGATGGTCAGCGCCAGCGTCAGCACCGACCAGAACGGCATGCCGGCGGTGGCGGTGACGCTCAACAACGTTGCCGGCCAGCGCATGCTCGACTACACCAGCGCCAACGTCGGCAAGTTGATGTCGGTGGTCTACATCGAGCGCATCCCCACCGTGACCATGGTCGACGGCAAGGAAGTGCGCAGCGTTCGGGTCAAGGAAGAAGCCTTGTCGCCGACCCGCATTGCCGGCGTGTTCGGCAAGAACTTCCAGACCACCGGGCTGGAAAAGACCGAGGCCGAAAACCTGGCCAAACTGCTGAAATCCGGCTCGCTGGCCGCGCCGATGGATTTCGTCGAGGAATACGTGATCGGCCCGAGCCTGGGTGCGGAGAACGTGGAGCGCGGCGTCACCGCAGTGATCTACTCGTTCCTGTTCACGCTGGTGTTCTTCACCGTCTACTACCGCGTGTTCGGCGCGATCACCTCGGTGGCGCTGCTGTTCAACCTGCTGATCGTGGTGGCGGTGATGTCGCTGTTCGGCGCCACCATGACGCTGCCGGGCTTTGCCGGCCTGGCGCTGTCGGTGGGCCTGTCGGTGGACGCCAACGTGCTGATCAACGAGCGTATCCGCGAGGAGCTGCGGCTGGGCGTGCCGGCCAAATCGGCGATTGCCGCCGGCTACGAAAAGGCCGGCGGCACCATCCTGGACGCCAACCTCACCGGTTTGATCGTGGCGGTGGCCTTGTACGCGTTCGGCACCGGCCCGTTGAAGGGCTTCGCGCTGACCATGATGATCGGTATCTTCGCCTCGATGTTCACCGCGATCACCGTGTCGCGTGCGCTGGCGGTGCTGATCTACGGCCGCCGCAAGAAGCTGAAGACCGTCGCTATTTAATGCGAGTCCCTCGCAAGAGCCCGCACATCCATGTGCGGACTTTTTAGGAAGATCTTTCAATGAAAATTTTTCCGCTTCATCTGATCCCGAACGACACCAGGATCGACTTCATGCGCCTGCGCAAGCCGGTGCTGATCCTGATGCTGGTGATCGCGGTGGCCTCGGTCGGCGTCATCGTCGGCAAGGGCTTCAACTACGCGCTGGAATTCACCGGCGGCACGCTGGTGCAGACCTCGTTCCAGAAGACCGTGGACGTAGACCAGGTGCGCGAGCAGCTGGCCAGGGCCGGCTTCGAGAACGCCCAGGTGCAGAACGCGCGCGGCGGCAACGAGGTGATGATCCGCCTGCAGGCGCGCGAGCAGCACAACAACCGCGACGATGCCGCCAGCACCGTGGCCGAAGAAGTGCGCAAGGCGGTCAGCACCGCGCAGAACCCCGCCACCGTGCAGCCGGGCGAATTCGTCGGCCCGCAGGTCGGCAAGGATCTGGCCTTGAACGGCGTGTACGCCACGGTGTTCATGCTGGTGGGCTTTCTGATCTACATCGCCTTCCGCTTCGAGTGGAAGTTCGCGGTGGTCGCCAGCCTGACCGCCTTGTTCGACCTGCTGGTCACCGTGGCCTTCGTGTCGCTGACCGGCCGCGAGTTCGACCTGACCGTGCTGGCCGGCCTGTTGTCGGTGATGGGCTTTGCGATCAACGACATCATCGTGGTGTTCGACCGCGTGCGCGAGAACTTCCGCGCGTTGCGGGTGGAGCCGCTGGAAGTGCTGAACCGCTCGATCAACCAGACGCTCTCGCGCACGGTGATCACCGCGGTGATGTTCTTCCTGTCGGCGCTGGCGCTGTACATCTACGGCGGCGAGTCGATGGAAGGCCTGGCCGAAACGCACATGATTGGCGCGGTGATCGTGGTGATCTCCTCGGTGATCGTGGCAGTGCCGATGCTGAGCATCGGACCGTTTGCGGTGACCAAGCAGGATCTGCTGCCCAAGGCCAAGGACGTGGAGGCGCTGGCGCGTCGTCCTTGATCGGTTCGCAAGAGGTGTGACGAAAAAACCGCGCATTGCGCGGTTTTTTCGTTTCTGGCGTTGGGCGTCGTAACTGCATGGTGTGCACTGTGACGCCACCACTCAAGATTGTGAAAACTAGGGGTTTCGTCGGACATGTGATGCCGATCGATACGCAGTGCGTCGCGGGAGAGAAACAACAGCGCCGCCAATGCCTGGTTCTGTGTGCCCGCAGACACCTGTGCATCGGTCGCTATCTGGCCGGCATGCGCGCGGTCTTCCCAAGCGGGTGAGGAATGCCTCTACCTCCGCCTAGCCAATCTGCGCCGGATGGAGCTTGCCGCTGGCCAGGATGAAGCACCCTATCCAACTCAGAGAGGCCTGCTCAGTGCGCAGGCTGTAGTGCCGTGCCCGCAGGCGATTGCGCACCTGATCGAGTAGCCAGAGCGGTGGAAGTGCTGTTACGCCGTGCTTTTTGGGGGTGTATTTCATACGCCTGCGTCCTTGCTGGATAACACTGAAAGCATCCGCATGGTCGCGGCCGCTTGCCATCGTGCGATCCCGTGACCCCGTGACCCCGGCTAGGATTGCCCCCGTTCACAAAGCGGCAGCGATCGAAGATACTCAGCGCAACACCGCATTTCTGCGGTCCAATAGTAGTTAGATGACATGGTCACTTATCCGCAACCTGCAGTTTGGCCAAATCACGCTGTCCAGCAATTCATCCAATCCCTTCTTGCGCAACCAATTCGGGCACCAGCGGGAGTCGCCCCGGCAGCGCATCCGCTGCACCATCAGCCAACATTGGCGTCATACGCCGTTGCTAATCCTAGCTACCCACCTGATGAGTGTTGGTTCAATTGCGTCGACTACTGCGTCAATAAAGGCGGCACGATCCCTGTATTTGGATGGGCCATTTGGCAGGCGGGGCCTAGTACTCTCGTGGCGCAACATCACGCAGTCGTAGACGATTCGGGGGCGCTGATCGACGTATCGCTCGGACCAATTGCCACTCCGCTGCTATTTGTTCCTGATAACAACGCACCCTTCGATTTCAACGCATTGAGGTTTCCGTTTAGCTTTGAGCAGTCGCCAGCCAAACAGCTCTGGTTCTCTACAGCTGGCACCTCGCCAACCTTTGCAATAGCTAAGGCACCGTCCTCACCCAGGGCATCTGCAGTGATCGCTGCGGGGCGCGCCGCAGGTGTCATCTAACAATTCGTCCAAGCCGACGCCGCTTCGCGGCGCGGCTTAACTCAGGTGTTAGACAGGGGAAAAATGAACGCCATCGACCAAATTCTGCAATGGCCCGTAATTGTTCAAGGCGCATTAGGTTCGTTGCTTTTTTGGATTGCGTACGAAATTGGCTCGCGCGCAACAAACTCGATCTCGAAAAAGCTTGGAAAGGATAAGCGTGTTGCGCTCTGGTTCTCCCTTTCTTCAGTTGTTTCAGATGACCGCGCAAGGCGAGACTCATTACGCATCACCTGCCTGTATGGGGCGTTGCACTATGCAATTAAAGCGATTTTGCTATTTGCATTTGCTTGGGCATCCTCGCTTTTCAACAAGACATTTGGCGCCGTTGGTTGTTTTGTCGGTATTTACTTCCTATTTCGCGCACTGTCCTACGTCCCACACTTCGACAAATTCGGCAGTGAAGCAAAAGCTAAAACAATGCTCACTGAACTTGAGGCGGATCTTGGCCTTGCTAAACCTGCCAATCCGGCAAGTTCAACTCCCGAAAAGCAGTAATGACCCGCGCCCTGTCTAGCAATTCATTCAAGCCGACGCCGTTTCGCGGCGCGGCTTAACTCAGGCATTCGCCCTCAATCCTGACAATCCCATGGCCCGAGCAAAAGCACCGGAACGTAAGTCTGCGAATCTCAGCATCGAGCAGATGCGGTCTGCCTTGAAGAAAATCGAGCGGCGCATCACAGAGCTAGAAGGATTTGACGTCAACTCAATTCGCGAGCGATGGGATCCTACTGTTGAGGCTCTTGAGAAAAAGGTGAACAGCACCCTTCAGGAGATCCTTGGGCACGACACCGTGGAGTACCACGAATACTCCATTAGATCGCTTGATACCCTGCCGCTAATCATGGGTGGCGGACCCGATCCGATTCAGAAGGTTCACGCTGGCTACCGGGAAGGCATCGAACGAGAGCGGCTCAAGCTAGGAACGCTCCGCGACATCCTTCGTGAGCGCATAGAGGACTCGGAAGAGCCAACAACGGCGTCACGAGCCGCCCCTGCCAAGGGTCGCGAGAGCACACGGCACGTTTTTGTTGTCCATGGTCACGACGACGGTTTGAAGGAGACGGTAGCCAGATACTTGTCAAGGCTGGAACTCACGCCGGTAGTTCTTCATGAGCAACCAAATCAGGGCAGAACAATCATTGAGAAGTTCGAACACCACGCGGATGTAGATTTTGCAGTCGTGCTTTTCACGCCCGACGATGCCGGGCATCCCATCAACAAGGCGGAGCAGTCTCAGCCAAGAGCTCGTCAGAACGTCGTACTTGAGCTTGGCTTCTTCATGGGCGCGCTCGGCCGTCATCGCGTCTGTGTTCTACACACAGGAGACATTGAGCTGCCTTCTGACTACGCGGGAGTGCTCTATCTTCCGCTGGACGTCGGCGGTGCTTGGCGGTTCCTACTAGCCAAAGAAATGAAAGCTAGCGGGATGCATATAGATCTCAACCTGGCTGGCTAGTTGAGGAGCTAACAATTCATTTAAGCCGAAGCCGCTTCGCGGCTCGGATTAATTTAGGCATTAGCGCTCATGTCAGAGACTACCGCAATTCAAATTACAGCAGACCGAGACAGCGTTTGCGCTGGAGATGACTGTGACTCACACCGAGCGACGTTCTCCATTGCGGCATCCTCCAATGTCCTGGAGGTGCTAGCCGCTGCTTGGCGCGCTTGCCCGCTGGCAGGAATTGCTGGAGGGCAAGCCACATGGCTACTTGATGTTGCTGGCTCGGAAAACTGCATTGGCGTTATGGCCCAACAGTGGCATCAGCCAAGGCTTTTGATCCATCCTGAGACAAGCGCGACTGATCTGTTTAAGGGTAAGGAGCCATCCTTGTACTTCCGCTATTGGTGCCAGAGCAATCCAGACGCAGTGTTTGAGTCGATCCAGACCAATGCGCCACTACCGGCGCGATACTCGTGATGAATCCTAACAATTCATTCAAGCCGAACCCGCTTCGCAGCGCGGCTTAGTTCTGGCGTTAGGCAGTTGTGGTTCATCATAGCTTCGGCATCCGCTGTCGCGTGATCCTGCGTGTCTAGTGACTGGCTTGCGCGACCAGATGGGCCCATAACGCCCCATTACGTGCGGTCGCGCGCCTGCGCGCTTCTTTGAATTCGTCGGCTACATCCAACAAGTGCTCAGGCTAACCGAGTCAACGCCATGCGTTGCACTGCAGTCAGATGCAACGCACCCGCCACTCACTTCAGGCAGTGGTGCCCGCCAAGCATGCGCGCAACGCGCGCTGCTTCTCTACCGGTCACAAATTCCAGTCGATCCGCATGCCAGCAATCAACGCGTTTTTCAGATCGTTGGTGCGGGTGGGTTCGTTGAACTGATCCGGGTTGATAACGTAATGCAGGTTCGGGGCGATGCGCAGGCGCTTGGTGACCTGGATGCCGTAGCTCAGCTCCATCATGATCTGGTTGTCGGCCGGGGTGCCGGTGCCGCCGGCCGAGGCGCGGGCCAGGCGCAGGTTTTCGATGGCTTCGTCGCTGTACTTCTGCTGGGTGATCACAAACGCAATGTTGTCCTGCGGGCGGCTGGCGAAGGTGCCTTTCTGCACCAGGCCCAGTTGCACGAAGTGGTCCTCGATCGCCTGGCCGCCGGTGCTCTTGAGGACGGCGCCGAACACGGTCAGGCCGCGGGCGCCGGACGGGTCGGGGTTGGTGACCTGTTGTTCGAAGCGGGCGAACATGCCCGAGCGGCCCTGCTTGTTCTCGTAGCCCAGGCCGCTGAGCACCGCCGGGTTGCCGTTACGGTCGCGCAGCGGGTCGGTGTAGTCGGAGTTGTCCTGCCAGCCGCCGAGTTCGTACATCGCGGCCATGCTGCCGTCGCCGCCCTTGTTCTTGTAGCCGACCGCGTACGGCACCACCACGCCGGTGGTGTCGTCGGTGCTCCACTTCAGGCCGTGCTGGCCGTCCTGGGCCTGCACCGGGTTCACCTCGTAGGCGCCCACATGCACGTAGACCTTGGGCGTGACCCAGGCGGTGGCATGCGCGGCCCAGCTGGACACCGGCCAGTAGGTGAAGTTGCTGGTGCGGAACACGAAGGTGGGATTGCCGCAGGCCGAGTTGCCCTGGAAGTACTGGCATAGGTCCGAGCCGAGGAAATGGATGTTGGCCACGCTGCGGCCGGCTTCCAGTTCCAGGCGGTCGTCGAAGAGTTTCTGCAGCAGGGTGAAGTTGGCCAGGCGCGTGCCCTGGCCGCCGTAGATCTCCTGCACCGAGGTGCTGTTGCCGATGCTGCTGTTGGCCAGGTTGGTGCCGTGGCGGTTGGTGACGTACAGCTTGACGGTGGCGCCGCCCCAGCCGAACAGGCGGTCCATGTCGACGTCAGTGCCGACCATCAGCTGGCCGGCATAGGCGTCGCCGTTCTTGCGGCCGCCATCGATCATCGACGCCGCTTCGCCGGTGTAACCCAGCTTGAGCTTGAAGGCATCGGCGGCATCCTGCGCATGGGCGAGCGGGGTCAGCGCCAGTGCCAGCGACAGGCACAGCAGGCGGGGACGGGCATGGCGGGGGGCGAGGACGGTCATGGCAGGACTCCGAACGAAGGAAGGCGTGGCCGAGGTGGCGAACGCGACAGCTAGGGGATGGGCAAGCCGCTGGCCGCGCACGAAGGTGCGCAGCGCAGCGGTGAAACCAGTCAGGGGTGGAGTGGGGCGGCGATCAGGCGTGGCGCATGCGCGGACGGCAAGCAGCAATGGCGAGGTGGCCGACCGTCAGGCGACCACGTCGGCCACCGGCTTCTTGAGCAGGCGCAGCGCCACCGCGGTGACCACCACGCCGACGACCAGGGCCAGCACGTAATTGAGCAGGTGGGTCACCGCGTTGGGGATCAGCAGCACGAAGATGCCGCCATGCGGTGCCTTCAACTCGGCACCGGCGGTCATCGAGATCGCGCCGGCCACGGCCGAGCCGATCACCAGCGCCGGGATGGTGCGCAGCGGGTCGCGCGCGGCATACGGGATGGCACCTTCGGTGACGAAGGCCAGCCCGAGCACGCCGGCGGCCGTGGCCGAGCCGCGCTCTTCCACGGTGAAGCGGTTGCGGAACACCCAGGTGGCCAGCGCGATGCCCAGCGGCGGGGTCATGCCGGCGACCATGGCGGCGGCCATCGGGGTATAGACCTGGCTGGCGATCAGACCAGTTGAAAAAGCGTAGGCGGCCTTGTTGACCGGCCCGCCCATGTCGAAGGCCATCATGCCGCCAAGCAACAGGCCCAGCAGCAGCGCGCTGCTGCCCTGCATACCGCGCAGCCAGGCGGTGAGCCAGGCCAGCAGGTCGGCGACCGGTTGGCCGAACACATACATCATCGCCAGGCCGACCAGCAGCGTGCCCAGCACCGGCAGGATCAGCACCGGCTTGAGCCCTTCCAGGTTGCGCGGCAGGCGGATGTAGCGGTTGAGCGCGGCCACGCCATAGCCGGCGATGAAGCCCGCAATAATGCCGCCAAGGAAGCCGGCATTGAGGTTGGCGGCGACCAGGCCGCCGATCATGCCGGGCGCGATACCGGGGCGGTCGGCGATGGAGTAGGCGATATAGCCGGCCAGCGCGGGCACCATCAGGGTGAAGCCGGCCTTGGCGCCGATCTGGAACAGCGACCAGGCCAGCGTGCCCTGGTGCGCATCGTCGCCGGCATAGATGCCGCCGAGCGCGAATGCCAAGGCGATCAACAGGCCGCCGGCGGTGACGAAGGGCAGCATGAACGACACGCCGGTCATCAGGTGCTTGTAGGCGCCGGTGCGGCCGTTGCCCGTGTTTTCGGCCTTGGCGGCGCCTGCGACCGGCGCCGCGCCGCCGTGCACGCCGGCTTCGGCCAGCGCTTTCTGGATCAAGGCCGGGCCATCGTTGATCGCCGGCTTGGTGCCGCTCTTGAACAGGCGCTTGCCGCCGAAACGGGCCAGGTCGACCTCGCGATCGGCGGCGATCAGCACCAGGTCGGCAGCGCGGATTTCCTCGTCGGTCAACGCGTCCTGCGCACCCACCGAACCTTGCGTTTCCACGCGCATCTGGTGGCCAAGCTTCTTGGCCGCCTGCTGCAGGCCTTCGGCGGCCATGAAGGTGTGCGCGATGCCGGTGGGGCAGGAGGTGATCGCGACGATGCGCTTGCTGCCGGCGCTTGCGCTGGCTGCGGCAGCCGACGCGTTTGCAGCTGCCGGTGCGGCGAGCTGGTGCACTGCGGCGGCCGGGTCGTCGAGTACCGCGCCCAGGCTCAGGCGCAGCAGCTGCGCATCGCCGAAGCGGGCGGTGTCGGCATCGGCGTCGCCGATCACCAGCACCTGGGTGGCGCCGCTGGCCAGGTCGCCCGGCAGTGCGCCGAGCACACCCTGGTCGCTGCGGATCTCGATCGTCACGCTGCGCCCGGCGGCGGTGGCCGCGCGGCGCAGCGCTTCGGCCGCCAGGACGGCTTCGGTGCTGCGGTCGCCAGCGGCGATGACCACGATGGAAGAGGACATGCAAATCTCCTGCGTTGTTCGGTCGCCGGCGAGCGCCGGCGGGATACGTGGTGTCTTGCGCAAGACCCGGGCGCGTTGCGGTGGTGCTCCCACCGGGCGCGCCGCCGGCCTTGCTAGGAGAGCTGGTCGATGACGACCTCGCCGGTGAGCTTGCGTACCTGCTGCGGGTTCAGCCGGCGCGCATCGCCGCTTTCCAGCCGGCTGACCGAGAACGCCGTCGCCAGACGGGCGCACTGTTCCAGGTCGGTGGAGTCGTCGAGCAGCGCGGCGGCCAGGCCGGCCACCATCGCGTCACCGGCGCCCACGCTGCTGCCCTGTGCCAGGCGCGGCGGACGCGCGATCAGGCGCTGGTCGCGCTGCACGAACAAGGCGCCCTCGGTGCCCATCGAAATGACCACCAGCTGGATGCCGCGGGCGATCAGTTCGTGCGCGGCGGCGCTGAGGGCGGCGCGGTCGGTTAGCGGGCGGCCGGTCCAGGCTTCCAGCTCGTGCCGGTTCGGCTTGACTGCGTAGGGCAGCGCCTGGCGTGCGGCACCGAGTGCGGCCACCAGCGGCGCGCCACTGGTGTCCAGCAGCACGCGCGCACCGGCGGCGCTGACCTGCGCCTGCAGCTGCGCCCAGCTGTCGTCCGGCAGGCCGGCCGGCAGGCTGCCCGACAGCACCACCGGCAGGCCGGGCCGCAGCAGCGGGGCGAGGTGGTCGGCCACGCCCTGCAGATGCGGCTGGCCCAGGCGCAGGCCGGGCAGGTTGATGTCGGTGGTGTCGTTGCTGCGCGCCTCGACCAGCTTGAGGTTGGTACGGGTCTCGCCGGCCACGCGCTGGCAGTGATCGGTGATGCCGCGCTCGCGGAACAGCGCCTCGAACACGCCGGCATTGCCGGCCCCGAGCACGCCGAGTGCGGCGACCTGGCTGCCCCAGTCGGCCAGGCACGCGGCCACGTTGATGCCCTTGCCGCCGGCATCGTTGCGCACGCTGCTGGCGCGATGCACCGCGCCCGGCTGCAGGCTGTCGAGCTGGATGGTCTGGTCGATCGCCGGGTTCAGCGTGACGGTGATGGCGTGCAGGTTCATGCCTGGCCCTCGCGCGTTGCTTCGAGCGCGCGCACCTGCTCTGCGGTCTCACAGTTCAATGCCTGCTCGGCCAGCTGCTGCAGCGCGCTCAATGCGGTGCCACGCAGGCGTGCCTTGACCGCCGGGATGTCGTTGGGCGTCATCGACAACTCCTGCACACCCAGGCCGGCCAGCAGGCTGGCGCCGAACGGATCGCCGGCCAGGCCGCCGCACACGCCGACCCAGCGCTCGTGCTTGCGCGCACCCTCGATGGTGCTGCGGATCATGCGCAGCACCGCCGGGTGCAGGCTGTCGGCTTCGGCGGCCAGCTCCGGGTTCTGGCGGTCGATCGCCAGCACGTACTGGGTCAAATCATTGGTGCCGATCGAGAAGAAGTCCGCATGCCGCGCCAGCACGTCGGCCTGCGCGGCGGCGGCGGGCACTTCGATCATGATGCCGATCGGAACCTCCGGCGCGTCGAGTTCGCCGCGGAGGCGCGCACAGATCGCGCGCAGGCTGATCAGCTCTGGCACCGAGGTGATCATCGGGAACATGATCGACAGCCGTGCCCCGTCCTTGGCGGCGCGGTACAGCGCCCGCAGCTGCGGTTCAAGCAGGTCCGGGCGGCGCAGCAGCAGGCGCGCGCCGCGCACGCCCAGGAACGGGTTTTCCTCGTGCGGCAGCTCCAGATGCGCCACCTGCTTGTCGCCGCCGATGTCCAGCGCACGCACGATCAGCGGGCGGCCATCCAGCGCCTGCGCCATCGCCAGGTAGGTCTGGTACTGCTCGTCTTCGCTGGGCGTGCTGCCGCTTTCCAGGAACAGGAATTCGGTGCGCATCAGGCCGACGCCTTCGGCGCCCTGGGTCAGTGCCATCGCCACCTGGTCGGGCAGGTTGACGTTGGCGCCGATGTCGATGTGGTGGCCGTCGGTGGTTTCGGCGGGCAAGGCGCGCTGGGCAGCCTCGCGCTCGCGGATGGCCTGCTGCTCGGCGATATGCGTGCGCGCCGCATCCAGGTCGAGTGCGGACGGGTTGATGTACAGCCGCCCGCTGCTGCCGTCGATGATGGCGGTGACGCCGTCTTCGATATCCATGAGTTGGCCGCCGGCCGCGACCAGCGCCGGCAGGCCGAGCGTGCGCGACAGGATCGCGGTATGCGAGGTCGGCCCGCCTTGGGCGGTGGCCAGGCCGAGCACGCGCGTGGTGTCCAGGTTGGCGGTGTCCGACGGCGACAGATCGCCGGCCAGCAGGATGCAGGGCTGCTCCGGCAGGTCGGTCAGGCCGGCGCCGGCAGCGGCCGGGTCGAGCTGGGCCAGCACGCGGCGGCCGACGTCGCGCAGGTCGGCCGCGCGGCCGGCCAGCACCGGGTTGCCGAGTGCGGCCAGGCCCGAGGCGATTTGTTCCACCGCCTGGTGCCACGACCACGCCACGCCGTGGCCTTCGACCATCAGCTGGCAGGTGCGGGTGATCAGGTCGGTGTCGTTGAGCAGTTCGGCCTGGGCCTTGAAGATCGCCGCGTCCGAAGCACCGAGCCGGCGTTGGGTGTCGTCCTGGATCGCCGCCAGCTGCTGGCGGGTGCGGGTCAGCGCGTCGTGCAGCAGCGCGCCGCCATCGCCCAGGCCGACCGGTTGATCGGCCACTTCGGTCTGCGCCGCACGCAGCCGGTGCACGATGCCGATCGCCACGCCCGGGCTGGCGCCGATGCCGACGATGGCCGGCTGTGCCTGCGGCGGCGTCCAGCCGACCACCGGGGCGGCGCGGCGTTGCGCGGCGCGTTCGGCATCGGCCTTTTCCTGCGCGGTCAGGCTGTCCATCACCGCGCGCAGGCGCTTGAGCAGCGCGGCGGCATCGGGGCCTTCGGCCGAGACGGTGATGCTGTCGCCGGCACGCAGGCCGAGCTGCAGCAGCCCGACCAGGCTCTTGGCATCGGCGGCCTGGTCGCCGGCGCGTACCTGGGCGCGCGCCGAGAAGCCGCGTGCGGTCTCGGCCCAGCGGGTGGCCGGGCGCGCGTGCAGGCCGCTGGGGTAGGCGATGGTCCACGCGAAGGTTTCGGCCAGGTCGGTGGCCGGTGCGGCGCTGGTGTCGGGCGCACGGTCGCCGGTCAGGGCGGCCACGATCACGCCGGGGTCGTCGGTGGTGAACAGCGCTTCCAGCTGGGCCGGGTCCTGGATCAGGCGGGTCAGCCGGCGCAGCAAGGTGATGTGGGTGTCGGACTGGGCGGCGATGCCGACCACCAGCCGGGTGGTCTGGCCCGGGTTCCACTCCACGCCCTCGGGCAACTGCAGCACCGCGATGCCGTCGCGGCGCACCAGGTGGCGGTCTTCGCCAACGCCGTGCGGGATCGCCAGGCCATGGCCCAGGAAGGTGTTCGCCAGGCCTTCGCGGCGCCGCATGCTGGCGTCATAGCCCGGCGCCACGCAGCCGGCGGCGACCAGCAACTGGGCAGCCTGGGCGATGGCGTCGTCCTTGTCGCGGGCATGCGCACGCAGACGCACGAGTTCGGGGGTGACGGGGGCGGCTGGCGACGGAGAGGACAAGACGGACTCCGGGATGGGAACGGGCTGGGCAGTATAGTGGGAACGTTCCCACGTTCCAGGTCAATGTGCGCTGCACAAAAACGGCGTAGTGCTTTCGGGTTAGCATCGGATCAGGCACCGCACCTGGCTGCAGGTGCGCAAATGGAGCGGGAACGGTCCCAGTGAGTATCAGCATCAACGACGTGGCCCGCGTGGCCGGGGTTTCCAAATCGACGGTCTCGCGCGCGCTGGGCACTGGCCCGGTCAGCGAGGAAGTACGGGCCAAGGTCGAGGCGGCGGTGCGCCAGACCGGCTACCGGCCCAATCTGATGGCGCGACGCCTGCGCTCCCAGCAGTCCGGCATCCTGGGGGTGATCGTCGCCGACATCCGCAACCCGTACTTCACCGCGCTGATCCGCGCGGTGGAGGAGGTGGCCTACCGTGCCGGCATGCGCGTGACCCTGTGTAACACCGACGAAGACCCCGAGCGCGAGGCGCTGTACCTGCAATTGATGCAGGAAGAACGCATCACCGGGCTGATCTTCGCGCCAACCCGCAGCACGGTCGGGCGCATGCACGAGCTGGTGCTGGACTACCCGACCGTGCTGGTGGACCGCGCCGGCCCCGGCAGCCGCTACGACAGCGTGGTGCTGGACAACGCCGCGGCCATGGGCGAGCTGGTCGCGCATCTGCAGGCGCAGGGGTATCGGCGCATCGGCGGGTTGTTCGGCACCAGTACCACCGCGACCGAGCGTCGCAACGGCTATCTGGCCGCGATGCGCGCGCCCGGGCTGACGCCGGCCTACCGCGAAGTGGCGCCCACCGCCGAAGCGGCGATTGCCGAAGTCGGCCAATGGCTGGCCGGTGCAGACCGGCCCGAGGCCATTGTCACCAGTAACAGCCTGCTGTTGATGGGCGCGCTCAAGGCCGCCCGCACCGCCGGTCTGCGCCTGCCCGACGACCTGGCCCTGGCCGGCTTCGACAACGAGCGCTGGACCGACCTGGTCGAGCCCGGCATTACCGTGGTCGAGCAGCCGGTCGAGGACATGGGCCGCGCAGCGATGTCGCTGCTGCTGGAACGCCTGGGCAACCCGCAGCTGCCGATCCGCCGCATGGTGATGACCGGCCGCTGCGTGGTGCGCGGCTCCACCGGCCCCCGCACCCCACCGTAGGAGCGCACCTGGGCGCGACGGGCGTTACCGGTAGAGCCCATCGCGCCCAGGGGCGCTCCTACAACGCCGTGGCGGTTGTTGCGGATCGCGCTGAGCGGGCCTTGCCCGAGCACGGCATGTCACCGATCCCCTCACCGTAGGAGCGCACCCGGGCGCGACGGGCGTTACCGGTCATGCACGTCGCGCCCGGGGGCGCTCCTACGAGATATCACTGTTGCGCAGCCCAAAAAAAAGCCCCGGCAGTGCCGGGGCTTTTCGTTCTACGCGATGTCCCAGATCAACGATCCGGACGATGGCTTCCGGCGTCGCCCTGTGCCGCGAGGTAGTCCTTGGACTGTTCGTCCAGCTTGTCGCCCAGCATGCGGCGCACCACCACGAAGAACAGCGGGATGAAGATCACGCCGAGCACGGTGGCGAACACCATGCCGCCGATCACGCCGGTACCGATGGAGTGACGCGAGTTGGCGCCGGCACCGGTGGAGATGGCCAGCGGCAGCACGCCCAGGATGAAAGCGAACGAGGTCATCAGGATCGGGCGGAAGCGCAGGTGTGCCGCTTCCAGCGTCGCCTCGCGCAGCGTCTTGCCTGCCGCACGCTGTTCCACCGCGAACTCCACGATCAGGATCGCGTTCTTCGCCGCCAGGCCGATCACGGTGATCATGCCGATCTTGAAGTACAGATCGTTCGGCAGCCCACGCAGCATCGAGAAGGTGATCGCACCCAGCACACCGATCGGCACCACCATCAGCACCGCCACCGGAATCGACCAGCTCTCGTAGAGGGCGGCCAGGCACAGGAACACCACCACCACCGACAACGCCAGCAACAGCGTGGCCGCATTACCGGCAATGATTTCCTGGTACGACATGCCGCTCCAGTCGAAGCCGAAGCCCGGCGGCAGATCGTTGTTGACGATCTCTTCCATCGCGGTCATCGCCTGGCCGGAGCTGCCACCCGGCGCCGGATTGCCGACGATGTTCACCGCCGAATAGCCGTTGTAGCGGTTCAACGCCGGCGAGGCGAAGGTCCAATCGGCCTTGACCACATTGCTCAGCGGAATCATTCCCGGCTGCCCATCGGCACCGACTGCTGTCGCACTGGGGCTGAAGAAGCTGCGCAGCGACTCGGGGCCGGTGCGGAACTGGTCGTCGGCACGGATGTTGACGCGCTTGATGCGGCCTTCGGAGAAGTAGTCGTTGATGTACACAGGCGCCAGCATCAGCTGGATCGAGCTGTAAATATCGCTGACGTCCAGGCCCATCGACTGCGCCTGCACACGGTCCACGGACAGCTGCAGCTGTGGTGCGTCTTCCAGGCCGTTCGGGCGCACGCCCACCATGGTGTCCTGCCTTTCCGCCGCCTTGCCCAGCACGATGTTGCGCGCCTGGGTCAGGGCTTGCTGGCCTGCGCCGGAGCGGTCCTGCAGCCACATGTCGAAGCCGCCGAACTGGCCCAGGCCCTGCACGGTGGGCAGGTTGACCACGAAGATCTGCGCGCCCTTGATGCCGTAGAAGGCACCGTTGAGCTGCTGGATCAACTGTTCGGCTGTGACGTCGCGCTCTTCCCACGGCTTGAGCCGGATGAAGCCCATGCCGACGTTTTCGCCCGAGCCAAGGAAGCTGAAACCGGCGATCTGCAGCATGCCTTCCACGGCCGGCTGCTTCTCCAGCACCGCACGCATCTGCGCGAACGCCTCGTTGGTGCGGATCTTGGTCGCGCCCGGCGGCAGCTGCACGATGGCCACTGCAAAGCCCTGGTCTTCTTCCGGCAGGAAGCTGCCCGGCATGCGGGTGAACAGGAAGCCGCACAGCACCACCAGCACCACGAACACGATCATCCACGGCGGCGAGCGCTTGAGGGTGTGGCCGACCACGCCGACATAGCGATGCGCCAGCTTGTCGTAGTACTTGTCGAAGGTGCGGTAGATCCAGTTCTTCTTGGTCGAGTGGGTGGACTTGAGGAACGCGCCGCACAGCGCCGGGGTGAAGCTCAACGCCAGGAACGCGGAGAACCCCATCGACATGGCGATGGTCAGCGCGAACTGCTTGTAGATCGCGCCCGAGGCGCCGGGTTGCAGCGAGGAGGGGATGAACACCGCCGCCAGCACCACGGTGATGGCCACCACCGCGCCGGTGATCTGGGTCATCGCCTTTTGCGTGGCCGCCTTCGGCTCCAGGTGCTCCTCGCTCATGATGCGTTCGACGTTCTCGATCACCACAATCGCGTCGTCGACCACGATGCCGATCGCCAGCACCATCGCAAACAGCGTCAGCTGGTTGATGGTGAAGCCGATCATGTACATGCCGAAGAACGTGCCCAGCAGCGCGACCGGAATCACCAGCGTGGGAATCACGGTGGCGCGGAAATTCTGCAGGAACAGCAGCATCACCAGGAACACCAGCACGATGGCTTCCACCAGCGTGTGGATCACTTCCTCGATGGAGATGCGCACGAAGGTGGTCGATTCGTACGGCGCAAACCAGGTCACGCCCTGCGGGAAGGTCGGCTGCAGTTCGTCGAGCTTGGCACCGACCGCCTCGGACACGTTCAGGGCGTTGGCGCCCGGCAGCAGCTGGATACCGAAGGCACCGGTGGGCTTGCCGTTGTACTGGGTGTCGAAGCCGTAGTTGCTCGGCCCCACGGTGACCCGCGCGACATCCTTCAAGCGCACCGTGGCACCGTTGTTGTCGGTGCGCAGGATGATGTTCTCGAACTGTTCCGGCGAGCTGAAGCGGCCCTCGGCCGACACGGTGGCGGTGAAGCTGATGCCTTCCGGAGTCGGGTCGGCGCCCACCGAACCGGCAGCGAACTGCACGTTCTGGTTACGCACCGCGGTCAGCACCTGGGTTGCCGACAGGTTGTAGCCCTGCAGCTTCTCCGGGTTCAGCCAGATGTTCATCGCGTACTCGGCGCCGAACTGGTTGGTGCTGCCCACGCCGGGCACGCGCGAGATCTGCTCGAGCACGCGCGAGCCGACGATGTCGTTGAGCGCGTCGCGGTTGATCGACGGGTTGTCCGAGCGCAACGCGGCCACCATCAGGAAGCCGGCGTTGGCCTTGGCCACCACCACACCCTGCTGGGTGACTTCCGAAGGCAGACGCGGCGTGGCCAGCGACACCTTGTTCTGCACCTGCACCTGGGCGATATCCGCGTCGGTGCCGGTTTCGAAGGTCAGCGTGATGGTCACGCGGCCGTTGGCGGCCGAGGACGAGTTGAAGTACAGCAGGTGATCGATACCGGTGAGCTGCTGCTCGATGACCTGGGTCACCGCTTTTTCGGCGGTATCGGCGCTGGCGCCGGGGAAGTTGGCGGTGACGGTGACCTGCGGCGGGGCGATCGTGGGGTACGACTCGATACCCAGATTCAGGATCGAGATCACGCCCGCAAGCGAGATCAGGATCGCCACCACCCAGGCAAAGACAGGGTGTTCGATAAAAAACTTAGGCATGTCCGGGTTCCGTTACTGCTGCTTGGACTGGGAGTCGGCCGGCTGCGCCGCAGCGTCTGGCTTGGACTGTTCCTGCGCGGCCGGTGCCGCCGCGTCGGCCTTGTCGGCTGCCGGTGCGGCCTGTGCGTCGCCACCCTGGGCGGCGGCGGGAGCCGCGCCCGGTGCACCCGGCTGGCCGCCCTGCGCCGGCTTGTTCGGATCCCACGGCACGCCCTTGGCGGGCTGGCCTTCCTTGGCCTTCTGCACGCCATCGACGATCACCTGATCGCCCGGGGTCACGCCACCGGTGACGATCCACTGACCTTTCTGCTGGCCATCGACGGTGAGATTCTTGCGCACCACCTTGCCATCCTTGCCCAGCACCAGCGCGTAGGCGCCGGTGGCATCGCGCTGCACGGCCTGCTGCGGCATCAGGTAGGCGTTGTTGCGCTGGCCCAGGCTGGCCTTGAAGGTCACGAACGCGCCCGGCAGCAGTGCCTGTTCCGGGTTGGGCAGGGTCGCGCGCAGCGACACCGCACCGGTGCTCGGGTCCACCGTCACCGCCGACACGTCCAGCGTACCCGGGTGCGGGTACTGCGTGCCGTTGCCCAGTTCCACGTTGATGGTGGACTTGCCATCGCCGCTGAGCTGCACGTTGCCGCTGCTCTGGGCCTGGCGCAGGGCGGCGAGCTCTTCGCTGCTCATCGCAAAGTTCACATACAGCGGGTCGATCTGGTCGACCGTGGTCAGCAGGGTGGCCTCACCCGAGCCGACCAGCGCACCTTCGGTCACGCGCTGGATGCCGGCGCGGCCGGTGATCGGCGAGGTGACGCTGGCAAAGCCGAGCTGGATGCGGGCGGACTCGACCTGGCCGCGTGCCTGCTGCACGTTGGCGCGGGAGGAGCGCTCGGTGGCTTCGGCGTTGTCGATGTCGGCCCGCGACACGTACTGCTGCGGGGCCAGGCTGCGCGCGCGCTTGGCGGCGACCTGGGCATTGGCGTAGGTCGCCTCGGCGGCGGCCAGCTGGCCCTGTGCCTGCAGCAGCGTGGCCTTCAGCGGTGCCGGGTCGATCTCGAACAGCGGCTGGCCTTCCTTGACGTCGGTGCCCTCGGTGTACAGGCGCTTGAGCACCACGCCGTCCACGCGTGCGCGCACGTCGGCCGAGCGGAATGCCGACAGGCGGCCGACCAGGTCGCGTTCCAGCGGCAGCGTCTGCGGCTTCATTTCCAGCACCGACACTTCCGGCGGCGGCGGCGCCTGCTGTTGTTCGGGCTTGCTGCAGGCAGCCAGCGCCAGGGTGATGGCACAGGCCAGGCCGAATGTGCGGAGCGGGGCGATCATCAGGAGGAACTCCGTTAGGGTCTTGAAGTGAGAAAGGAAAGCGGGGACAGCGAAGGCGTGGCAGCGACCGCGGCAAAGGCGCGCAAAAACGTGTCGACAGCGAACTGCGCCCACTGCTGCCTGGCGGGGAGGCCGGCGCGGTGGGGTACCTGAAAGCGTTGCCGGTCGAAATCCAGACCGACGATCATGCTCAACAGCAGTTCGGCCATACAGTGCGGATCGTCATGGCGCAGCTGGCCGGCCTGCATCGCCTGTTCGAAGCGCTGCGCCAGGCGCTGCTGCATGCCGACGACCCCGTCCTGGAAGATCTGCTGCGACTGGTCGGGAAACCGGTGCGATTCGGCCTCCACCAATCGGCAGGTCTGTAGCACATCGGGCCGGTTCAGGCGGTCAAGATGGGCCAGCGCAAAGGCCAGCAGATCCTCGCGCAACTCGCCGGAGGCGGTGCCCAGCGGCACCGTGGCCAGATGCACGTGGTCCTGAAGGACATCGCGCAGCAGGTTTTCTTTACAACCGTAGTAACTATAGAGCGTCTGCTTGGAACAACCGGCACGCTCGGCCACGGCATCCATGCTCAGCCGCATGCCACGCTCGGCAAGCAGCGTATGCACAGCCGCATGGATGCGGCGATCGCAATCCGAGCGCCGGGAAGCACGGTGGGAACGGGGGGTCATGGCGGTAGACTATACCGTCCAGTTTAGTTTTTAAACAGGCTTGACGGTCGCAATTCTGTCTGTACAGCGCCTTGTGCGCCAAGCGTCGGGCCCGACTTTGCCGGTTGTGGCGGTCCGGCAGGCCGATGCGCGGCCGCCAATCGGCCGCCGCCCGAGGAATTACAGTCGGGTAGCGCTTGGATGCCGCGTCCGGGGCCGGCGCCGGCCCCGGGAATTTGCGCTATGCAGCAAGGCGCCTTCATCCGGCGCCGGTACAATTCAGGTTTTCCACCGAGCATCCCAGCGCTCTCATGACAGCCAAGAAAGCTGCTTCGAAATCGTCCACGACGTCGGTCACACCGGTCGCCGAACATGCCGTCCCCGTGCTTGCCACCGCGCCGCAGGCGGTCACCCTGGAGCCGGTCTTTGCCGCGTTGCGCAAGCGCTACCCGGCTGCCCGCCAGTCCGAGGTGCAGCTGTTTGCAGCCGACTTCTACCGGCGCATGGAAGAGGACGAGTTCCCCAACCACCCACCCGAACAGTGGGCGGCCCTGGCGGCCGACATGCTGGAGTTTGCGCGCACGCGCAAGGCCGGCACGGTCAATGTGCGGGTGTTCAACCCGACCCTGAAGAGCCACGGCTACGAGTCGCCGCACACGCTGCTGCAGATCGTCAACGACGACATGCCGTTCCTGGTGGACTCGGTGAGCATGACGCTGTCGGACCTGGGCATCGGCGTGCACGTGCTCGGCCACCCGGTGCTGCGCATCGCGCGCGACAAGGCCGGCAAGCTGACCGCGGTGGGCGAGGGCAAGAGCGAGTCGCTGATGGTGCTGGAGATCGACCGCCAGCCCGCCGACGACATGCCCAAGGTGGAAGCGGCCGTGCGCAAGGTGCTGGCCGAGGTGCGCGCGATCGTGCACGACTGGGCGTCGATGCGCGAAAAGATGGTGATGCTGGCCGATGACCTGGCCACCCGCCGCCTGCCGATGGACGACATCAGCCGCCACGAGGCGCAGGAGTTCCTGCGTTGGGCGGCCGCCGACCACTTCACCTTCTTCGGCTACCGCGAGTACCGCGTGGAGAAGCAGGACGGCCAGGACGTGCTGGCGCCGGTGGAAGAAACCGGCCTGGGCCTGATGCGCGGCCGCGACACCTCGCCGGCGCGCCCGGTGACCACGCTGGCGGCGCATGGCCTGAACACCTCGGCCAAGCTCAAGGACGCGCTGATCCTGACCAAGACCAATGCGCGCTCGCGCGTGCATCGGGTCGGCTACATGGATTACATCGGCATCCTGGAATTCGATGCCAAGGGCCGCATCGTCGGCGAGCAGCGCTTCCTGGGCCTGTTCACCTCCAGCGCCTACAACCGCCGCCCGTGGGAAATTCCGCTGGTGCGGCAGCGCCACGAATACGTGATGAGCAAGTCCGGGCTGACCCCGAGCAGCCACAGCGGCAAGGCACTGCGGCACATTCTGGAGACATTGCCGCGCGAGGAGCTGTTCCAGTCCAACGAGGAAGAGCTGTACCGCACCGCGATCGGCATCCTCGGCCTGCAGGAGCGCGTGCGCAGCCGCATGTTCCTGCGCCGCGACAAGTACAGCCGTTTCATCTCCGCGCTGGTGTACATCCCGCGCGAGCGCTTCAACACCGATGTGCGGCTGCGCATCGAAGCCTTGCTGAAGGAGGCGCTGCACGGCGAATACATCGATTCCAGCGTGGTGCTGGGCGAATCGCCGCTGGCGCAGCTGCACCTGATCGTGCGGCCCAAGAGTGGCGAGGCGCTGGAATTCAACACCACCGAGCTCGAATCGCGGCTGGCGCATCTGCTGCGCAACTGGCGCGATGCCCTGCGCGAGGCGCTGGTGGCGCGGCATGGCGAGGTCAATGGCCTGCGCATGGCCGCCAACTTCGGGCGTGCGTTGCCGGCCGGCTATATCGAAGACTCGTCGATCGAATCGGCGGTGTCCGACGTCGAGCATCTGGCGGCACTGGAAGGCCCGGATGACCTGCATCTGAGCCTGCAGGAGATCCGTCGCGACGACGGCGTGCGGCTGGATGCCGGCGAAGGCCTGCGCCTGAAGCTGTATCGCCAGCTCGACGACATCCCGTTGTCCGATGCGATGCCGATGATGGAGAACCTGGGCCTGCGCGTGATCTCCGAGCGGCCGTACCGGCTGCAGGTCGGCGAGACGCCGGTCTACATCCAGGATTTCGAGGTCGAATCGACCTCCGGCAGGATCAATGCGGCCAACGCCGACGCCGGTTTCGGCGAAGCCTTCGAGCGGATCTGGAGCGGCGATGCCGAGAACGACGGCTTCAACCGCCTGATCCTGGCGGCCGGCCTGCACTGGCGCCAGGTCGCGCTGCTGCGCGGCTATTGCAAGTATCTGCTGCAGACCGCGGTGCCGTTCTCGCAGGCCTACGTCGAGGCGACGTTCACCCGCTATCCGCTGCTGGCGCGCCTGCTGGTGGAACTGTTCGAGGCGCGCTTCGATCCGGCCACCGGCAGCGAGACCAAGGCGCAGATCGTTGCCGGGCAGGAACGCCTGCGCGAGGAACTGTCGGTACTGGCCGGTGGCGACGAGGCCACACTCAAGGCGCTGGAGCCGGTGCTGCAGGCGCGCGGCAGCGACCGCGATGCGCAGCAGGAGGCTGCGCGCGCCACGCTGCTGAAGCTGATGGACCGCGTTTCCAGCCTGGACGAGGACCGCATCCTGCGCAGCTTCATTGGCGTGATCGACGCGACGCTGCGCACCAACTACTACCAGACCGACAAGAGCGGCAAGCACGGGCACTGCATCAGCTTCAAGCTGGATTCTTCGATCGTGCCGGATCTGCCCAAGCCGCGTCCGTACCGCGAGATCTTCGTCTACAGCCCACGGGTGGAAGGCGTGCACCTGCGCTTTGGCGCGGTGGCGCGTGGCGGCCTGCGCTGGTCGGACCGGCGCGAGGATTTCCGCACCGAGGTGCTGGGCCTGGTCAAGGCGCAGATGGTCAAGAACACCGTCATCGTGCCGGTCGGCGCCAAGGGCGGTTTCTACGTCAAGCGCTCGCCGGTGGGCGGCGACCGTGACGCGATCCAGGCCGAAGGCATCGCCTGCTACAAGCTGTTCATCCAGAGCCTGCTCGACATCACCGACAACATCGTCGGCGGCAAGATCGTGCCGCCGCCGCAGGTGGTACGCCATGACCTGGACGACCCGTACCTGGTGGTCGCGGCCGACAAGGGCACCGCCACGTTCTCCGACATCGCCAACGGGCTGGCGCTGGACCACGGCTTCTGGCTGGGCGATGCATTCGCTTCCGGCGGGTCGGTCGGCTACGACCACAAGGGCATGGGCATCACCGCGCGTGGTGCGTGGGAGTCGGTCAAGCGCCACTTCCGCGCGATGGGGCGCGATTGCCAGAGCCAGGATTTCAGCGTGGTCGGCATCGGCGACATGTCCGGCGACGTGTTCGGCAACGGCATGCTGCTCTCAAGGCATATCCGGCTGCTGGCCGCGTTCGATCACCGGCATATCTTCCTGGACCCCAATCCGGATGCCGCCGCTTCGTTCGCCGAGCGCGAGCGCCTGTTCAAGCTGCCGCGTTCCAGCTGGGCCGACTACGAGGCCAAACTGATCAGCGCCGGTGGCGGCATCTATCCGCGCACGCTCAAATCCATCGACATCAGCGCGCCGGTACGCGAGGTGCTGGGCTTGGAATCCAGCGTCAAGCAGCTCTCGCCGAACGAGCTGATGAACGCCATCCTCAAGGCGCCGGTGGACCTGTTCTGGAATGGCGGCATCGGCACCTACGTCAAGGCGTCCAGCGAGTCGCACGCCGATGTGGGCGACCGCGCCAACAACGGCCTGCGCGTCAATGGCGGCGAATTGCGCTGCAAGGTGGTGGGCGAGGGCGGTAACCTCGGCCTGACCCAGCTCGGTCGCATCGAGGCCGCGCAGGCCGGGGTGCTGCTCAACACCGACTTCATCGACAACTCGGCCGGCGTGGACACCTCCGACCACGAGGTGAACATCAAGATCCTGCTCAACGACATGGTGCAGGCCAAGAAGCTCACCTACGACGCGCGCAACACATTGCTCGCATCGATGACCGACGAAGTGGCCGACCTGGTGTTGTGGGACAACTACCGCCAGAACCAGGCGATCAGCCTGATGGAGCGGATGAGCGTCAAGCGCCTGGGCTCCAAGCAGCACTTCATCCGCACGCTGGAACTGCAGGGCCTGCTCGATCGCCAGATCGAGTTCCTGCCCTCCGATGCCGAACTGTCCGCACGCAAGGCACGCGGGCAGGGCTTGTCGCGCCCGGAGCTGTCGGTGCTGTTGTCGTATTCCAAGCTGGTGGCGTTCCAGCAGCTGCTGGAATCGGATATCCCCGAAGACCCGTATCTGTCCAAGGAACTGCAGCGCTACTTCCCGCAGCCGCTGCAGAAGAAGTACGCCGATGCGATGGAGCGTCACCGCCTCAAGCGCGAGATCATCGCCACCGCGGTGACCAACACCACCATCAACCGCATGGGCGCCACCTTCCTGATGCGCATGCAGGAAGACACCGGCCGCAGCATCGCCGAGGTCGCCAAGGCCTATACCATCAGCCGCGAGACGCTGGATGCACGCGCGCTGTGGACGCAGATCGACGCGCTGGACGGCAAGGTGCCCGAGTCGGTGCAGATCGATGCACTGGAAGTGATCTGGCGCCTGCAGCGTTCGTTCGTGCGTTGGCTGCTGCTGCGTCCGGGCCAGATGCCGGGCATCACCGCGGCGGTGGAGCGTTACCACGGCCCGTTCAACGACATCCGGGTCGCTTCCGGCGTGCTGTCGGATGCGCAGCGCCCGCAGTACGAAGCCAGCGTGCAGGAATGGCAGGACAAGGGCCTGCCGCCGCAACTGGCGCAACAGCTGTGCGAGTTGCGTTACCTGGAACCGGCCTTCGACATCATCGAAACCGCGCGCACCCGCAAGCTCAAGCCGGTGGACGTGTCCAAGGTGCATTTCCGCCTGGGCGAAGCGCTGCGCCTGCCGTGGTTGTTCGAGCAGATCGACGCGCTGGAGGTCAACGGCCGCTGGCATGCAGTGGCACGTGGTGTGCTGCGCGATGAACTGGCCGCGCATCAGCGTGCACTGGTGGCGCAGGTGCTGACCCTGCCCGGCAGCAGTGCCGAGGACAAGGTGGCCAACTGGCTGGCACGCGACGATTCCAGCCTGCGCTTCACCCTGGCGATGCTGGCCGATGTGGCCGAGCAGAAGACGCTGGACTACCCGACCGTGTCGGTGGCGGTGCAGCGGTTGGGCCAGTTGGCAGCGCACGGGATGTAATAGTGTGCAGCGAGGTGATGGCGGAGCAGGTGCTTCGTCATCACCCTCATTGCCAGCTGGCAAATGTCGTCGTTTCGCACCAAAGAGCCGCCTTTGGGGGTTGATGCTGCTCAGCTCAAACCAGGCGCATCCAGCACTGCTCTTGCCATGCACACCGACCTTCTCCACTGGCCCTTGCCCGCTTACCGTCGCGGGACCCTGAGCGGCATGGATGCCGCGCCGGAGCCTACATGGACGTACTTGCGGCGTGTCCCGCGATGGTGGGCGGGCAAGGGCCCTGCAGCCAACGCGCAGCGTCGAGGGCGCGGCGTCCTCACCGCTTGCGGGACACGCCGTGAACCCGTCCTTGGGGGCTCGGTGGCGGCATCCATGCCGCCACACGGTCCCGCAACCGGTGAGGACACCGCACCAGACAGTGTGCTGACTGTTTTACTGAAGGCGCTGCAGACACGCCGCAGATGGGGTGCGCTGCAATCAACTGCATATTTTCAGTGCGCATTACAAACATGGACACGTGTTGTGCACTATTGCTGAAACAGTGCGACGGCGCGGTTCGCCGTGTACGGTCTTCTTGTCGCACCCATGGCCCACGGACTTACGTCCGGTGTCTTACTTGATCTTGACGACCACCTTGCCCTTGGCGCGGCCCTGGGCCAGATACTCCAGCGCCTGCTTTGCCTGGTCGAAGCCAAACACCTTGTCGATGACCGGGCGGATGCGTCCGGCTTCGAGCAGTTCGCCGATCTTCGCCAGTTGCGCGCCATCGGGACGCACGAACAGGAAGCCGTAGGCGACGTTGTGCTTGTTCGCCAGGCGGATGATCTTGCGGCTCATCATGGCAAAGACGAATTGCAGCACGACATTCAACCGGCGTGCGCGTGCGAAGGCCGCGTCCAGCGGCCCCACCAGCGACACGATCCTGCCGCCGGGCTTGAGGATGGCGAGCGATTTTTCGATCGTATCGCCCCGCATCGTGCCCAGCGCGATGTCGTAGCCGCGCAGCACGGTCTCGAAGTCCTGTTGCCTGTAATCGACCACCTCGTCTGCGCCAAGGCTGTTCACCAGCGCGACATTGCCGGTGCTGGTGGTGGTGCCGACAGTGGCGCCAAACTGTTTTGCCAGCTGGATCGCGATGGTGCCGATGCCGCCGGAGCCGGCGGGAATGAACACCTTCTGGCCGGGCTGCAGTCCGGCACGTTCCTTCAGGGCCTGCCAGGACGTGAGTGCGACCATCGGCAGCGATGCCGCCTGCACAAACTCCAGATTGGCCGGCTTCAACGCTGCGGCGCCTTCCGGTACCGCGACATACTCGGCGATGGTGCCGCGGCCAAGATCGAACACGCTGGCGAAAATCGCATCGCCCGGCTTGAAGCGGGTGACGCGGCTGCCGACCTCGATGACGATACCGGCCACGTCGCTGCCCAGCGTGGCGGGCAGCTCGAATTTCACCACGGGTTTGAAGATGCCGGTGGGAATCATGTTGTCGATCGGGTTCACGCCCGCGGCATGCACCTCGACCAGCAGTTCGTCGGGCTGCAGCGTCGGGCGGGCCAGCTCGCTGAAGCCGATGCCGGGAGCCTTGCCGTAGCGTTTGAAGGTGAGTGCTTTCATCTGGTTCAGTCCAATGCCGTGGTTGTAGGGATGGGTGGCCGGGTGGGACGCGGGCCCGGCCGCCTTCATCCCTGCGCTGGCAGAGCGATGCCTGCCGCCTGATCGCCACATGGGCCATGTGAATCCATCGAACCCGTGCACGCGTGCGGCTGCGTGCCGTCTCCATGCAGGTCCGCAGCGCTCACCGTGGCGAGCGCTGCGGGGCAGCAGCGTCGTTCGGCCGGTCAGGCTGCCGGCTGATAACGCTCGGCGGCGTTCGCCTGCCGGATGTCCGACAGCAAGCCCTGGCGCGCACCATCCAGTGCGTCCCAACGTTCTGCCACGTGCAACGGCGGAATGGTGACCAGCTCGCGGCGATCGAAGCCGACCAGCGCGGCGTCGACCAGTTCGCCCACGTCCATCAGGTCGCTGAGCGTGTTGACGTCGATACCGGCGCGTCCCCAGATCTCGGTGCGCGTGCCGGCCGGCAATACGGCCTGCACATACACGCCCTTGGCGCCCAGCTCCAGGTGCAGCCCCTGCGACAGGAACAGCACGAAGGCCTTGGTGGCGCCATAGACGCTCATGCCGAATTCCGGAGCGAAACCCACCACCGAGCCGAGGTTGACGATCGCGCCGCTGCCGGACTGTGCAAAGCGCGGCGCAACGGCGGCGGACAGGCGCGTCAACGCGGTGACATTGAGCGCGATCAGGCGGTCGACCGCCGCGGCGTCCTGCTGCAGGATGCCGCCGGACTGCGCCATGCCGGCGTTGTTGATCAGGATGCCGATCTGCGCATCCTCGCGCAGGCGGGTTTCCACCGCGGCCAGATCGGCGGCCTGGGTCAGGTCGGCCTGCAGCACATCGACGCTGACGCCATGTGCATCGCGCAGACGCGCAGCCAGCGCATCCAGGCGGGCCTTGTCGCGTGCGACCAGTACCAGGTCATGGCCGCGTTGCGCGAAGCGCTCGGCGTAGACGGCGCCGATGCCGGTGGAGGCGCCGGTGATGAGGACAGCGGGAAGCGTGGACATGCAAGATTCCTTGATGAGAGTGGATGCAGGACGCCAGGCGAGACAGCCTCAGCCGGCGAGGGACGGGTAGTCGATATAGCCTTCGGCGCCACCGCCGTAGAGGGTGGCCGGATTCAACGGCGCCAGCGCTGCGCCGGTTCGCAGGCGCTGGACCAGGTCCGGGTTGCTGATGAACGGGCGGCCGAACGCCACCAGGTCGATGTTGCCTGCGCGCACCTGGGCGTTGGCCAGGTCCAGGTCGTAGCCGTTGTTGGCCAGGTAGGTGCGGGTGAACTTGCTGCGCAGCGCGGCATAGTCGAACGGGGCCGCATCGCGCGGGCCGCCGGTCGCACCTTCGACCACATGCAGGTACACGATGCCCAGCGCGTCGAGTTGCTCGGCGATGTAGTCGTATTGCGGCTGCGGATCGCTGCCGGAAATGCCGCTTGCCGGCGATACCGGCGAGATGCGCACGCCGGTGCGATCGGCGCCAATCTGCTCGCTCACTGCGGCGACCACCTCCAGCAACAGGCGCGCGCGGTTTTCGATCGAGCCGCCATAGGCATCGGTGCGCTGGTTGGCGCCGTCCTTGATGAACTGCTCCAGCAGGTAGCCATTGGCGCCGTGGATTTCGACGCCGTCGAAGCCGGCGGCAATCGCATTGGCCGCGGCCTGGCGGAAGTCGTCGACGATGCCCGGCAGTTCGTGCAGCTCCAGCGCGCGTGGTTCGGAGACATCGGCAAAGCCGTTGTTGACGAACACCTTGGTCGCCGCGCGGATCGCCGACGGCGCAACCGGTGCCGCGCCGCCCGGCTGCAGGTCGACATGCGACACCCGGCCGACGTGCCACAGCTGCACGAAGATGCGCCCGCCGTTGGCATGCACGGCGTCGGTGACCGCGCGCCAGGCGGCAATCTGCCCGGGCGTGTACAGGCCGGGGGTGTCCTGGTAGCCCTGGGCCTGGGGCGAGACCTGGGTGGCCTCGGTAATCAGCAGGCCGGCCGAGGCGCGCTGGGCGTAATAGGTGGCTGCCAGTGCGGTCGGCACCAGGCCGGCGCCCGCACGGTTACGGGTCAGCGGCGCCATCACGATGCGGTTGGCCAGGGTCAGCGTGCCCAGTGCATAGGGTTCGAACAGCGAAGGGTGGGTCATTGACGGGGCTCGGACAGCAGGAAGTGGCAAAGATTACGATCAAAATCTAAGATGTCAACACTTTGATGTCGGTCAACATCAATGTACGCTCTCGCTTTCCCATGTCCGCATCACCACGGAGTGTCCCAACGATGAAAGTGACCAAGGCACAGGCACAGGCGAACCGGGCGCACGTCGTCGAGACGGCCTCGGTGCTGTTTCGCGAGCGCGGTTATGAAGGGATCGGCATCGCCGATCTGATGGCCGCTGCAGGTTTCACCCACGGTGGCTTCTACAAGCAGTTCCGCTCCAAGGCGGACCTGATGGCCGAGTCGGCGGCCTGCGGCCTGGCCAATACCGCCGCGCAGACCGAGCAGGTGGACAAGGCGGATTTCGTGATGTCGTATCTGTCGCGCGAACATCGCGACAGCCCTGCCACCGGCTGCACGATGGCTGCGCTGGGTGCCGATGCCGCGCGCCAGCCGGAGGAAGTGCGCGATGCGTTTGCTGCCGGGGTCGAGAACCTGTTGGCAACGCTCGACCGCAGCGGGGCTGCGCCCGGCACTGCGCAGGCTGCGGCCGAGCGCGCCAGCAACCTGGGCATGATGGCGCATGCCATCGGCGCCATCGTGCTGTCGCGGGCGTGCCCGAACGCCTCGCCGCTGGCCGACGAAATCATTGCGGTGTGTCGCGACCAGATCCTGTCGTCGCTGCAGCCATCCAATTGACCGGGGTGGGCTGTCCACCGGCGTTTTGCTGCTGACGCGTGCCGATTCCAGGTCACGCTCGCGCAGGTCCGCCGGCTGCGCGGTGGTGGTGTCAGCCGCTCGACGCCCGGTGCCCGCTCATTTCCTGCCCGGCATCCTTGTCGAAACGCAGGTGCCACCAGGTGGCGCTGAGCGAGATCAGGCTCACCACGCAGAACGCCAGCGAGAAATCGCGTTGCTGCGGTTGCAGATGATCGCCGGCCAGCATCGCCAGTTTGAGGATCATTGCGCCGGCGCAGACGCCAACCGAGAGCATCAGTTGCTGCAAGGTGGTGTACAGGCTGCTGGCGCGGCTCATGCGCGATGTGGGCACGTTTTCGTAGGCGATGGTGTTGTAGGCGGCGAACTGGAACGACATGAAGGCGCCGCAGCACAGCAGCAGGCCGAACATCAGCGCCGGCGGCCAGTCGGGCCGGAACAACGCACACACCATGTAGCCCAGGCTGGCGAGCACGCCGTTGCCGATCAGGCTGTTGCGATAGCCGAAGCGGCGCAGCAACTGCGGGGTGATGCTGCGCATCAGCAGTGCGCCGAGTGCGGTGGCCAGGATCAGGCGGCCGCTGTGCGCGGCGCTCATGCCGAAGCCGATCTGGAACAGCAGCGGCAGCAGGAATGGATGCGCGCCCTGGGTGATGCGCATCAGCGCACCGCCGATCACCGATAGGCGGAACGAGTCGATCCGCAGCAGGCTCAGGTCCAGCAGCGGAGCAGGGTGGTGGCGGGCATGCCACAGATACCCCAGCGCTGCGCTGGCGCCTATGGCCAGCAGCCAGCTCGCGGTGCCGATGCCGTCCTGCTGGCTGACCATTTCCAGGCCGAACAACAGACAACCCAACGCGGTGCCGCACAGCACGAAACCGCGCAGATCGAAGCGGGCCGGGGCCGACTCGGTGGGGATTTCCGGGATGAAACGGCGCACCAGCAGGAAACCGGCCACGCCGATCGGCACGTTGATGTAGAAGATCCAGCGCCAATCCAGGTACGAGACGAACAATCCGCCCAGCGGCGGGCCGAGCATCGGGCCGATGAAGGCCGGCACCAGCGTCCAGGCCATGGCCGACACCAGATGGCGGCGTTCGACGGTGCGCAGCAGGATCAGCCGGCCGAGCGGGGCCATCATCGCGCCGCCGGCGCCTTGCAGCACGCGCGCGGCGACCATGGTGGGCAGGCTGTCGGCCAGCGAACACAGGATCGAGCCGCCGACGAACACCCAGATCGACGCGCCGAACACGCGGCGCAGGCCGAAGCGGTCGGCGATCGCGCCGCTGGCCGGGATCAGTACCGCCAGCGCCAGCAGGTAGCTGGTCATGGCGATGCTCATTGCCGGCGCGGCAACGCCGAAGTCGCGTGCCAGGGTCGGCAACGCGGTTGCCAGCACGGTGGCATCCATCTGCTCCATGAAGATGGCGCAGGCCAGGATCAGCGAGATGATGCGGTAATCGGGATAACGCGGCGGCGTGACGCCGGCCTCGGACACGCTGGAGGACATCGGACTCTCGGTTGCGGGGCCGCAGCGGTGGCGCACAGATGGCGATCGGGCCGGCCCGCGTCGCACGGTGTTGTGCGGCGCAACATGGGTATTGTCCGCCGCTGCGCAGCGGGGTTCAAGCGTGCGGGGGTAACAGTGCGTGTGTCTGGAGGTGGATGCGCCGGAGCTGTTCCAGGACGCTGAGGGATCTGCGCTGGTGCCCGGATCGCCGTCAGCGTTGTTGCGGGTGGCTGATTGGTGTGGCGAGTCGGTCGCCAGCAGGCTGGGCGTCCCCCTCATCCGGCGCTACGCGCCACCTTCTCCCGGGGGGAGAAGGGAAGCAACGGCGCGCATCTTTCTTCCGACCGGCACCTTTCTCCCGGCCGGAGAAGGAAGCACCGGCACCCATCCTTCTCCCGACCGGCGCCGTTATCCCGGCCGGAGAAGGGATGCATTGGCGCTCGTCTTTCTCCCCGACCGGAGAAGAACAGCTCCCTGTTGGTGCGAGATGCCGGGAGCGGCCGTAGCGCGCATTGTGTGGATCAACGCTGTGCGGCCGGATCGTCCCAGGCGTCCATGATCTGCAGGATCTGCGGCAATGCCTCGCGAAAATGCTGCACCAGGCGCGGCTCCAGTTGCTTGCCGGCCATGCTGTCGAGCTTGCGCATGGCGTCGTCCACCGTCCATGGCGCCTTGTAGGCGCGCCGTCCGCACAGCGCATCGAACACATCGGCCACCGCCACGATGCGCGCCGATTCGGGAATGGCATCGCCGACCAGGCCCGTGGGATAGCCGCTGCCGTCCCAGCATTCGTGGTGATGCAGGGCAATCTCCGCAGCCAGCTGAAACACCGGCCCGCGACCGTGTCGCAGCAGGGCGTGGCCGACCTGCGGATGCTGGCGCACCACCGAGCGTTCGTGTTCGTCCAGCGTATCGGACGGGTGCAGCAGGCCGCCGGGTGCCGCGATCTTGCCGGCGTCGTGCAGGGGCGCGGCATCCTGCAGCAACTGCGCCCGTTGCGCCGGCCAGCCGATCCTTTCGGCCAGCACCCGCGCATAGGCGGCCATGCGCCAGATATGTGCGCCGGTGTCGGCATCCTGGCCCTGCCCGGCGGTGCCGAGCAGATGGATCGCATCGCGGTATTGCTGGGCCAGCCGCGCGTTTTCGGCCAGCTTCAACTGGGTGGCGATGCGGACCTTGAGCAGGGCGGGCGAGTAGGGCTTGCTGACGTAGTCGGCCGCGCCCGCTTCCAGGCCTGTGCGCTCGTCGTGCTCGCTGTTGCGCGAGGTCACGAACAGGATCGGGATGGCCGCGCTGGCCGGTTGCTGCTTGAGCGTGCGCGCCACCGCATAGCCGTCCATGTCCGGCAGCTCGACATCCAGCAGGATCAACGACGGCATGTGGCGGATCACCGCCTCCAGCGCTTCGCGGCCGGACTTGGCGAACACCAGCGGGAACTCGTCGCGCAGCAACTGGCGCAGGGTGGCCAGGTTGCTGGATTCGTCGTCGACACACAGCAGGGGACGATGCGCCATGAAGACTCCTTGCGACCTGCGTGGCGACCGGTCAGTGCAGGTGAGTGGCTTGCCAGTCGCGCAGCGTGGCCTCGGCGCGACGGAAGTCGAAATCATCCACCGCACGCTGCAGTCCTTCCTGCAGGGTGCGCGGCAGGCGCGGCGCGCAGATCAGCAGCGCGTGGTCGATCCTGTCGGCATCGTCGCTGCCCAGGGCCGCTTCCAGGATCTGCACGCTGTCTGCGTCCAGCGCGACCGCATCGTCACTTGCCGCCTCGGCGCTGCTGGCGTGTTGCAGGAAGGCGTGGATCGCGGCGGTGGTGCGCTGCATGGTGTCCTTGAGCGCGATCAGCGCCGAGGTGATGTCGTGGCCTTCCTCGATGCGGGTCTCCAGATCGCTGGCGGCACCGGCCAGGGCCGGCAAGGCCAGCGACCCGGCTGCGCCACGCAGCTTGTGCGCCAGCGCGCCGATCGCCGGCAGCTCATTGCGGCGCAGATGCTCGGCTGCGGTCTCGGCCGGGTCGGGGTTGTCGCGCAGCAGTTTGAGCAGATAGCGCTCGTACGGCTCGCGCTCGCGCCACAGGCTGCGCGCACGCGCCGCATCCAGCACCTCCGGGTCGGCATGTTCCCATTCGGGGCCGGCATGGACGTCGGCTTCGTGCGGCAGCGAGGGGATGCGCCGCACGCCGGGCTGCAGGAAATGGCGGATGGCGGTGACCAGTTCCTCCACATTGAAGGGCTTGGCGATGAAACCGTTCATGCCGGCTTCCAGCGCCTTCTCCTGTTGCGGGCGAAAGGCGCCGGCGGTCAGCGCGATCACCGGCAGGCTGGCCAGCGCCGGGATCTGCCGCAGCCGCCGCGTGGCTTCGTAGCCATCGACCACCGGCATCTGCACGTCCATCAACACCAGCTGGAACAGCTCCGGGGCGCGCTTGAGCGTGTTGACGGCCTGCTCGCCATCGTGGGCGACCGTGACCATGGCGCCTTCGCCCTCGAGAATGCGCTGGGCCACTTCGCAGTTGATCTCGCTGTCGTCCACCAGCAGCAGATGCGCGCCTTCGAGGCGGCGCGCCACGAAGGTGGGCGTCACCGGCCGGGCGCCGGGGCGTGCGTCGACCAGTTGCTCCATCAGCCGGTGCAGCGCTGCACTGGTGACCGGCTTGGTCATGACCGCATCCAGATCCTGTTGCTCCGGGTGCTGTTCAAGCAGGCGGCGCTCGTACGCGGTGACCATGACGATCACCGGATGCGGGCCGGGCACGGCGCGCGCGCGGATCTGCCGCGCGATCGCGACCCCGTCGATATCGGGCATGCGCCAGTCGAGCAGGAAGATGTCGTAGGGCTCGCTGGCCTGTTCGATCGCCTGCAAGGCGGCCTGGCCGCTGGCGACCGCATCCACGCGCCAGCCGAGTTCGGTGGCGATGCGCACCAGGTTGTTGAGCGCGGCATCGTGGTCGTCGGCGATCAAGACGCGCGGCATCGCTTCGGGCGGCAGCGCGGGCAGCTCGCGCTGGGCCGGCGGCGGGGCCGCTTTTTCCAGCGTGATCACGAAATAGAACTCGCTGCCGCGGCCGGGCACGCTTTCCACTTCCAGCTCGCCGCCCATCAACTCGATCAGGCGCCGGCTGATGGTCAGGCCCAGGCCGCTGCCACCGTAACGCCGGCTGGTGGAGGTGTCGGCCTGCAGGAACGGCGAGAAGATCAGGCTCTGCTTTTCCTTGGAGATGCCGATGCCGGTGTCGCGCACCGAGAACAACAGCTTGAACTTGTTCGGATCGCCGCTGGGGAAGCGCCGTACCGACAGCACCACTTCGCCCTGCTCGGTGAACTTGATCGCGTTGCCGACCAGGTTGACCAGCACCTGGTTGATGCGCAGCGCATCGCCGAGCAACCAGCGGCAGTCGCGCGGCAGCGGTTCGACGATCATTTCCACCGGTTTGGTGCTGAGCGAGGAACGCATCAGGTCGGCGATGTTGTCAAACAGTTGATTGAGGTCGAACGGTGCGCGTTCCAGGTCGATGCGCCCGGCCTCGATCTTGGAGAAGTCCAGGATGTCGTTGATGATTTCCAGCAACGAGCGCGCGGAGCGATCGATCTTGGTCACCATGTCCTGCGCCGCAGCGGGCAGTTCGCTGCGCTGCAGCAGGTACAGCATGCCCAGGATCGCGTTCATCGGCGTGCGGATTTCATGGCTCATGTTGGCCAGGAAATCGGACTTGGACTGGTTGGCGCTCTTGGCCGCGTCCATCGCCAGGCGCAGTTGTTTCTCGTGCAGTTTCTGCTCGGTCAGATCCACCGCCATGCCCAGGTAGCCGATCACCTGGTCGTTGTCGTCGCGCAGCGTGCTCAGGGTCAGCAGCACCGGCAGGCGGCGGCCTTCGTGGCTGACGTAGGTCCATTCGCTGGTGTCGCTGCGGCCCAGGCTGGTCAGCGCGGCGATCGCCTCCAGGGTGTGCGCCACCGGCGCGCCGGTCTGCTCGGAGAGCATGTGCGCGCGCTGCTGCAGTTCCTCGGGCTCGATGAACTGGCCGGCCTTGCGGCGGCCGATCACCTCGTCGGCGTTGTAGCCCAGCAGTTTTTCCGCGGCACGATTGAACAGCGTGACAAAGCCAGCGGAGTCGGTGGCGATGATGGCAAAGCCGGCATGCGCCAGAATCGCCCGATGCAGCGCGGAGAACTTCATCAGTTCGCTGGTGCGTTCGGCGACCTGATGTTCGAGCGATGCGTTGAGCGCGACGATGCGCTGGTGCGACCGCACCCGCTCGGAGATGTCGCGGAAGAAATGCGAATGCCCACTCAGGGTGTCGTTACGTTCGATGATCGGGGCCTTGCTGGCCAGTACATGCACCAGATGCCCGTCGCGATGGCGCATGCTTTGCGCCGCGGAGGCATCGACCGACTGGTGTTCGTCGGCGTGCGCGATGTCGGCAATCGCATACGGCTGCGGCGACAGCAGCATCGTCAGGTTCTGGCCGATCGCCTCGTCCGCGCTGTAGCCGAACATCGCTTCGGCAGCGGGATTCCAGTGGGTGATGTCTCCGTCCGGGGTTTCGGCGACGATGGCTTCGCTGGAATGGCTGACCAGCGCCGCCAGCTCCATCTGCTTGCGCAGCACTTCCTCGCGCCGCAGTCCATTGCTGAAATACAGCACCAGCAATGCCGCAAGCAGCACCGACACGCCCAGCACCAGGCCGCCCATCAGCCATGGCGAGGTCTGGTTGAGCGAGGCCAGGAAGCTGGCGGTGGGGTGGGCGGTGATGATCCAGGTGCGGCCGTAGATCTGCAGCTGCTGGATCACCGGCGGGCGACTTGCGCTGTCGCTGGACGGCGTGCCGCTGCGGTAGAAATTGTGGGTGGGCTCGTTCCTGTCGGACAGGTCCAGTGCCAGGTCGTCGCGCTCGCCCAGGGTGCTTTGCACCATCTGCTCGACGCTGAAGGGCGCATACACCCAGCCGCTGGTGGCGGCCATGCGCTGCTGCGGCGTCTGCAGCGGCATGCCTTCGCGATAGACGGCCAGCAGCACCAGAAATCCGCTCTCGCTGGGAATGCGATAACCGGACAGCGAGATCGGCGAGGTCATGATAGGCAGGCCGCTGCGCGCGGCCTGCAGTGCAGCGGCGCGGCGACGTGGCTCGGAGGCGATGTCCAGGCCGATCGGACGGTTGCCCGAGGACTCCGGCTCGAAATACAGCACGATGTAGCGCTCGCCGTCCCAGGGCTCCAGCGGCCGGCGCTTGATGTCCGGTGCGCCGTCGGCACGGGCGGCCTGCAGGAAGGCCTCTTCGTCGGCGGGCGCGACGCGATGGATGTAGCCGTAGCCCAGCACGCCGGGGAACTCGCGCGTGTAATCGCGCGAGCGGCTGTACAGGGTGAAGCGGTCGCGACTGATGATCTCCTTGCCGGCGCCGATCACCGCGCCGCGCGCGCCGCGCAGCCCGTGTTCGAAGGTATACATGCGCTCGCTGATATTGCGGGTCAGCGTGCGCACGACGTAGTTGAAACGCTGCTCGCGCTCCAGGTCGTTATGTCGCTGCAGCGACAGGCCGGCGAAAATGGCGGCAATCAAACCTGCGGCGAGAATCAGCAGGGCTCCGATCGACGCACGGCGCCCGTATTTCCTGCGCAGATCCCAGCGGCCATTCGGCATTTGTGTCCCTTTGCCTTGCCTGTTGCGTGCCCGGTGTGCTGACCGACAGTGAGGTCGGCTTCGTGGTGGCGCCTGACGATCATCAGAATGCGTGCGGTCTTCCCCGTGTCTGCACGTGCTTCCGGTGGGCGATCAACGTCATTGCCAATGCATCAGAACGCCAGCCAGATCGATAATGCGTGAAGGGCAAGACCGATCAGTCCGCCCACCAGCGTTCCATTGAACCGAATGTATTGCAGATCGCGTCCGACACCCAATTCCAATTGTTCGACGAGGTGACGTTCGTCCCAACTTTTCACCGTCGACGCAATATGCTCGGTCACCGATGCGCGCAAGCGCGTGGTGAGTTTGTCGGCCGCCTGCAACATGTGCTGGTTGAGCGCTTCACGCAGCGAGGGATCCTGCGACAACGCCTGGCCGAGCGATTGCATGGAACGCTCCATGTGCGCGGCCATCGATGATTCCTCTCGCGCCAGGTCGTTGCGCAGCGCATCGCGGATCTCGCCCCACAGCCCTTGCACGTAGTCCTGCAGGGCCGGATGCTCGATCGCGCGCTGCTTGAGCTCTTCCACGCGCTCGGCCATTGCCGGCTCGTCGCGCAGGCGCGCGATGTAGCGTTGCAGCCACGCTTCATAGTCGAGCCTGATTGGATGCTCGGGCGTCTTGAGGATGTCCTGCAACTCCTCGATCGCCGCACGCGCCATGCGGTCGGCCAGGCTGTCGCCGATCTCTTCGATCGGCTTGACCCAGTTCACCGTGCCGACCAGCTTGGGCCACTCGCGCCGCGCGTAGCGCACGATCAACGCCGAGGCGCGCGTCTTGACCTGCTCCTGGTCCAGCCACTCGCCCAGGCGCAGCAGCACCTCGTCCAGCAATTTCTGGTGCCGGCCATCGGTGGTGAGCAGCGCCATGATATCGCCGACGGTGGCGGCGGCATTCCACTTGCGCAGACGGTCGACCACGAAGCGCTGGATCGCGCGGCGCACCGCAGCCTCGTCCAGCAGCTCCAACGCCTGCAGCATCCAGCTGCGCGCCATCTGCGCGAGCATGCGCGCCTGCTCGGGTTTGGCCAGCCATTCGCCGAGGCGGCTGGCCGGGTCGAACACGCGCAGTTTGTCCATCAACGCATCCGGGGCGAGGAACTGGTCGCGCACGAACACCGCCAGGCCATCTGCCAGACGGTCCTTGCCGCGCGGCAGGATGGCGGTATGCGGGATCGGCAGGCCCATCGGGCGGCGGAACAAGGCCACCACCGCGAACCAGTCGGCCAATGCGCCGACCGTGGCCGCTTCGCAGAAGGCCGAGACCCAGGCCCAGACGCCTTGTTCGCCCATCAGGTGGCTGACGACGAAGCCGGCGAACATGGCCAGCAGCAGGGCCACCGCCAACAGCTTCATGCGCTGCAGCTGGGCACGACGGGGATCGACGGGACGGGGAGTGCTGAGACTGGGTTCCATGTCCGAAGTGTACCCAGTCGCCGGAGCAGGGCATGTCCACGGCGCGCGTCATCGGTTCGGTAGGAGCGCGCCTGAGCGCGATGGCGTTACCGGGAAAGCCGTGTCGCGCCCGGGTGCGCTCCTACGGGTGGTTGCAGCGATCGCGTTCGCCATTCGCGCAGCGTCAGATCGTTTTGTAGGAGCGCGCCTGAGCGCGATGGCGTTGCCGGGAAAGCCGTGTCGCGCCCGGGTGCGCTCCTACGGGTGGTTGCAGCGATCGCGTTCGCCATTCGCGCAGCAGCCGATCGTTTTGTAGGAGCGCGCCTGAGCGCGATGGGGTTACCGGGAAAGCCGCGTCGCGCCCGGGTGCGCTCCTACGGGTGGTTGCAGCGATCGTGGTCGCCATTCGCGCAGCGTCAGATCGTTTTGTAGGAGCGCGCCTGAGCGCGATGGCGTTACCGGGACAGCCCGGTCGCGCCCGGGTGCGCTCCTACGGTGATGCACTATCGGGTACTCAGCCGCGCAGGCGCTCCAGCTGTGATTGCAGCGCGGTCACCTTGGCCTGCAGCGCGGCGTTTTCGTTTTCCAGTTCGGTCACGCGGCGTTGCAGGGCTTTCACATCGCGGCGTTCGGCTTCGCCGCCTTCGGCCTCGTCGGGCCTGGGTTTGCGCTTGGCGTCGCGCACGCGCTTGGCCGCCTGTTTGAGCTCGGCCTTGCCGGCCTGCGCGGCGGCGCGTTGCTCGTCCTCGGACAGGGTGGCCACGGCAGCGGCGGCGCTGATGGAAATCTCGCCGGCCTTGACCGCCTGCACCACTTCCGGGGCGGCCTGTTTGTGGATGCGCTCGATCATCACCACCTGGTTGTTGCTCAGGCGGGCCTCGCGCGCCAGCTCGGCGCGGCTGACCGGGGTGGAGGTCTCTTCCCACGGCGGGCTGTCGCTGCCGGCGGCGGCCTGGACGGTGCCGTGGTCGATGCCGGCGGCGGGCTGGTCATCGTCGGTGACCACCGTCGCTTCCGCCGCGGCGTCGGCATCGCGCTGGCTGCGCTGGCGCGCGGCCAGGATCTCGCGCTTGCGCAGCGCCAGCACGCCACGCTGGAAGTCCGACACGCTGCGCCGGCCCAGGTGCTGCTCGATCATCCACAGGTGCACGTCCTGCATCGACTGGAAGCGCGGGTTCTGCACAGTCTGGAACGGCAGGCCGTGCTTCTGGCAGATGCCGTAGCGGTTGTGGCCATCCACCAGCACCTCGCCCCACAGCACCAGTGCATCGCGGCAGCCCTCGGCCAGCAGGCTGCGCTCCAGCGCCTCGTGCTCGTCGGGCGTCAGCGGGTCGATGTAGGCCTTGAGTTCTTCTTTGACAACGATGTTCATGCGGCAACTGCGGGGAAGTGCGGGGCCGGCATTGTAGTGAGCCTGCTCCGGCTTTGCGCGCTTGACCGGGCTACGCGCGGACGGTACACGCGGGCGCCTGTGCCGTCGCCGTCAGGCAGTGCTGCGCAGGATCTTCCCCAGCGTTTCGACCATCTGCCCGATCTGCTCGGGGGTGACGATCAGCGGCGGCGACAGCGCGACGACATCGCCGGTGACGCGCACCAGCAGGCCGCCGTCATGGAAGCAGCGCTCGAAGACTTCGTAGCCGCGTGCGCCCGGCGCGCCGTCGCGCGGGGCCAGCTCGACCGCGCCGATCAGGCCGATGTTGCGGATGTCGATGACGTGCGGCAGCCCGCGCAGGCCGTGCAGCGCATCTTCCCATTGCCGGCCCAGCGTGATCGCGCGGTCGAACAGGTTCTCCTCGGCGTAGGTGTCCAGCGTGGCGATCGCCGCGGCGCAGGCCAGCGGATGGCCGGAATAGGTGTAGCCGTGGAAGAGCTCGATCGCGTTCTGCGGGCCGTGCATGAAGGCGTCAAAGATCGCATCGGCCACCAGCACCGCGCCCATCGGCACGCTGCCGCTGGTCAGCCCCTTGGCGGCGGTGATCAGGTCCGGGGTGACGCCGAAGCGTTGCGCCGCGAACGCCTCGCCGACCCGGCCGAAGCCGGTGATGACCTCGTCGAACACCAGCACGATGCCGTGGCGGTCGCAGATGGCGCGCAGCCGCTGCAGATAGCCTTCCGGCGGCAGGATCACCCCGGCCGAGCCGGACACCGGTTCGACGAAGACCGCCGCAATGGTCGACGCGTCATGCAGGGTGATCAGGCGTTCCAGATCGTCGGCCAGTTCGGCGCCGTGCGCCGGCAGCCCGCGCGTGTAGGCATTGCGTTGCAGATCCAGCGTGTGCCGCAGATGGTCGGTGCCGGCCAGCAGGGGGCCGAACCATTTGCGGTTGTTGGGCAGCCCACCGATCGACATACCGCCGAAGCCGACCCCGTGGTAGGCCTTCTCGCGGCCGATGAAGCGGGTGCGCTGGCCCTCGCCGCGCAGGCGGTGGTAGGCGAGCACGATCTTCATCGCGCTGTCGACCGCCTCCGAGCCGGAGTTGGTGAAGAACACATGGCCCAGGCCGGGCGGGGCGATCGCGGCCAGCCGCTGTGCCAGTACGAACGGCAGCGGTGAGCCCATCTGGAAAGTCGGTGCGAAATCTAGCGTGCCGGCCTGTGCGCGAATCGCCGCCACGATGCGCTCGCGTGCATGGCCGGCATTGCAGCACCACAGCCCGGCAGTGCCGTCCAGGATCTGGCGCCCATCGACATCGCGGTAGTACATGCCGGCAGCGGAGGCCAGCAGGCGCGGGCGCGCCTTGAACTGGCGGTTGGCGGTGAACGGCATCCAGAACGCGTCCAGCTGCGCCGCTGCCTGCAACGCATGCGCGTCGTCGCGCGGAGGGTGGTCGTGCATGGCGGGCTCCGTCGCTGGGGAGCGTCCGACTCTACGGCCACCGCGCGTCGGCCGTCACCCCGCAGAGCGCGACGGCGACCACGATTTCCGGACCCGCATGCATCGATCCGCACGGACTAGTCAATTAGTCGCAGCGTCTGCCGCTAAGCTCTGGGAACGCCTTGTGGCGCGGGCCGGGACGGGTGTTTGAGCGGCTGCGGGGCGCGCCGAAGCATTGCAAAGATTCAACGATCGCCGATGATGCGCCAGACGAGTGCCAGTTGGGCCTGGTAGTCGCCGCTGCCCTTATCGCAACACGTCAATCGATCGCAGCCATCAATCGTTTTCGCGGCCACTGACACCGCCTGCGTGCAGGCGTTGTGTCAGGCGCTCCGGACACTTCATCGTACTTTTTAGGGGAACGGGAATGACACAAGGGTCCACCGTGGCGAGCGCCAACGGCGCAGACGCCGGCCTGCTGTCCAAGGAGCGCATCGTCGCGCGTCCTGGGTTCAATCGTTGGTTGGTACCGCCGGCAGCACTGGCGATCCATCTGTGTATCGGCATGGCCTACGGCTTCAGCGTGTTCTGGCTGCCGCTGTCCAAGGCGCTGGGCATCACCGAAGCGATCGCGTGTCCGGCCGACATGGGCCTGTTCGCGCGCATGGTCGCCACCACCTGTGACTGGAAGATCAGCGAACTGCAGTGGATGTACACGTTGTTCTTCGTGCTGCTGGGCTGCTCGGCGGCGGTCTGGGGCGGCTGGCTGGAACGTGCCGGCCCGCGCAAGGCCGGTGTGGTCTCGGCGCTGTGCTGGTGCGGCGGGCTGGTGATATCGGCGGCCGGCATCCACTTCCACCAGATCTGGATGCTGTGGCTGGGCTCGGGCGTGATCGGCGGCATCGGTCTGGGCCTGGGCTACATCTCGCCGGTGTCGACCTTGATCAAATGGTTCCCGGACCGCCGCGGCATGGCGACCGGCATGGCGATCATGGGCTTCGGTGGCGGCGCGATGATCGGCAGCCCCCTGGCCGATGCGCTGATGCGCCACTTCGCCACGCCGACCTCGGTGGGCGTGATGGAAACCTTCCTGGTGATGGCGGCGCTGTACTTCGTCTTCATGATGGCCGGCGCGTTCGGTTACCGCGTGCCGCCGAGCGGCTGGACCCCGGCCGGCTGGACCGCCCCTGTGGCCAGCAACAACGCCATGATCACCGCCAACCATGTGCACGTGAGCAAGGTCTGGGGCATTCCGCAGTTCTGGCTGCTGTGGGGCGTGCTGTGCCTGAACGTGTCGGCCGGTATCGGCGTGATCGGCATGTCCTCGCCGATGCTGCAGGAAGTGTTCGGCGGCCGCCTGATCGGGGTGGATGCCGGCTTCGGCAGCCTGGATACGGCGCAGCTGGCCAGCATCGCGGCCATCGCGGCCGGCTTCACCGGCCTGCTCAGCCTGTTCAACATCGGCGGCCGCTTCTTCTGGGCCAGCATGTCCGACAAGCTCGGCCGCAAGAACACCTACACGCTGTTCTTCGTGCTGGGCATCTGCCTGTATGCGGCGGCACCGTCGGCCGGCAGCGTGGGCGGCATCGCGCTGTTCGTGGGCATCTTCTGCATCATCCTGTCGATGTACGGCGGCGGTTTTGCCACCATCCCGGCATATCTGGCCGACCTGTTCGGCACCCAGATGGTGGGCGCCATCCACGGCCGCCTGCTGACCGCCTGGGCCACCGCCGGCATTCTCGGCCCGGTGGTCGTCGGCTACATGCGTGAGTACCAGCTGGCCCACGGCAGCCCGCCGTCACAGGTCTACAACACCACCATGTACATCCTGGCCGGCATGTTGGTGCTCGGTCTGATCTGCAACCTGTTGGTGCGTCCGGTGGCCGCGCGTCACTTCATGACGCCCGACGAACTGGCGCGCGAGAAGCAGCTGGCGCACGAGAAGGTGGACCGCAGCGGCAAGGCGATCCTGCCGCCGGATCAGATGGCGCGCATCGGGCACGGCGGCAATCCCGCGCTGGTCGCGCTGGCCTGGCTGGCCGTCGGCGTGCCGATGTGCTGGGGCATCTGGGTCACGCTGCAGAAAGCCTTCGTGCTGTTTCATTGAGATGAGATGACCACTTCGTCTTCCCGTTCCGTGCGCGCCGGCAGTGTGGTGCGCACGGTCGTCCGCCACCGCGGCGGCCGCAACGCCACGGTGCAGGACATGGTGGCGGCGGAAATGCCGGTTGCCTTCCACTACAACGGCGTGCCGTTCGCGGTGATGATGGCCACGCCGGAGGACCTGGAGGATTTCGCACTCGGGTTCTCGCTGAGCGAAGGCATCGTCGAGCACCCGCAGGACCTGCGGGTGACGGCGGTGGAGACGTTCCTGGAGGGCGCCTCGCTGCAGATCGAGATTCCGCCCGGGCGTGCCGCCGCGCTGGACCAGCGGCGGCGCAACCTGGACGGGCGCAGCGGTTGCGGGGTATGCGGCAACGAATCGATCGAAGCGGTACTGCGTGTGCCGCCGGTGCTGCAGTCCGCGCTGCAGATCGATGTGCAGACCCTGGCGCGGGCACTGGATGCGCTGCATGCGCAGCAGCCGATCGCCGCACAGACCGGCGCGGTGCATGCCGCCGGCTGGGCCGATGCGCAGGGGGTGGTGCGTTACGTGCGCGAGGATGTCGGCCGGCATAACGCGCTCGACAAGTTGATCGGTGCCCTGGCGCGCGCGCGCGTGGATGCATCGCACGGGTTTGCGGTGGTGACCAGCCGCGCCAGTTACGAAATGGCCATGAAAGCCGCGCAGGCCCGGATCCCGCTGCTCGCAGCGATTTCGGCGCCGACCGCGCTGGCGATCAGCCTAGCCGACAGTGCGGGACTGACCCTGATCGGGTTTGCCCGCAATCACGATTGTGTCGTTTACAGCCATCCGCAGCGCCTGGAATTGGGCGTCGCCGTGGGAGAGCCCGCATGAGCAAGAAGACCATCCAGCAATACGACAATCCCGCTGGCGGCTGGGGCGCACTGCGCTCGGTGGCAAAGCACCTGATGGAGCAGGACATCGCGGTGCAGGGCGCCAAGACGCTGCTGCATGCCAACCAGCCGGACGGTTTCGACTGCCCCGGCTGTGCCTGGCCCGACCGCGACCACACCTCCACCTTCGAGTTCTGCGAGAACGGCGCCAAGGCCGTTGCCGCCGAATCCACCGCGCGCCGCGCCGGGCCGGAGCTGTTTGCCTCGCACAGCGTCAGCCTGTTGTCGCAGTACAGCGACTACTGGCTGGAAGGGCAGGGCCGGCTGACCCAGCCGATGCGTTACGACGCCGCCACCGATCACTACGTGCCGGTAAGCTGGGACGCGGCGTTTGCGCAGATTGCCGGGCACCTCAACGGGCTGGCATCGCCGGACGAGGCGATCTTCTACACCTCCGGGCGCACCAGCAACGAGGCGGCCTTCCTGTATCAGTTGTTCGTGCGCGAGTTCGGCACCAACAACTTCCCGGACTGCTCGAACATGTGCCACGAGCCGTCCGGCACTGCGCTGCGTTCGCAGATCGGCGTGGGCAAGGGCACCGTATCGCTGCACGACTTCGAACTGGCCGATGCGATCTTCATCTTCGGCCAGAACCCGGGCACCAATCACCCGCGCATGCTCGGCGAGTTGCGCCAGGCCTCCAAGCGCGGCGCGGCGATCGCGGCATTCAATCCGTTGCGCGAGCGCGGGCTGGAAAAGTTCGCCGACCCGCAGGACAAGCTGGAGATGCTGCACAACGGCTCCACCCGCATCGCCTCGGATTATTTCCAGCTCAAGATCGGCGGCGACCTGGCCGCGGTCAAGGGCATCATCAAGCATGTGCTGGAGCGCGACGCGCAGGCCCAGCGCGATGGCACGCCGCGTTTGCTGGATCTGGAATTCATCCACGCCCACACCGCCAATTTCGAGGCCTTCGCTGCTGAGGTGCATGGCGAATCCTGGGACACCATCATCGAAGAGTCCGGGCTGGACGAGGCCGCGCTGCGCAAGGCCGGCGAGCTCTATCTCAATGCCGAGCGCGTGATTGCCTGCTGGGGCATGGGCATCACCCAGCACAAGCATTCGGTGGCCACCATCCACATGATCACCAACCTGCTGCTGCTGCGCGGCCATCTGGGCCGGCCAGGCGCGGGCGTGTGCCCGGTGCGCGGGCACAGCAACGTGCAGGGCGACCGCACGATGATGATCTACGAGAAACCGCCGGCCGCCTTCCTGGACAAGCTGCAGACGCTGTTCGGGTTTGCGCCGCCGCGCGAAGACGGGTTCGACACCGTTGGTGCGATCGAAGCGATGCTGGACGGGCGCGGCAAGGTGTTCTTCGCGATGGGCGGCAACTTTGCCGCGGCCACGCCGGATACCGACGCCACGCACCGCGCGCTGCGCAACTGCGAACTCACCGTGCATGTGACCACCAAGCTCAATCGCAGCCATCTGGTGCATGGCCGCGATGCGCTGATCCTGCCATGCCTGGGCCGTACCGAAATCGACATCCAGGACGCCGGCCCGCAAGGCGTGACGGTGGAGGATTCGATGAGCATGGTGCACCTGTCGGCCGGCATCAACCCACCGGCCTCGCCGGACCTGCTGTCCGAGCCGGCGATCGTGGCACGCCTGGCCGAGGCAACGCTGGGCGCGCGCAGCGCGATCCGCTGGCGCTGGCTGGTGGGCGACTACGACCGCGTACGCGATCTGATCGCACAGGTCTTCCCGGATTTTGCCGACTTCAACCAGCGCGTGCGCGTGCCGGGCGGTTTCCGTCTGTCCAACACCGCGCGTGATCGCCAGTGGGTGACGCCGGAGAAGCGCGCGGTGTTCAAGCCACACGCGGTGCCGACCGACAACCCGATTCATCGTGCGCGTCGCAGCCACACCGGGCAGATGGTGTTTACGCTGGCCACCACGCGCTCGCACGATCAATACAACACCACCATCTATGGGCTGGACGACCGCTACCGCGGCGTGTTCGGCGAGCGCCGCGTGCTTTTCATCAATGGTGCGGACATCGCGGCATTGAACATGAAGGCCGGCGATTGGGTGGACCTGGAGAGCCTGTGCGAGGACGGTGTGCATCGTGAGGCACGCCGCTTCCTGCTGGTGGACTACAACATCCCGCGCGGCTGCCTGGCAGCGTACTACCCGGAAACCAACGCATTGGTGCCGCTGTCCAGCTTCGCCGACGAAGCGCGTACGCCCACCTCCAAGTCGATTCCGGTGATCGTGCTGCCGCACCGCGCCGAAACCGCCGATGCGGCGCCGCGCGACATCGGAGCGGTGCTTGTCCGCTGATCCACAGCTCACCGCGCAGTTGCTTGTTGCGTTGGCCGACACGCCGGAGGGCGTGTCGCTGGCCCGGTTGTGCAAGCAGCTGGGCGTGCGCATGAGCGTCCTGCTGCGCACCCTGGCCTGGTTGGGCAGCGCCAGCCTGGACGGTCACCCCGGTCCGGGCTGGATCCAGGTGGAAAACCGCGGCGAGCGCCAATTCGCGGTGCTGACGGATGCCGGGCGCGCTGCGCATGCGCAGCGTGCAATCGCACAAGCGCCGCACGGCGACTGAGCAACTTGCTGTCAGTTCCCGGCTGAGGAAGGCGGGAGACTGAAGCCTCTTCACCTGCACGGAAAGCTTGATCAGACGCAACCTGATCCGAACAACGCAGGCCGTGCTTTGCTTGCAGCCAAACACACCGAGTGTCTCGACAGGTCCTTGTCCGCTCACCGTCGCGGGACCTTACGCGGCATGGATGCCGCGTAAGAGCCTACACGGACGTACTTGCGGCGTGTCCTGCGATGGTGGGCGGGCAAGGGCCCTGCAGCACACTCGCAGCGTCGAGCCCCAGGACGGGCCCACCGCGTGCGGGACACGCTGTGAACCCGTCCCTGGGGACCGTGTGTGGCGGCATCCATGCCGACACACGGTCCCGCAATCGGTGAGGGCACCGCACCAGACCGTTGGTCGGCGCTCATTTGAAGAGCTGTCTGTCGCGCGGTGCGCATCAGACGTGGAGGCGATGCTTCACGATCGAACAAGGCGCACCCAGCACTGCTCTACGTGACGTACCGACCATCTCGACTGGTCCTTGCCGGCCCACCGTCGCGGGACCCTGAGCGGCATGGATGCCGCGCCGGAGCCTACATGGACGTACTTGCGGCGTGTCCCGCGATGGTGGGCCGGCAAGGGCCTTGCAGCCAAATAGCTGACCAACCGCTCTGTCAGTGATCTATCCGCATTGTCTGACGACCACCCTAAAATAAGCGGAATTTCGGGAGTTAGCGATATACCCAGAGCGGACTTGCGGCGTGTCCTGCTGTGGCGAGCAGACAAGAGCTCTACAGCCAAGTCGCAGACCCGCCGCTCTGCAACCGACGCATTTTCGGCGCGATCAATCCTCGGTGAAGAGAACGCGCCGCGCTCTGTCGGTCACTGCCAGAACTGAGGCTGACATGGCCCACCTGGGCCGGAGGTCACGTCTGTAACTTTTTACCCACCGGTGGACCTGCGCAAACCCTTGCTGCAATCTGCCAGAATCGGCTGTCCTGTCTTGTCTGGAAGCCGATCAACGATGACTGCTGCCGCGCCGCTCGCTGCTCCCATCAATTCGCCTGCGCGCGTGCTGTTCGCCAGCCTGATCGGCACCACGATCGAGTTTTTCGATTTCTATATCTACGCCACCGCCGCGGTGCTGGTGTTCCCGACGCTGTTCTTTCCGGCGGGCGATGGCAGCGCGGCGATGCTGCAGTCGCTGGCGACGTTTGCAGTGGCCTTCGTCGCGCGGCCGGTGGGCTCGGCGGTGTTCGGCCACTTCGGTGACCGGATCGGGCGCAAGGCCACCCTGGTGGCGGCGCTGCTGACGATGGGCCTGTCCACCGTGGCGATCGGCTTGCTGCCCAGCTACGCCCAGATCGGCGTGTTCGCACCAGCGCTGCTGGCCTTGTGTCGCTTCGGCCAGGGCCTGGGTCTGGGCGGTGAGTGGGGCGGGGCCGTGCTGCTTGCCACCGAAAATGCACCGCCGGGCAAGCGCGTGTGGTACGGCATGTTTCCGCAGTTGGGTGCGCCACTGGGCTTTCTGCTGTCCACCGGCACCTTTCTCGGCATGGGCGCGGTGCTCGACGATGCGCAGTTCATGCAATGGGGCTGGCGGGTGCCGTTCCTGGCCAGCGCGCTGTTGGTGCTGACCGGTTTGTGGGTACGCCTGAGCATCACCGAGACGCCGGATTTCCAGAAGGCCCTGGACCGCAAGACCCGTGTGCGCCTGCCCTTGGGCACGGTGATCTCGCAGCACTGGTCGGCACTGATCATCGGCACGCTGGGCGCGTTCGCCACCTTCGTGCTGTTCTATCTGATGACGGTATTCGCGCTGGGTTACGGCACCAAGACCCTGGGCTACGACAAGGAGCAATTCCTGTTGTTGCAGATGGCCGGCATCGTATTTTTCGCGATCGGCATCCCGCTCTCGGCAAGGTTTGGCGACCGGCATGGTGCGCCGCTGGCGATGATGCTGGCCAGTGTTGCAATCATTGCGTTCGGGTTGGCGTTCGCGCCGCTGTTCCAGGCCAATCACCCGTTGCAGGTGCTCGCATTCCTGGCACTGGGGTTCTTCTTCATGGGCCTGACCTACGGCCCCTGCGGCACGTTGCTGGCCGAGCTGTATCCCACCGAGGTGCGCTACACCGGTGCCTCGCTGTCGTTCAACCTGGCCAGCATTCTCGGTGCGGCGCCGGCGCCGTACGTGGCCACGCAACTGGCCGCGCGCTTTGGCGTGCAGGCGGTGGGGCAGTATCTGGGCGGCGCTGCGGTACTGAGCCTGGTGGCGTTGATGGCCGCACGTGCGATGCGGCGTCGTTCGGCATCGGCGATTTCAACCTAGCCAGCGCGGCGGCGGAGCCGACGCGGCTCAGCTGGCTAGGCGCACCTGGTTGCGACCGCCGGCCTTGGCCAGGTACAGGTATTTGTCCGCTTCGCCCAGCAGGTGGTGCAGCGACTGGCCGTCTTCGGTGGCGATGCACACGCCGATGCTCACCGTCATGCTGAGGGTTTCATTGCCGATCCGCACGCGCAGCGCGCTGATGCGCTCGCGCAGGGTTTCGAAGTAACTGGTGGCGTTGGCGGCATCCAGCCCCGGCACCAGCAGGCAGAATTCCTCGCCGCCGAAACGTGCCACCAGATCCTGCGGCCGCGCATGGCTGGAGACCGATGCGGCCACCGCCCGCAGCGCCTGGTCGCCGGCTTCGTGGCCCCAGGTGTCGTTGATGTGCTTGAAGTGGTCGATATCCAGCATCGCCGCGGTGACCGTCTGCTCCTGCGACAGCAGGGTAGGGATCACCCGCTGGCTCTGTTCCAGGAAATAGCGCCGGTTGGGCAGGCCGGTGAGGAAGTCGCGGGTGGCCAGGTCCTGCAGCGTGCCGATCAGTTCCAGCTGGTCCACATTCTGCGATACGCGGCAGAAGAATTCTTCGCGCGAAAACGGCTTGCGCAGGAAGTCGTTGGCGCCATTTTTCAGGAAGCGCGGGATCAGCGACGAATCGCTGTTGCCAGAGATGCCGATCACCGCGACCTTGTCGCGCGAACGGATCGCGCGCAGCCGGCGGGTGAATTCCACCCCTTCCATACCGGGCATTTCCTGGTCGACGATGGTCAGGCGGATACCGGGATCGCGCTCGATCGCCTGCAGGCCGGCCGCACCGTCGGCCGCCAGCACCACGCGGTAGCCGTACATGGACAACAACGCGGCCGCATAGGTCCGTGCGGACAGGGAATCGTCCACCACCAGCGCCGCGATGCGGCGGTTGCGTTCCAGGCGCTGCACCAGCCAGGCCAGATACTCGATGCTGCCGGGCGCGTTCTTGAGCACGTAATCGATGATCTGCTGCTGCAGCACGCGCTGGCGCAGGTCCTCGTCATAGACGCCGCTGACCACCACGGTGGGCAGTTTGCGCGAAAGGAAAAATTCCACGACCTTGTCGCGGTCGCCGTCCACCAGCACCAGACCGGTCAGAACCAGAAACCAACCATCTTCTTCGTCCAGTACGCGGGCCGCTTCCGCCAGGGTCGACACGACCGTGACCGGCAGTTCCACACGTTGCTCGATGGCTTCGCGCAGCATGCTGGTGAAGGTGCGCGAGTTCTCCACCAGCAACACGCGTTGCGGCAGGACTGCGCTTTCGCTATTGCGATGTAGGGTACCTGGGGACATCGGCTGGCCGTGCGGATCGAACCGTCCTACCGGCTAACGGCCCGGTTCGCCAAAACTTGAGCGCCGCGTCTCAAAGTGCCCAAGACCGCGCCCCTCTCACCACAATGCATCGCGCAGCCGGTACCAGCTCATCGCGGCCACCAGCAGCGGGGTACGCAGCAGGCGCCCACCGGGGAAGGGCCGATGCGGAATGCGCGCGAACACGTCCAGCCGTTGGCTCTGGCCGGCGATGGCCTCGGCGATGACCTGGCCGGCCAGCCCGGTGGCGGCGACGCCATGCCCGGAGAATCCCTGGGCGAAATACACGTTGGACCCCAGCCGTCCCCAGTGCGGGGCGCGATTGCGCGAGATGTCCACGTAACCGCCCCACAGCGTTTCCAGCGGCACGTCGTGCAGTTGCGGAAAGACCGTGTGCATGCGCCGGGTCATCAACCGATCCAGCCCGGGGGGCGGGCGCGATGAGTAGCTGGCGCGTCCGCCGAACAGCAGCCGGTGGTCGGCGCTGAGCCGGTAATAATCCAGTGCCCAGTTGGTGTCGGCGACCGCCATGTCGTTGGCGATCAGCGCGCGCGCGCGGGCTGCGCCCAGCGGCGGCGTCGCGCCGACATAGGTGCCGACCGGCATGATGTGGCGTTCCAGCGTTGTGGAAATGCCCTGCAGCAGGGCGTTTCCGGCGATCACCCCGAAGTCGGCGCTGACGCTGCCCTGGTCGGTCTGCATCGTCACGCGCGCGCCATGTTCCAGGCGGGACACCGCCGAGGCCTCGTGGATGCGCACGCCAGCCGCCAGCGCTGCGCGTGCCAGGCCCAGTGCATAGGCCAGCGGATGCAGATGGCCGCTGGCCGGGTCGAACATCGCGCCCAGGTAGAGCGGGCTGTCCAGCACCTGCCGGGTACGCGCGCGGTCCCACCATTCCAGCGGGTAGTCATAGCGCTCGGCCATCCGCACGATGCCGTGCTGCAGGGCCTGCACCTGGCGCGGTTTCAGCGGCACATGGGCGTGACCGTCGCGCCAGTCGCACGCGATGGCATGACGCGCAATGCGCGCGCGCAGCAGGCGCATGCCGTCGCGCGAGAAGTCGAACAGCAGCCGCGCGTCGGCATCGCCGACCAGCGCTTCCAGCGTGTCCTGCTCGCAGCCGTAGCCGACGATGGCCTGGCCGCCGTTGCGCCCGGAGGCGCCCCAGCCGATGCGCCTGGCTTCGAGCACGATGACGGAGTAGCCGGCCTCGGCCAGGGCGAGCGCGGCGGTGAGGCCGGTGTAGCCGGCGCCGAGGATGCAGGCATCGGCACGTGCGGCGCCCTGCAGGCGCGGTTGCTCCGGCAAGGCCGGCGTGCTGCGCGCGTACCAGCTGTCGGGATAGCCATTGCCCGGCGGATCGGCAGGCGGCAGGGGCGTACCCGGGCCGTCCATCAGACGATTCGCAGATACCGGGCGTAGTCCAGATCCGGCACCAGCGCCTGGTAGTCGAGCAGCTCGCGCTGTTTCTGCTGGCCGAATACATGCTGGAACTGGCTGCCGAACTGCGCGCCGACGAAGTCGCTGGCGCCGAATGCATCCACTGCGCCCTGCCAGGTGCGCGGCCGGAACACCGATTGCGCATAGGCATTGCCGGTGACTGGCGCGGTGGGCTCGCCGGGGTGTTGCAGGCCGTCCAGCATGGCGGCAAGCACGGCGGCGGCGGCCAGGTACGGGTTGGCATCGGCGCCGGCGATGCGGTGTTCGATGCGGGTGTTGCGTGCATCGCTGTGCGGGATGCGCAGCGCCACGGTGCGGTTGTTGAAGCCCCAGCTTGCATCCAGTGGCACGAAGGCGTTGCTGACGAACCTGCGGTAACTGTTGGCGTGCGGCGCGAACATCAGCAGCGAGGCATCGGCATGCCGCTGCAGGCCGGCGATGGCATGGCGCAGGCGGTCGGCGGGCACATCGACGTTGCCGGCAAACACGTTGTGCCCGTCGGCATCGAGCAGGCTCACGTGCAGGTGGAGGCCGCTGCCGGCCTGGCCGGGAAACGGCTTGGCCATGAAGCTTGCGAGCTTGCCCTGCTGCTGCGCAATCGCCTTGATGGTGCGCTTGAGCAGGAGTGCCTCGTCGCAGGCGGGCACCGCATCGGCACGATGCTGCAGGTTGATTTCGAACTGGCCGGGCGCGTACTCGGCCACGGCGGTGTCGGCCGGGATGCCTTGCTGCCGGCAGGCGGCGGTGACCGCGTCGGTGAACGTGCGCTGGTCGTCCAGGTCCTGCAGCGAATACACCTGGGTACTGTCGCTGCGCGCGCCGGTCTGCGGGTCGCGCGGTGTTTGCGGACGCCCCTGTGCATCGGGCACCGCATCGAACAGGTAGAACTCCAGTTCCACCGCAATCACCGGTGTCAGGCCGAGCGCGGCAAAGCCGTGTAGCACGCGCTGCAGGACCGCACGCGGCGCGACCTCGAACACGCTGCCGTCCGGCTGATGCATCGCGAGCAGCAGCTGTGCCATCGGCCGCGGTGCCCACGGCACCGGGCGCAGCGAGCCTGCAATTGGCCGGCAGATGCGATCGGCATCGCCGATGGCATAGCCCAGCCCGGTTTCTTCGACGGTATTGCCGGTGATGTCGGTGGCGATCAGCGACATCGGCAGGCACACCCCGTCGCGATAGATCTTGCCCAGGACCTCGGCTGTCACGCGTTTGCCACGCAGCACGCCATTGGTGTCGGGCAACAGCAGGTCGACCGCCTCGCAGCCATCGATCCGCGCCAGCGTGGCGGCATCGGTGGCGGGCAAGCACGCGACGGAGTTCTCGGAAACCATGGGCACCACCTGCAGGGTCGCTGCCCAGACTAGCAAAGCGCACGTGATCTTTCGCAATCGTGCGCGTGCCGACCCTGGCAATGCCGCTGGCTGCGCGGTAAGTTCGCAGGCATCCACGACATACCCTCAACCCGTGGCGAAGACACGCTGACGTTGCGTTGCGATCGAACGCATGCAATGCCGCGCACGATTGCAAACGCGCGCCACCCAGTGGCCTGCACGTTGCCAGCGCCTGCCTGACGGTGAGCGCACCCGTTTCCCTGCCGCGTACAACCGGGATATCCCCATGGCTGTCGTTCCCCTGGTCGGGTTGCCGACCGATCGCATCCAGCAAGGGCCGCATCCGTTCCTGGCCACCGGCGAAAAATACATCCGAGCGGTAGTGGACGCGGCCGGCGCAATGCCGGTGCTGTTGCCGAGCCTGCAGCCGGCGCTGGATGCGGGCGTCTGGCTGGATCGCCTGGATGGCCTGTTGCTGACCGGCGCGGTGAGCAATGTGGAGCCGCATCACTACAGCGACGAGCCGAGCTGGGAGGGCAATCCGCACGACCCGGCGCGCGATGCCACCAGCCTCGGGCTGATTCCGCAGGCACTTGCGCGCGGCCTGCCGGTGCTGGCGATCTGCCGCGGGCTGCAGGAGGTCAACGTGGCGCTGGGCGGGCGCCTGCATCAGCGCGTGCATGACGTGCCCGGTCTGGCCGATCACCGCGAGGACCGCGCCGCGCCGCTGGACACGCAGTACGGCCCGGCGCATCCGGTGCAGCTGCAGGCCGGCGGCCTGCTGGCCGGCATCAGCGACAGCGCGCAGGTGGCGGTGAACTCGCTGCACGGGCAGGGCATTGCGCGGCTGGCCGACGGCCTGCTGATCGAGGCGACCGCGCCGGATGGCCTGATCGAAGCCTTTCGCGGCCCCGGGCCGGGCTTCCTGCTGGCGGTGCAGTGGCACCCGGAGTGGCGTGTCACACAGCATCCGTTCTACCGTGCCATCTTCCAGGCCTTCGGCGAGGCCTGTCGCCAATATGCCGCCCGACGCGGTCAGTGAGGTTGCATGTCCATCCGCACACGTTCGCGCACATCCACGCCCAAGCAGCCCGAGAGCGCGCTGCGCCGCTGGCTCAAGGAGCGCCACATCACCGAGGTCGAGTGCCTGGTGCCGGACATCACCGGCAACGCACGCGGCAAGATCATTCCGGCCGACAAGTTCTCGCACGACTACGGCACCCGCCTGCCGGAAGGCATCTTCGCCACCACCGTCACCGGCGATTTCCCGGACGACTATTACGCGCTGACCTCGCCATCGGATTCGGACATGCATCTGCGTCCGGATGCGTCCACCGTGCGCATGGTGCCGTGGGCAGCCGACCCCACCGCGCAGGTCATCCACGACTGCTACACCAAGGATGGGCAGCCGCATGAGCTTGCCCCGCGCAATGTGCTGCGGCGCGTGCTGGAGGCGTATGCCGAAGCCAGGCTGCAACCGGTGGTGGCGCCGGAGCTGGAATTCTTCCTGGTGCAGAAGAACACCGATCCGGATTTCCCGTTGCTGCCACCGGCAGGGCGCTCGGGGCGTCCGGAGACGGCGCGGCAGTCGTATTCGATCGATGCGGTCAACGAGTTCGACCCGATCCTGGACCTGATGTACGACTACTGCGATGCGATGGAGCTGGACGTGGATACGCTGATCCACGAATCCGGCGCCGCGCAGCTGGAGGTCAACTTCACCCATGCCGATGCGCTCTCGCGCGCGGACCAGGTGTTTCTGTTCAAGCGCACCATGCGCGAGGCCGCGCTGCGGCATGGCGTCTATGCGACGTTCCTGGCCAAGCCGATGGAGACCGAGCCGGGCAGTGCGATGCACATCCACCAGAGCCTGCTGCATGCCGGCACCGGCAAGAACGTGTTCAGCGGCAAACGCGAGGGCGGCTTCAGCGACACCTTCGCGCATTATCTGGGTGGCCTGCAGAAGTACATTCCGATGGCGATGGGGCTGCTGGCGCCCAACGTCAATTCCTACCGGCGGCTGATGTTCGGCGAGGTCTCGCCGAGCAATGTGCTATGGGGCTTCGACAATCGCACCTGCGGGCTGCGCGTGCCGATCGATGCACCACAGAACATGCGGGTGGAAAGCCGCTTTGCCGGCTCCGACGCCAACCCGTATCTGGCAATGGCGGCGACCCTGGCCTGCGGGTTGCTCGGCATCCGCGAGAAGCTCGAGCCGACCGCGCCGATCAGCAGCAACGGTAAGGAGCAGGGCTACGATCTGCCACGCTCGCTGGGCGAGGCACTGGACGGACTGGAGGGCTGCGAGGCCTTGCAGGACATGCTGGGGCAGCGCTTCGTGCGCGCCTATATCTCGGTGAAACGGAAGGAATACGAGACCTTCTTCCGGGTGATCAGTTCGTGGGAGCGCGAGTTCCTGTTGTTGAATGTGTAAGGCGTATGCGCGTCGCGCAGCGTGCCACACCGTTCCCTTCTCCCACCGGGAGAAAGTGCCCGAAGGGCGGATGAGGGGAGGTTGTCTGGCAATGGCTCGAACCCACGTGCACTGCTGGCGTCCGACGCGTTCTGCGCCAGCTGCTTTTTATAACGCCACTGCATTCGCGCCACTGGCGTGAGCCACCTTCCGGAGCAAGCCGTGCACCCCACCGCGTTGAAAACCCTGCAGCAACTCGATGCCGCCCATCACCTGCATCCGTTCAACGACAACGCGGCATTGGCCGAGCAGGGCACGCGCATCCTGACCCGCGGCGAGGGCGTGTATGTCTGGGACGCGCAGGGCAACAAGCTGCTGGATGCGTTCGGCGGCCTGTGGTGCGTGAATGTAGGCTACGGGCGCACCGAGCTGGCGCAGGCCGCAGCGCGGCAGATGGAACAGCTGGCCTACTACAACAGCTTCTTCCAGTGCACCACCGAGCCCACCATCCATCTGGCCGCCAAGCTGGCGGAGCTGGCGCCGGGCGATCTGAACCACGCGTTCTTCGCCAACTCCGGGTCGGAGGCCAACGACACCATCCTGCGCTTGGTGCGGCATTTCTGGGCGGTACAGGGGCAGCCGGCAAAACGCATCTTCATCGGCCGTCACGACGGTTACCACGGCACCACCATGGCCGGTGCCAGCCTGGGTGGCATGAAAGGCATGCACAGGCAGGGCGGCTTGCCGATCCCGGATATCCACCACATCGCGCCGCCGTATCACTTCGGCGATGGCGGCGACATGGACCCCGAGGCCTACGGACTGCTGGCGGCACGTCGGCTGGAAGACCGGATTCTGCAGCTCGGGCCGGAGCAGGTGGCGGCGTTCATCGGCGAACCGATCATGGGCGCGATCGGGGTGTACATCCCGCCGCGCAGTTACTGGCCGGAAATCGAACGCATCTGCCGGCGCTACGACGTGCTGCTGGTAGCCGACGAGGTAATCTGCGGGTTCGGGCGTACCGGTGCCTGGTTCGGTGCGGAGTATTACGGCTTCCAGCCCGACGTGATGACGCTGGCCAAGGGCATCACCTCCGGCTACATCCCGTTGGCAGCGGCAATGTTCAACGATCGCGTGGCCGGTGTGCTCAAGGCGCAGGGCGGCGAGTTGGCGCATGGCGGCACCTATGCGGGGCATCCGGTCTGCGCGGCGGTGGCACTGGAGAACCTGCGCCTGCTGCAGGACGAGGGCATCGTGGAACGCGCGCGCACCCACATCGCGCCGAATCTGGCGCAGCGCTGGGCCGAGCTGGGCGAACACCGGCTGGTGGGGGAGGCGCGTATCGCCGGGCTGGTCGGGGCACTGGAATTGGTGCCGGACAAACGCCGGCGCGGCGTCTACTTTCCCGAGCGCGGACGGGTTGGCGCCCTGTGCCGCGATTTCGCGCTGCGGCGCGGGCTGATCCTGCGTGCCACCCATGACGCCATGCTGCTGTCGCCGCCGTTGATCATCACCCGCGAACAGGTCGACGAACTGTTCGACAAGGCCTGGGCGGCGCTGGACGATACCGCGCAGGCGCTGGGCGTCGGCGCGGCGTAAGCCCTGCCGGCGCAGCTCCCGAGGCTGAAGGTCTCGCGCGCATGTGCAAAGGGCGGCGGGCCGGTGCGATTCCGGCATCGGCCGTGCCCGCCTGCCGCAGCGCACGCGGGAATTGCGCCACGCCACGCTGTGCAAACACAAACACCATGGGTAGGCTGGACCTCCGACCGGCCGTACACCGGCCCGCCCTGATCGCGCTGCCCTGGAGACCCGCATGACGCTGCGACTGCTCGCCCTGACGCTGTCCACCACCTTGCTGGCCGCCTGCGGTGGCCGCAATGCGCCCGGCGACGCCGAGGCGCAGGCCAAGGTGCTCAATGTCTACAACTATTCGGACTACATCGCCGAAGACACCATTCCCGCGTTCGAAAAGAGCACCGGCATCAAGGTCACCTACGACGTGTTCGACAGCGACGAGATGGTGGAAACCAAGCTGCTCGCCGGTGGCAGCGACTATGACGTGGTGGTGCCAACGCTGAACTTCTTCGGCAGGCAGATCCAGGCCGGCGTGTTCCTGCCGCTGGACAAGGGCAAGATCCCCAATCTGGCCAATCTGGACCCGGACATCATGCGGCGCATCGCCACGCAGGATCCGGGCAATGCCTATGGCGTGCCGTACATGATCGGCACCACCGGCATCGGCTACAACGTGGACAAGCTCAAGGCGATCTTCGGCAGCACCGAGGTCGCCAACAGCTGGGATCTGGTGTTCAAGCCGGAAAACCTGTCCAGATTGAAGGACTGCGGCGTGACCCTGCTGGACACGCCCTCGGACCTGATTCCGATCGCGCTCAACTACCTGGGCCTGGATCCGCACAGCAGCGCACCGGCCGACATCGAAAAGGCCGCCGCGCTGATCAAGACGATCCGCCCGTATGTGCAGAACTTTCATTCCAGCCAGTACGTGACCTCGCTGGCCAACGGCAACACCTGCCTGGCGGTGGGCTGGTCGGGCGACATCATCCAGGCGCGCGACCGCGCGGTGGAAGCCGGCAACGGCATCAAGGTGGCCTACGCAATCCCCAAGGAAGGCGCGCCGCAGTGGTTCGACATGCTGGCCATTCCCAAGGACGCCAAGCACCCGGACAACGCCTACGCCTTCATCAATTATCTGTTGAAGCCGGAAGTGGCCGCGGCCAACAGCAACTTCATCCACTACGCCAACCCGGTGCGCACCGCCACGCCGCTGGTGGACGCGGCGATCCGCAACGACCCCACCATCTACCCGCCGCCGGAGGTGACCGCCCGGATGTTCACCTATGCGATCAATCCGCCCGAGGTGGACCGGCTGTATACGCGGCTGTGGACCGAGATCAAGACCGGGCGCTGACAGCCGCCATCGCTGTTTTATTCCTGTAGGAGCGTCCGCCGGCGTTTGTCCGGAAGTCCGAGCGGACGCTGACTGCGGTCATCACGCAATCTGTACCGGGCGGTTCAAATAATTGTATGGTTGCGCCGCCTTCGCCGAACCGCTGATGCGGCCCCGTCGTCGCGCGCGCCTCGCCCACGACACAGGACACCCCACCTTGAGCAATCACGACCAGCAGTCCAACGACGGCCAGCCTTCGGGCACGGATGCGCAAGGCAGCGGCGCGCACAACGAGCAGGAGCCACCCAAGCCCTCGCCGTTGAAGAATCCCAAGGTCAAGTGGACGCTGATCGTGGTCGGGGTGCTGGTGGTGGTGCTGCTGGTGATCTGGCTGGCCTATTACCTGATCAAGGGCCGCTACATGCAGGACACCAACAACGCCTACCTGCAGGCCGATTCGGTCGCCGTGGCGCCGCGGGTCAGCGGCTACGTGACCAAGGTGATGGTGAGCGACAACCAGATCGTGGAGGCCGGCCAGCCGCTGCTGCAGATCGACGACCGTACCTATCAGGCCACGCTGCAGCAGGCCGAAGCCGCAATCGCCGCGCGCCAGGCCGATATCGCCGCTGCCACCGCTAATGTCTCCGCACAGGAGTCGGCGCTGGTGCAGGCACGTAGCCAGGTGAGCTCGGCAGCGGCGAGCCTGACGTTTGCCCAGGCCGAAGTGAAGCGCTTCGCGCCGTTGGCCGCCTCTGGCGCGGACACCCACGAACACCAGGAAAGCCTGCAGCACGAACTGCAACGCGCACGCGCGCAGTACCAGGCCGCGCAGGCGCAGGCCAAGGGTGCGCAAAGCCAGATCCTGGCCAGTAACGCGCAACTGGAACAGGCCCAGGCCGGCGTCAAGCAGGCCACTGCCGACGCCGACCAGGCCCGCGTGGCGGTGGAAGACACCTTGCTGACCAGCCGCATCCACGGCCGCGTCGGCGACAAGACCGTGCAGGTCGGCCAGTTCCTCGGGGCGGGTACCCGCACCATGACCATCGTGCCGCAGGAATCGCTGTACCTGATCGCCAATTTCAAGGAAACCCAGGTCGGCCTGATGCGTCCTGGCCAGCCGGCCGAAATCGAGGTCGATGCCTTGTCGGGCGTCACGCTGCACGGCAAGGTCGAGAGCCTGTCGCCGGGGACCGGCTCGCAGTTCGCACTGCTGCCGCCGGAAAATGCCACTGGCAACTTCACCAAGGTGGTGCAGCGCGTGCCGGTGCGCATCCGCGTGCTGGCCGGCGAGGAGGCGCGCAAGGTGCTGGTGCCGGGCATGTCGGTCGAGGTCACCGTGGACACGCGCTCGGCCAAGGACGCCAAGCAACGGGCCGAGGAGGAATCCGATCGCGTGCAGGCGCAGGAGCGCGCGCAGTGAGTGCAGCGGCGGCCACCGGCCCGCGTGCCGGCGGCAGCGCGCAACGCGAGAAGGCCGAGCCGGGCGCCTGGCTGGCGGTGCTGGCTGGCACCATCGGCTCGTTCATGGCGACGCTGGACATCTCCATCGTCAATGCGGCGCTGCCCACCATCCAGGGCGAGGTCGGCGCCAGCGGCACCGAAGGCACCTGGATCTCCACCGCGTATCTGGTGGCCGAGATCATCATGATCCCGCTGACCGGCTGGTTCGTGCGCACGCTGGGCCTGCGCAACTTCCTGCTGATCTGCGCGGTGATGTTCACCGCGTTTTCGGTGGTGTGCGGGCTGTCGACCTCGTTGACGATGATGATCATCGGCCGCGTGGGGCAGGGCCTGGCCGGTGGTGCGCTGATTCCCACCGCGCTGACCATCGTCGCCACGCGCCTGCCGCCCAGTCAGCAGACCATGGGCACCGCCCTGTTCGGCATGACCGTGATCATGGGCCCGGTGATCGGCCCGCTGCTCGGCGGCTGGCTCACCGAAAACGTCAGCTGGCACTATGCGTTTTTCATCAACGTGCCGATCTGCGTTGGCCTGGTGGCCTTGCTGCTGCTCGGCCTCAAGCATGAGAAAGGCGATTGGGCCGGCCTGCTCAATGCCGACTGGCTGGGTATCTACGGCCTGACCGCCGGCCTGGGCGGGCTCACCGTGGTGCTGGAAGAGGGCCAGCGCGAGCGCTGGTTCGAATCCAGCGAGATCAACACGCTCAGCGTGATCGCGCTCAGCGGATTTGCTGCACTGGTCGTGGGCCAGTTCCGCAAACGGCCGCCGGTGATCCACCTGTCGCTGCTGCTGCACCGCAGTTTCGGCGCGGTGTTCGTGATGATCATGGCGGTGGGCATGATCCTGTTCGGCGTCATGTACATGATCCCGCAGTTCCTGGCGGTGATCTCCGGCTACAACACCGAGCAGGCCGGCTACGTGCTGCTGCTGTCGGGCCTGCCGACCGTGCTGCTGATGCCGATGATGCCCAAGCTGCTGGAGGTGGTGGACGTGCGCATCCTGGTGATCGCCGGGCTGATCTGTTTTGCCGCAGCCTGCTTTGCCAATCTGTCGTTGACCGCCGACACCGTCGGCATGCATTTTGTCGCCGGCCAGTTGTTGCAGGGTTGCGGCCTGGCGCTGGCGATGATGTCGTTGAACCAGGCGGCCATTTCGTCTGTGCCGCCCGAACTGGCCGGCGATGCGTCCGGCCTGTTCAATGCCGGCCGCAACCTGGGCGGCTCGGTGGGGCTTGCGCTGATCTCCACCTTCCAGGAGCGCCGCATGACCTTCCATACCGAAACCATCGGCAGTGCGATCACTGCCAATTCCTCGCGCGCGCAGGATTTTCTTTCCGGCCTGACCGCGCAGATGCAGGGCAGCGCCGGCGGCGAGGCGGCCATTCGCTCGGTTGCGCAGCTGGCGCGGCTGGTGCAACAGCAGGCCCTGGTGATGACCTATAGCGATCTGTTCTGGATCTTCGGCGTGATCGTGGTCTGCACGATTCCGCTGGCCTTTTTGCTCAAGCCGTTACCCAAGGGGGCGCACCTTGCAATGCACTGATTCCATGCGCCTGATCCGCATGCCGCTGGCCGCGGCGTTGAGCGTGGTCCTGCTCGGCGGCTGCATGCTGGGTCCCAACTACACCAAGGCGCCGGCAGTGGCCGATGCGGCGATGCAGGCGCCCGCATTGCATCGCGCCAGTGGCGCCGACGTGGTCGCTGCCGCGCCGCTGAATCACTGGTGGGAGGAGTTGCACGACCCGACCCTCACCCAGCTGGTCACCCAGGCCCTGGCCGACAGCCCCAACCTGCGCGCGGCGCAGGCGCGGCTGCGCGCCAACCGCGCACTGGCCAGCCAGCGCCGTGCCGAGCGCCTGCCCAAGCTCAATGCCAGCGCGGTGTATGCGTACGCCGAGCCGCCGCAGACCATCGTCGATACGCTGGGCGGCTTGCAGAATGGCCAGAACGGCCAGCCACCGGCCCAGGGCAGCGAGGCGCTGGATCTGGAAAAGACCCAGATCTACAGCGCCGGTTTCGATGCCAGCTGGGAGCTGGATTTCTTTGGCCGCCGCCGTCGCGCCGCCGAAGGCGCCCTGGCGCAGGCGCAGGCCTCGGAAGCCGAGCTGGCCGATGCGCAGGTGCAGCTGGCGGCCGAAGTGGGGCAGGTGTACCTCAACTACCGCGGCCTGCAGGCACGGCTGGCGATCGCCGATGCCAACCTGGACAAGATCGGGCAGACCCTGCGCCTGACTCAGCAGCGCCGCGCGCGTGGTGCGGCCTCGGACCTGCAGGTCGAGCAGATCGCCACGCAGGTGCAGCAACAGGAAGCGCAGCGCCTGCCGCTGGAGATGCAATCGCAGGAAGCGCTGGACCAGCTGGCGCTGATGGTGGGGCGCGCGCCCGGCGCGCTGGATGCGCAGTTGCGCGCGCCGCAGCCGTTGCCGATGCTACCCACGCAGGTGCGCGTGGACGATGCCGGCGCCCTGATCCGTCGCCGCCCCGATGTGCGCAAGGCCGAGCGCGAGCTGGCGGCCTCCAGCGCGCAGATCGGCGAGGCGTTGAATGGCTATTTCCCGCAAGTGACCTTGCTGGGCGGCCTGAGCTGGGTCGCCGGTTCGCCCAGCGATTTCAATTCCGACGCGTTGACCACGCTGGCGGTGCCGATGCTGCGCTGGTCGATCTTCGATTTCGGCAAGACCCGCGCGCAGGTGGAGCAGGCGCGTGCCGGCAACGCCGGCCGCGAGGCGGCCTACGAGGGTGCGGTGCTGGCGGCGTTGCAGGACGCCAACTCCGCGTTGTCGCGTTTCGGCTCGGCGCGCAAGCAACTGGTGGTGGCGCGGCAGGCCGAAGCCTCGGCAACGCGTTCGGCCGGGTTGATGCAGCAACGCCGCGATGCCGGTGCCACCTCGTCGATCGATCTGCTCGACGTGCAACGCCAGCAGCTGTCGGCGCAGGACGCTGCCGCACAGGCGCAGGTGCAGTTGCTGGTGAACTACGTCGCGCTGCAGAAGAGCCTGGGGCTGGGCTGGAGCGCGCCGGTGCAGGAGGCACGCTGATCGCGACCGGTCGCGGCGGGCATGGGCACGTGGTCCTGGCAGGGTGCTGCCAAGCTGCGCTACCCGCGCTGGCAGGTGCGCATCAGACATGCCGCGTCGGCGTCAGCTGGTGGCAGAGCACGCGATTGAACTGAAGGGGACCGGTGCCGACATTCGCACCGGGCACTGGCGGCCCCGGCGTCTTGCGGTGCACAGTCATTGCCGGGCCACGCTTCGCAAACGAGAGGGTTCATGGCACTTACCCAGGCCGCAGCGGCGCCGCTTTCCGCTGGCGACAACGCCTATCTGAGCATCAGCGAGGTCCGCAAGGAGTTCGACGGCGTCGTCGCGGTCGACGAAGTCAGCCTGCAGATCCGCAAGGGCGAAATCTTCGCGTTGCTGGGCGGCTCGGGCAGCGGCAAGTCCACCTTGCTGCGCTGCCTGGCCGGCTTCGAGCGGCCGACCAAGGGCCGCATCGTCCTCGATGCCCAGCCGATCGACGCGCTGCCACCGTACGAGCGCCCGATCAACATGATGTTCCAGTCGTATGCGCTGTTTCCGCATATGAGCGTGGAGCAGAACATCGCCTTTGGACTGAAGCAGGAAGCCCTGCCCAAGGCCGCAATCGCGGCGCGCGTGGGCGAGATGCTGGAGCTGGTGCAGCTCGGCAGCCTGGCCAGGCGCAAGCCGCATCAACTCTCCGGCGGCCAGCAGCAGCGCGTGGCGCTGGCGCGTTCGCTGGCCAAGCGGCCCAAGTTGCTGCTGCTGGACGAACCGATGGGCGCACTGGACAAGAAGCTGCGCTCGCAGATGCAGCTGGAGCTGGTCAACATCATCGAGACCTCCGGCGTCACCTGCGTCATGGTCACCCATGATCAGGAGGAGGCCATGACCATGGCCACCCGCATCGCATTGATGGACCAGGGCTGGATCCAGCAGGTCGGCACCCCGGACGAAATCTACGAGCAACCGGCCAACCGCTTCGCCGCCGAATTCATCGGCTCGGTCAATCTGATCGATGCGGTCATCGTCGAGGACAAACCGGACCACGTCAGCCTGAAGTCCCCGGCATTCGACGCCAGTATCCGGGTCGGCCATGGCATCACCGGTTTCGAAGGGCAGGCGGTGGCGTTCGCGCTGCGTCCGGAAAAACTGGTCATCGGCAAGGAGGAACCCGCCCAGCCCTGCAACAAGGCGCAGGGCGTGATCGAGGACATCGCCTATTTCGGCAGCCACTCGGTCTACCACGTGCGCCTGCCCGGTGGCTTCAAACTGATGGCCAACTTCGCCAATCGGCAGCGCTGGGCCAGCGAAGCACTGACCTGGGGCGACACCGTATGGCTGAGCTGGGGCGAGGACGACGGCGTGGTGCTCACCGCATGAGGCGCCGCCTGTTCCGCGCAGCAGTGCCGGGCGCGCGCTGGGGCGTGATCGCCGCACCGTATCTGTGGCTGCTGGTGTTCTTCGCGATCCCGTTCCTGATCGTGCTGAAGATTTCCTTTGCCGAGCGCGCCACCGCGATGCCGCCGTACACGCCGCTGTTCGCCATCGCGGCCGATGGCGCGGTGAGCGTCAAGCTGCATCTGGGCAACTATCTGGTCCTGCTGCACGACAGCCAGTACCTGGCGGCGTATGCGAGTTCGATCAGGATCGCGGCGCTGTCGACCGTGTTCGCGCTGTTGATCGGCTACCCGATGGCCTATGTCATTGCGCGGCTGCCGCTGGCCACGCGCAACGTGGCGATGATGCTGGTGGTGCTGCCGTCGTGGACCTCGTTCCTGGTCCGCGTGTACGCCTGGATCGGCATCCTCGACGGCAACGGCTTGCTCAATCAGGCGCTGCTGGCGCTGGGAGTGATCCGCCAGCCGTTGCAGTTGCTGTACACGCCGCTCGCCGCCTATATCGGCATCGTGTACTGCTATCTGCCCTTCATGGTGCTGCCGTTGTACGCCAACCTGGTCAAGCACGATCGGCGCCTGCTCGAAGCCGCCTACGATCTGGGTGCGCGGCCGTGGCAGGCGTTCGTGCGCATCACCTTGCCGCTCTCGCGCAACGGGATCGTGGCCGGCTGCATGCTGGTGATGATTCCGGCGGTGGGCGAATTCGTGATTCCGGAAATGCTGGGCGGGCCGGATACCTTGATGATCGGCCGCGTGCTGTGGGGCGAGTTCTTCAACAATCGTGACTGGCCGGTGGCCGCTGCGGTGGCCACGGTGATGTTGCTGCTGTTGCTGGTGCCGATCGTGCTGTTCCACCGGTATCAGCAGCGCGAGCTGGAAGGGCGGCTGACATGATGCGCGCCTGGCGCGGTGGTCGCGTGCTGGGTGGCAGCGTGCTCGCGCTGGGCTTCGGCTTTCTGTACCTGCCGATCCTGTTGCTGATGGTCTACTCGTTCAACGCCTCGCGGCTGGCGATGGTGTGGGGCGGCTTTTCCACGCGCTGGTATGGCGAATTGCTGCGCGATCGCCAGCTGCTGGATGCGGCCTGGGTCAGCCTGGAAGTCGCGTTCTGGACCGCCGGGGCATCGACGGTGCTGGGCACGATGGCGGCGCTGGCGATGGTGCGCATGCGCCGTTTCCCCGGCAAGACCCTGTTCGGTGCGCTGATCACCGCACCGTTGGTGATGCCGGAGGTGATCATCGGCCTGTCGATCCTGTTGTTGCTGGTCTCGATGGGTGGCGTGCTCGGCATCGCACCGCGCGGCGCGGTGGCGATCTGGGCGGCGCATGTCACCTTCACCGTCTCGTTCGTGACGGTGGTGATCTCCTCGCGCCTGCAGGAACTGGATCGCTCGCTGGAAGAAGCGGCGATGGATCTGGGCGCGACACCGTTGAAGGTGTTCTTCCTGATCACCTTGCCGATCATCGCCCCCGCATTGGCATCAGGCTGGCTGCTGGCGTTCACGCTGTCGCTGGACGATGTGGTGATCGCCAGCTTCCTGGCCGGGCCCAGTTCGACCACCTTGCCGATCAAGGTGTTCGCGTCGGTGCGGCTGGGCATCAGCCCCAAGATCAACGCGCTTGCCACGCTGATGGTGCTGGCGGTGTCGATCGCCGCAGCGATCGGCTGGTGGCTGCTGGCGCGCAGCGAACAACGTCGTCAGCGTGATGCGCAACTGGCGCTGCAAGCTGCTTCCTGAGCAGGCACCAATATGAGTGTGGCGAATGCATCGCCACCAGCGGCGGCCAGACGGCTGCGAACGCCGACGCCACCGACATCCACGATGGCTGCACGCCGATTGCGGACGCCTGATGCGGCCACCGGACGCCGGGCACGGCAGTTGGTTGGGCCGCTGTTACCTGGCCGGAGGCGTGTACCCGCTGTCCCAGGGCTGCGGCTTGGTCAGGTAGCACTGATACTCGGCGCTGATGTCGTAGCCCTGTTGCTCGACCTTGGGTTGTTCGTCGGCGCGATCCTTGTCCTTGTTCTTTCCGTTCTTGTCGCCGTCGTCCTTGGATTTCTGCTTGCTCGGATAGATCGTGACCATGTTCGGCGACGAGTGCGCGGTGACGAATTGGCGGATGGCAGTGTCCGAGCAGGCACGCAGTGCCTCTTCCTCGCAGGGTTGGCTGGGATTGGGCAGCGTGTTGTTGCAGCTCACGGTGACAAATCCGTTCGGGCCGGGGCGCGGGCCGTGCAGCATGTCCTGCAGGACGGCGCATCCCGGCAGGCAGGCGCCGATGCCAAGTACAACTAGAACAATCAGATCCCGGCGCATCGTGGTGGTCTTCCATGAATGGATGAAGCTGCCAAGTGCCGAATGCTAGAGCATTTTTGTGCGGTGGGACGGTCAGGACAGGGCAGGGCTGCTTTCATCAGCGTGTCTGGGTGCGTTGTTCCAACTGCCATTGATCCGCGAGCGGTGCGATGTGGGTGCGGCATTGCGTCGCGGCTCGGGTAAACACAGCGTTGCAGCGATTTGCTGCGGTTGTGACGCGGCTGCAACTTGCCGGCGACTAGCATGGCGGGCCTGTAACAGGAGACCGTCATGTCCTACGACACCGTCAACCCGGCCAATGGCCAGGTCGAGCACACCCAGCACACCCTCGACGCCGCCGCCATCGAGGCGCGTCTGGCTGCTTCCGCCAAGGCATTCCCGCAGTGGGCGGCGCTGCCGTTGGCCGAGCGCGGCGCGCTGTTGCGGCGCGTGGGCGAAGAGCTGACCCGGCGGCGCGAGGAGTTGCAGCGCATCATGACCGCCGAGATGGGCAAGCTGCGACACGAGGCGCTGGCCGAGGTCGACAAGTGCGCACAGGCCTGCGCCTATTACGCCGAGCATGCGGCCGAATATCTGGCACCGCGCGACATCCCGACCGAGGCGCAGTCCAGCTATGTGCGCTACGAGCCGCTGGGTTGCGTGTTTGCCGTGATGCCGTGGAATTTCCCGCTGTGGCAGGCGTTTCGTTTCCTCGCCCCGGGGCTGATGGCCGGCAATGTCGCGCTGCTCAAGCATGCCAGCAATGTGCCGCGCTGTGCCGATGCGATGAAGCAGGTGCTCGATGCCGCCGGTATTCCGCCCGGCGTGTTCGACGTGCTGCATATCGACAACGATCAGGCCGCAGATGTGCTGCGTGACGATCGCATCGCCGCGGTGACGCTGACCGGCAGCGAGCGCGCCGGGCGGTCGCTGGCTGCAAATGCGGGCGATCAGTTGAAGAAGTGCGTGATGGAACTGGGCGGCAGCGACGCGTTCGTGGTGCTGGAAGACGCCGACCTGGAGCACACCGTCGCTTCAGCCGTGCAGTCGCGTTTCGACAACAGCGGGCAGACCTGCATCGCCGCCAAGCGCTTCATCGTGGTGGACGCCATCGCCGATCGCTTCATCGAACGCTTCGTGGCCGCCGCGTCCAAGCGCGTGCTCGGTGACCCGCAGCAGGAGGGCACCACGCTGGCGCCCATGGCCCGCGCGGATCTGCGCGACGAGTTGCACAAGCAGGTACAAGCCAGCGTGGAAAAAGGCGCCAAGGTGCTGCTGGGCGGCGAACCGGTGCCTGGTTCGCATGCCGGCTATCCGGCCACCATTCTCGATCACGTCGCCCCGGGCATGCCGGCCTACGAGGAAGAATTCTTCGGTCCGGTGGCCTCGGTGATTCGCGTGCGCGATGAGGCGGAGGCGGTACGCGTGGCCAACGACACCAGCTTCGGCCTGGGCGGCAGTGTGTGGACTTCCGATGCCAAGCGCGGCGAGCGTGTGGCGCAGCAATTGCAGTGCGGCGCGGCGTTCGTCAATTCGGTGGTCAAGAGCGACGTACGCCTGCCGTTCGGCGGCATCAAGCGCTCGGGATTCGGCCGCGAGCTGGCCGAGCACGGCATCCACGAGTTCATGAACATCAAGACGATCTATGTGGCTTGATGGCCGGGATTGGCGATTCGGGATTTGGGATTCGTAAAAGCAGGCCTTCCTTCTCCCCTCGGGAGAAGGTGCCCGAAGGGCGGATGAGGGTACGGGCAGCCCACGATGATGCCGACGCCTTCAAACCAGCCAGTACAGAGCCAGCGCGCCTTGCAGTACGTGCAGTGCGGGAACCTCCAGCAGCTCTGCGCCAAGCCAACACTCAGCAGTCAGAAAAACCTGCTCTACCCATTCCCGAATCCCGAATCCCGATTCCCAGGCCGCAGCGCGGCCTCAAAGCCACCGCGCACGCTTGAACAGGCGATACAGCACCAGGCATGAGGCGACCACGCCGGCGACCAGCAGTGGATACGCGTAGCGTTTGTCCAGTTCCGGCATGTGGGTGAAGTTCATGCCATACCAGCTGGTGATCAGGGTGGGGGCGGCCAGCAGCGCGGCCCAGGCGCCCAGGCGCTTGACGGTTTCGCCCTGGGCCAGGGTCACCATCGACAGGTTGACGCTCAGCGCAGTGCCCAGCATCTCGCGCAAGGTGTCGATGGCGTCGTTGATGCGCACCGCGTGATCGAGCACGTCGCGCAGGTAGATGCCGACTTCGTCGTGGATCAGCGAGCCCGGGTTGCGCTTGAGGTGCGAGAGCACGTCCTGCAGCGGCGCCACCACCAGCCGCATCTTGTTGAGTTCGCGCTTGAGCTCGTACAGGCGCACCACGGTTTCGCGCTTGTAGTTGTCGGCAAAGATGTCCTTTTCCAGGCCTTCCAGCGTGTCGCGGAACTCGTCCATGATCGGCAGATAGTTGTCGACCACGAAATCGAGCACGCCGTACAGGCAGAACGAGGCGCCCATGCGCAGCATGGCCGGTTCGCGTTCGACCCGGTGCCGCACCGGCGTATACGACAGCGATGCGCCATGGCGCACCGTCAACAGAAAGCGCGCGCCCAAAAACGCGTGCGTCTCGCCGTAGCGGATGCGCTCGTTGACCAGCTGCGCGGTATTGACCACCACGAACAGGGAGTTGCCGTAGCTCTCGGCCTTGGGGCGCTGGTGCGCCTTGAGCGCATCCTCGATGGCCAGATCGTGCAGGCCGAACTCGTCCTGCAGTTTGTGCAGCACCGATTCCTGCGGCTCGTACAGCCCCACCCAGACGAACCCATCCGGGCGCTGCAGCACGTCGCTGATCTGCTCCAGGCTGATGTCGTGGCGTTCGCCCTCACCGTCGTAATAGGCACAGGTGATGACGCAGGAGGGGTTGTCCGGATGGCGGCCGTGGTGGTTCATGGACGCATCCTGGATCAGCGCGTGCGCACGGACAAGTCACGCCGCCGCAAGGCGATGGCGAGCGCGGTGTGGATGGGCAACAGCAGCAGCACCCATTGCAGGTTGTCCTGCGCCTGGAACGACAGCCAGTGGATCAGCAAGGCCAGCAGGGCTGAGCCGGCGACCAGCCAGCGCAGCACGTCGAACCAGCGTCCGGGCCGGCGCCCGCGCAGCAGGGCGATGCCGCCGACCCACAGCAGCACGCACAGCGGGTTGACCAGCAGCAGGTTGCGATTGGCCCAGGCCGATTGATGCACGGTGAAGTCCCACAGATACACCAGCAGGCCGCCGCCGATCGCGCACAGCAGCCAGTACGGCAGGGCGAGAGCGGCGAGCACGCGCTGCCGGCGACCGAGCGCCAGCACGCCGGCAGCGACGATCAACCCGGTCAGCAACCATGGCCACCAGTGCCGTTGCTGTTCGGCCGGCTCCGGTGCGATGCGATGTGGCAACAGCACCTGCGTGGACTGCACCAACGGGCGGCCGGCGCTGTTGTGCACCTGGGTCAGGCTGTCGGCCAGCCGCATCGGTACGAAGGCTTCTTCCCAGCGCGACAACGGGCGGTCCGCGTACGGCCCCAGGCCCAGGTCGAAGCCCAGCCACATCCACGGGGCGGGAGAGGCCAGGCGTACTGCCTCGCTGCGGTAGGTATTGCCACGCGAGCGCCCGGCCAGTTGCGACTTCAATGCGCCGCCCATCGCCCGGTCCAGCGTGTCGCGGACCATCGTGGCGCAGTTGGCCACGAAATAATCGTAGTGGTAGCGCGCGTTCTCGGGCCGGCTGCGGACGGCCAGCCCGTCGGCCAGCGCGCGCGCCTGGTCCGGTGGCAGATCCAGCCACTGGATGCTGACGCCGCGGCCGACCGCGCGATATTGCTGCAGGTCTTCGTCCAGCGGCAATGCAACCAGGTAGTACATCATCTCGCCACGCGCGAAACGCGGAACGAAATCCGGCTCGCTGGGATCGAAGAAGCCGAAGTTGTAGGAGGTGGCCTGCCCGGTGACCGGATCGACCACCACGATGGCATCGTGGCCGAAGCGCTCGAAGAACACCTCGCCCGGCTGCATGGTGACCACGCCGACACGCGGTGCCGGCACGGCGGGCTGGGCCGCCGCCCGATCTGCACCCTGGGCAACGGCGGCAGGCGCCACCAGCAGTGCAAGCAACAGCAGCAGACAGGACGCCGCCCATCGCCGAACCCTGCCGCGGCCTGTTGCTGCAGCAGTCATGCGGTGCGAAAGGTTCAAGCGTCGTCCTGCGGGTCTGGCGGCAGGATGGTCACGTGGAAGGCGTGCACGCGCCGCGCATCGGCCTTGGCCACGCGGAACGCAAAGCGCCCCAGCGTCAGCTCCTCGCCGGTTTCCGGCAGATGCCCGATCGCATCGGTAACCAGGCCGCCGACGGTGTCGTACTCGTCATCGGGGAAGTCGGCGCCAAAGCGCTCGTTGAAGTCCTCGATCGGCGTCAGCGCATCGACCACATAGCGGCCGTCGGCCTGGATGGCGATCAGCGAATTCTCTTCCTCGGCATCGTCGTGCTCGTCGTCGATCTGGCCGACGATCTGCTCCAGCACGTCCTCGATGGTGACCAGCCCGGCGACACCGCCGTACTCGTCCACCACGATGGCCATGTGGTTGCGCGACAGGCGGAATTCCTTGAGCAGGACGTTGAGCTTCTTCGACTCGGGGATCAGCACCGCCGGGCGCAGCAGCTCGCGCACATTGCCGGGGCCGTTGTCGGCGACCACGCCGCGCAACAGGTCCTTGGCCAGCAGGATGCCGAGCACTTCGTCCTTGTTCTCGCCGTGCACCGGGAAGCGCGAATGGCCCGATTCCACCACCTGCTTCATCAGGTCGATGAAACGCGCCTCCACCGGCAGCGAGACCATCTGCGAGCGCGAGATCATCACATCGCCCACGGTGAGCTCGGACACGGAGATCGCGCCTTCCATCATGCGCAAGGTGTCTGCGGCGATCAGGCCGTCCTGTTCGGCGGTCCGCAGCAACGCGACCAGTTCGTCGCGGGTATGGGGCTCGCCAGAGAAGGCAGCGCTCAGGCGCTCGAGCCAGCTACGGCGTTTTTCGGGTGTTTCTTGAGATTGGCTACTGTCGTCTTCGGACATCGTGACGGGGGGCGGCACCCGGCAAACCAGGCGATAGCAGGCAGTCTAACAGGAAGCCGCTAAGGCGCTGTAGACGGGGCGGGCGGGGCGGGCACCGCGTCAGGGCAGGTCCAGGCTGTAGCCGCAGCCGACCACGGTCTTGCCCGGATGCGACTTCACGTTGGAGACGCTGAGCACGATCGATTCGATCATCGCCTCGCCGGTCTTGGGGTTGGTGGTGTCTTCGCTGACCAGCTCGCGGCCGTACATGACCTTGTCGGCGTTATCCACGCCCAGTTCCAGGTTCAACTGCTTGGCCAGCGGGCGCGGGTCGGGCAGGTCCAGCAGCGCCATGACGCTGGCGCCGGAGAACGCGATATGGGTGGTGTGGTGGCCGAACACGCTGATCGGCGTGTTGAGCGTGTACTCGGTCATGAACAGGTTGGCCTGTTCCAGCGGCGTCCAGCCCAGCGCCACCGCCTTGAGCGGGTCGGCCAGCACCGGCGCCAGCGCGTTGAAGTCGCCGATACGCTGGCGGCATTCGATCAGGGCCGGCAGGTCCGGACGCACCGGCGCGGTCTGGGCCCAGGCGCCGGAGCAGGCCAGCAACAGCAACGCGGTGGCGACACAGGCCCGCATCAGTGCTCTCCCGCATAGGGATCGTCGATGCCGAGATCGGCCAGGATCTCGCGTTCGAGTTGCTCCATCGCGTCGGCCTCCTTGTCGTCCTCGTGATCCCAGCCCAGCAGGTGCAAGGTGCCGTGCACGGTCAGATGGGCGTAATGGGCGGCCAGCGACTTGCCTTGTTCGGCGGCCTCGCGCGCCACCACCGGCGCACAGATCACCAGATCGCCGAGCAGCGGCATCTTGATGCCCTTGGGCAGGCCCTCGGGCAACTCGGCCGGAAAACTCAGCACATTGGTGGCGTAATCCTTGCCACGGTAATGGTGGTTGAGCGAGCAGCCTTCCTTCTCATCGACAATGCGCACCGCCAGATCGGCCTCGCGGATGCGCCCCTTCAGCGCGGCCGCCACCCATTTGCGAAAACTCACCGCCGACGGCAGGCCGGCGCGCGGCAGCGCATAACTGACAGCGACGTCGAGGCGGACAGGTCCACGGGTCATGGGGAGAGTTTCCTGGGCTGGGGTCAGTGCGTGCACGTGATCAGCAGTATCACCGCAGGCCCGTTGGCCACGCGGTAGCTCGAACTTCCGATCGGGCCGCGCCCGCAGCCGTGATTGTAATCCCGCACCCGCAACCTTGAAACGAATCCGGGGTGATCATGCACCCAGACCGCAGCGATACCGCTTTCCAGGAGCCCGCCGACCAGTGACTGGCTTGCGCGGTGCGCGTGCTGGATCGGTGAGCTTTCGCAGCCGCGTGCATCGGTGACCGTTCCCGGTAGATCGAGCAGCCAGCGTGCACTGCGCCCTTGCTGCCAAGCACCGAATCGTGCGCGCTCGTTTCCTGCCGGCATATCGCCTTGCGCCTGTTCGGCCAGTTTCTCCAGGTACGTGGTTGGAATGCTGATGCTGGTGTGGTCGGCAGCCAGCGATACACAGGGGGGCGCCACTTGCGCCGCCGGGATCACATCGCGATCCACAACGGGGATTCCAGGTCCCGGCGGCGCTTCGGTGGCATCGAGCGATGCCGCCGCGAGCAATCCGCTTGCCAACGTCAGGCCGGCAAAGCGCAGCTTCATTCAGCGTTGTTCTTGGTAGCGGCGTCCTGCTGATCGCGCTTCTCATAAGCGGTAACGATGCGCTGCACCAGCGGGTGGCGCACCACGTCGCGCGCCTCGAAGAAGGTGAAGCTGGCGCCGTCCACATCGCGCAGCACCTCGATGGCGTCGCGCAGGCCGGATTTGACGTGCTTGGGCAGGTCGATCTGGGTCAGGTCGCCGGTGACCACCGCGGTGGAGCCGAAGCCCAGGCGGGTCAGGAACATCTTCATCTGCTCGATGGTGGTGTTCTGCGCCTCGTCCAGAATCACGTAGGCATCGTTGAGCGTGCGGCCGCGCATATAGGCCAGCGGCGCGATCTCGATGACGTTCTTTTCCAGCAGCTTGACCACCTTTTCCACGCCCAGCATCTCGTACAGCGCGTCGTACAGCGGGCGCAGGTACGGGTCCACCTTCTGGCTGAGATCGCCAGGCAGGAAACCCAGCTTCTCGCCGGCTTCCACCGCCGGGCGCACCAGGATCAGGCGCTGTACGCGCGATTCGTTCAAGGCTTCCACTGCGCTGGCCACGGCCAGGAAGGTCTTGCCGGTACCGGCCGGGCCGATGCCGAAATTGATGTCGTGCGTGGCAATCGCATGCAGGTACTTGGCCTGGTTGGCGCCGCGGCCACGCACGGTGCCGCGCTTGACCTTGATCGCCACGTCCTGGGCCACGTAGGAACGATCGACCACGTGCTCGACATTGGCATCGTTCAGGCGCAGGTGGATGGCGTGGTTGTCGAACGTGGTGGCGGCGGCTTCCTCGTACAAGGCCTTCAGCAGCGACTGCGCGGCGGTGACCGCCGGCTCCGGGCCGGTGATGCGGAAGATGTTGCCGCGGTTGGCGATCTCCACGCCGAGCTTGAGTTCGATCTGGCGCAGGTGCGCGTCGAACGGGCCGGCCAGATTGGCCAGGCGCTCGATGTCGTCGGGTTCCAGGGTGAAGTCGCGATGTGCAGGTGAGTTCATGGTCGGATCGGACCGCGCACGCATGCGCTGGTCGGTTGGGCGGCAGACGAGGGTAGCGCGCAGCGTGTGATCCCACCAACACGCCCGGGCACTGCAATCACCCGGTCTGGCCGGGACCCGGCGGCGTGCGCGGGTTTTCCACAGTCGCTGTGGAGTCACGCATCACTAACCTGTGGATAAAAATTGTGGCGCCTACTCGCACAAGGTCTGGCAGGCAGGTGGCGAAAAAATCGCCACTGCGATGGCGGTTGTCCACAAGCGGTGTGGATCGAATTCGGCAAAGCCTGTGGGTAAGTGCTCGCACGCCTTGTGCTGCAAGGTGTTGCAGATGGGTGGTGAAATTTTGATCACTCGCTGTGCGTGCTGCGTGCTGAGGTGAGTCACTGTCGATGTTGTGGCTCTGCGCGATCAACAGATTGCCCGGGGTCTGCGAACGATGCGCGCTGTCGTTGGCTTGCACACCGAACATGGTCCAGTACAGCGCAAGGCCACAGGCGCAATTGCAGACGCTCGAGCGCCAGTTGGCGACTCAGCGCGATGCGCACGCCGCTGCGTGCTCGCGAAAGATCGAGGCGCGCGGCGTGACGCGCGTGAGCTGGCTGAAGTGCCAGCGTATTGCACACACGCACGCAGCCACGCAAGGTAAGAACCATCGCAGGCAGATGCGACATCGGGTGGCTGACGGCAGCACCACGACCGTCGCGACCGACCAGCACGCACTCTGTCCTCCATCACGAATCCGCCACCGAGCGCTGACGGAAGGCGCCAACGCAAGCCGGCGCCCGTGCCGCGTCAGCTTGCGCTGTCGTCCACCTGGATAAGGCCACGCAGCGAATTGCTCATCGCCTCGGTGATCAACACATCGACGAAGTGCCCGATCAGGCGCGGGTTGCCGGGGAAATTCACCGGGCGCATGTTCTCGCTCTTGCCGGTCAACTCGTTCGGATCGCGCCGCGACGGGCCTTCCACCAGAACCCGTTGCACGCTGCCGACCATGGACTGCGAGATACGCGTGGCGTGCGCATTGATCTGCGCCTGCAGGCGGGCAAGCCGCGCCTGCTTGACGGCTTCCGGCGTGTCGTCCTGCAGGTCCGATGCCGGCGTGCCGGGACGCCGCGAATACACGAACGAGAAACTCTGGTCGAAGCCCACATCCTCGATCAGCTTCATGGTCTTTTCGAAATCCGCTTCGGTCTCGCCGGGAAAGCCGACGATGAAGTCCGAGCTGATCGAAATGTCCGGGCGCACCGCGCGCAGCTTGCGGATCTTGGACTTGAATTCCAGTGCGGTGTAGCCACGCTTCATCGCCGACAGGATGCGGTCGCTGCCGGCCTGCACCGGCAGGTGCAGGTAATTGGCCAGCTGCGGCACGTCGCGATACGCATCCACCAGCGAATCGGAAAATTCCAGCGGATGGGAGGTGGTGAAACGGATACGACCGATGCCGTCGATCTGCGCGATGGTGCGGATCAGCAGGCCCAGATCCGCGTACTGCGCCGCGTCGCCGGCATCGGCGCCGTACGCGCCGCGATACGCGTTGACGTTCTGGCCGAGCAGGTTGATCTCACGCACGCCCTGCGCAGCCAGTTGCGCCACTTCTACCAGCACGTCCTCGAACGGCCGGCTGACTTCCTCGCCGCGGGTGTAGGGCACCACGCAGAACGAGCAGTACTTGGAGCAGCCTTCCATGATCGACACGAATGCCGACGGGCCATCGGCACGCGGCTCGGGCAGGCGATCGAACTTCTCGATTTCCGGAAAGCTGATGTCCACCTGCGACTTGCCCGATTCGCGCCGCGCGCGGATCAGCTCCGGCAGGCGATGCAGGGTCTGCGGGCCGAACACCAGATCCACGTAGGGCGCGCGCTTGACGATGGCCTCGCCTTCCTGCGACGCCACGCAGCCGCCCACCCCGATGATCACCGGCTTGCCGCCGGCCTTCAGTGCCTTCCAGCGGCCGAGCTGGCTGAACACCTTTTCCTGCGCCTTCTCGCGGATGGAGCAGGTGTTGACCAGCACCACGTCGGCGTCTTCGGGGTTGTCGGTCAGCTCCAGGCCCTCGGAGGCGGCGAGCACGTCGGCCATCTTGGCCGAGTCGTACTCGTTCATCTGGCACCCGTGGGTCTTGATGTAGAGCTTGCCGCGCACCACGGCAGGCGCCGACGGGCGGGCCACCGGCAGCGGCAACAGGGCAGGTGCGTCCACGGCGGTGGCCGCGGACAGGTCGGAAACGGATGTCCCGGGCATGGCGCTTATTCCAGGCGGGTAGAAGATAGCCGCACAGTTTACCCGCTTGCGCCGGGCCCGTCCGCCTGGTCAGGCCTTGGCGTTGGTCGCCTCGGCACGTGCAAACGCCGGCCGGTCGGCCATGCGGGCGATGTAGGCGCGGGTGCTGGCAGGCGGATCGACCAGGCCGAAATCGAGCATCCAGCCCAGCGCGCCGCCCCACAGCACATCGGCCGCGCTGCAGCGTTCGCCCAACAGATAGTCGCCCTTGGCCAGTTGCGCATCGATCACCTGCAGCACCGTGTCGCAGTCGGCGTAGGGCGAGATCGCGCGCGGCGGCGCGTCGCGCTTCAGCGCGCGGTCGATGATTGCCGGCTCGAACGCCGAGCCGTAGAAGGCCAGCCAGCGCAGGTAGGCGCCGCGATCGGCATCGCCCGGGGCCGGCGACAGGCCGGCTTCCGGATACAGCTCGGCCAGGTACTGGTAGATCGCACCCTGTTCGGTGACCACGCTGTCGCCGTGCCGGATCGCCGGAATCTTGCCCATCGGGTTGATCGCCAGGTAGTCGCTCGTCAGTTGCTCGCCTTTTTCCAGATTGACGATCTGCAGGTCGTAACTGGCGCCGAGCTCTTCCAGCAGCACCAGCACGCCGCGCGAGCGCGAGCGGGGATTGTGGAACAGGGTGATGTGGCGCTGGTCGGACATTGCAGGTTCCTTGGTGGAGGCGGAAGGCATGGGCCGCGGTACCAGCCCATCCTACGCAGCCATTGCGGACAGTTCCTGTCCGCAATACGGTAGCGCGATGGCTTCGACCGCTGCCCGCTTGTTGCGTCTGCTCGCCCTGCTGCAAGGCGGCCGGACCTGGTCCGGTGCGGCGCTGGCCGAGCGCCTGGACCTGCATCCGCGCAGCGTACGGCGCGCGGTCGAGCGCTTGCGCGAACTGGGCTACCCGGTGCAGGCCGCGCCCGGGGCCGGAGGCGGTTATCAGCTGGGGCAGGGCGCTGCGGCCCTGCCGCTGTTGTTTGAAGAGGACGAAGCGCTGACCGTGGCGATCGCCTTGCGCGCAGCGGCTCCGGTGATGCGCGGCATGGATGCGTCGGCGGCGCGGGTGCTGCGCAAGCTCGATCCCTTGTTGCCGCAGCGCAGCGGCCAGCGTGCCAGTGGTGCGCATGCGGCCACGGCCAGTCTGCCGATCACCGAGGACGCCGCTGCCTTGGTGGATGCGGCACTGCTGGCGCACCTGGCCAGCGCCAGCCGCGACCGGGCCACGCTGCGGCTGGACTATCGCCGGCATTCCGGCGCGCCCATCACGCGCTGCGTGGAACCGGCCTTGCTGGTGAACTACGGGCGGCGTTGGTACCTGCTGGCCTGGGACTGCAAGCGTCAGGACTGGCGTACCCTGCGGGCCGACCGGATCGACCAGGCCAGCGCGACCGGCGCCCGGTTCGCCGCGCGCGCGTTGCCGGAGGAGCCGCTGCAACTCCTGCGCAAGGCGATCGGCGAGTCGCCGTTTCCGTGTCGGGCCCGGGTACGCCTGCACGGCACGCTGGATGCACTCGCCGCGCGCATCCCGCCCTGGCTGGGCGCGCTGGAAGCCGACGGGCCGGCACATTGCTGGCTGGGCCTGGGCGCACCGAGCATGCCGGCCCTGGCGGCCAACCTGCTGCTGCTCGATCTGCCCTTCGATGCGATCTCCCCGCAGGCCGTGCGTGCTCCCCTGACCCAGGCGCTGAACGTGTTGCGGACGCGGCTGGAGCAACTGCCCGGATAACCGCGGCAGCCACTTGGCAAGCCGGGGCCAAGCTGGGACACTCCGCCGAATGAAGGGGATGTCAAGAGTGCTGGGGCTGCTAGTTGTCACGTTGTCGGCGGCGCCGGTCAGCGCCGGCACCTTGTACAAGTGCGTCAGCGGCGACGGGATCACCAGCTACCTGAGCAAGCGCCAGAGCGGGGCGACCTGCAGCGTCATCAGCAGCTACACCCCGGACCGGTCCGCGCGCCGCGCCGCGCCGTCCACGCTTCGGCCGACGCCGGGGGTGGCCGCCAACCCGGCGCGCAGCAGCGCCACGATCGACAGTGGCGCGCCGGCCACGATCATCAGCCAGCCAGCCAGCCAACCGCCTCCGCGCGCTGCCGAGCTCGCCTCGGCGCTGAGGCCGCGCGCGCAGGCGGTGTCGGAGTCGTCGATCGTTCAGCCGCCCGCTGCTGCCGCGGTCAATCCGCGCCGGGTGGTCAGCGGGCAGGTCTATTCGTACATGAAGGACGGTGTGCGCCATTACACCAGTGCGCGCCCGCGCCAGGTCGCCAGCATCCAGGGCCTGCGCACCATCCACTACAGCTTCATCGAAACCTGCTACGCCTGCGGGGCTAAGCCGGGCGTCAATTTCGGCGCGATCCGGCTCAATACCAACGCCTACCAGCAGGAAATCACTGCGGCCGCGCGCGAGTTCGGGGTCGAAGAGGCGATCGTGCGCGCGATCATCCATGCCGAGTCGGCCTACAATCCGCTGGCATTGAGTCGTGCCGGCGCGCAGGGGCTGATGCAATTGATGCCCGGGACCGCACGCCGCTTCGGGGTCAGCGATGCCTATGATGCAACGCAAAATATTCGCGGTGGCGTGCAATATCTTTCGTGGTTGCTGAAGCGCTTCAACGGCGATCTCACGCTGGCTGCTGCCGGCTACAACGCGGGCGAGGGCGCGGTGGATCGCTACGGTGGCGTGCCGCCTTACAGCGAGACCCAGCGCTACGTGCAACGCGTCGGCCTGCTGGCCGGACGCTATCGTGGGCAGGCCACGGCAGCCAACTGAGCTGCGTGCCTTCGCACGCATGCGCTGCCCGCTTCGGCCTGCCTTGACCGCAACCAATCGGGACGGATGTCGGGCGGCCACCACGTCGCGCAGGCAGCCCTCGCGGCTGCGCGATGCCGCAGCCCACGCGCAGCAGGTCTTCGCCGGGGCAGGGTCGATGCCAGCACTGCGTCACAGCTGTCGGTCCTGTGCCAGGCTGGCAAGTGATGCAATCGGCGCGCGCCTGCATCCGGTGTTTGCACTGCGCCGGTCCGACTGCGTACATTGCGTTGTCTGTGTATTAAGCGTTCCGCTACACTGCGGTCGATTCATCGCGGCTGGACCCCCCGCCAGCCGTTGGCAGCCTCACGCTACCTAATCAAGATCGGAGAGCCGGATGGCCAACGATGGGGTTAACGCACCTGCGGATATCGGGCGTCGCCGGTTTTTGACCGCGACAACGGCCGTGGTCGGTGCGGTCGGAGCAGGATTTGTCGCAGTTCCGTTCGTGAAGTCGTGGAATCCCAGTGCACGCGCCAAGTTGGCCGGTGCCCCGGTGACTGCCGACATCAGCGCCTTGCAGGAGGGGCAACGGCTGGTTCTGGAATGGCGCGGTCAGCCGATCTGGATCGTCAAGCGCTCCAAGGCGATGCTCGACGCGCTGCCATCGCTGGATGACCGGCTCAAGGATCCCAAGTCCGAGAACAAGGACCAGCAGCCGGACTATGTACTGAAGAATCCCGAATACCGCTCGATCAAGTCCGACATCTCGGTGCTGGTCGGGCTGTGCACGCATCTGGGCTGCTCGCCGGAAATGGTCGCCGAAATCCGCCCCGAGCCCTACGACCCGCAATGGAAGGGCGGCTATTTCTGCCCCTGCCACAAGTCGCGTTTCGACATGTCCGGCCGCGTCTTCGACGGCGTGCCGGCACCGATCAATCTGCTGGTGCCCCCACACCATTACGTGGACGACAACACCCTGGTGATCGGCGTCGATCCCGATGGTGCCGGTACGTCGGCCAACAGCACGGGGGCTGCCTGATGAGCAATATCCTGGTCCGTACCGCCAACGGTGTGTTCGATTGGGTCAACGAACGCGCGCCCGGGCTGATGCCCATGTATCGCAAGCATGTCAGCGAGTACTACGCGCCGAAGAACTTCAACCTCTGGTACTACTTCGGCTCGCTGGCCATCGTGGTGCTGGTCAACCAGATCGTCACCGGCATCTTCCTGACGATGCACTACAAGACCAGCGCCGCCGATGCATTCGCCTCGATCGAATACATCATGCGCGACGTGGAGTGGGGCTGGCTGATCCGCTACATGCACAGCACCGGCGCCTCGCTGTTCTTCATCGTGGTGTATCTGCACATGTTCCGCGGGCTGATGTACGGCAGCTACCAGAAGCCGCGCGAATTGGTGTGGATTCTCGGCATGCTGATCTACCTGGTGCTGATGGCCGAAGCCTTCATGGGTTATGTGCTGCCGTGGGGTCAGATGTCGTTCTGGGGCGCCAAGGTCATCATCTCGCTGTTCGGTGCCATTCCGGTGATCGGCAACGGGCTGACCGAATGGATCATGGGCGACTACCTGCCCGGCGATGCCACGCTCAACCGCTTCTTCGCGCTGCACGTGATCGCGCTGCCGCTGGTGCTGTTGTTGCTGATCGTGCTGCACATCGGCGCGCTGCATGAAGTGGGTTCCAACAATCCCGATGGCGTGGACATCAAGAAGGGGCCGAAGGGCAACCGCTGGGACGCGCACAAACCGGCCGACGGCATCCCGTTCCACCCGTACTACACGGTCAAGGATCTGGTCGGGGTCGGCTTTCTGCTGTTGATCGCGGCCTTCATCATCTTCTTCGCGCCGGCGTTTGGCGGCCTGTTCCTGGAGCACGACAACTTCACCGAGGCCAATCGCCTGGTGACTCCCGAGCACATCAAGCCGGTCTGGTACTACACGCCGTATTACGCGATGTTGCGGGTTGTGCCGAACAAGCTCGGCGGCGTGCTGGTGATGTTCTCGGCGATCGCGATCCTGTTCCTGGTGCCGTGGCTGGATCGGGCCAAGGTGCGCTCGATCCGCTACCGTGGCTGGATCTCCAAGGTCGCGCTCGGCGTGCTGGTGGTGTGCTTCGTGTGGCTGGGCGTGATCGGCTCCGGCCCCGGCACCGACGCGCACGAAACCTATGTCGGGCGCGTGCTGACCTTCCTGTACTTCGCCTTCTTCATCACCATGCCGGTGTGGACGCGGCTGGACAAGACCAAGCCGGTGCCGGAGCGGGTGACCACCCATGACTAATTCCAACGTGAGGTCATGGACGTCGCGCCTGGTCGCCCTGCTGTGCGGGCTGCTCATTGGCGGCGGTGCGATCGCGGCCGAAGGCGGTGCGGTGCAGCAGGCCGGCAACGACCTGAGCGACCGTGCCTCCCTGCAGCGTGGCGCGCAGTTGTTCATGAACTACTGTTCCGGCTGCCACTCGCTGAAATACCTGCGCTATTCGCGCATGGCCAGCGATCTGGGCTTGAGCGAAGCAGAGGTCATGACCAACCTCAACTTCACCGGCGCCAAGATCGGCGAACACATCGAAGGCACCATGCCGCACGATGCGGCGGCCAAGTGGTTCGGCAAGGCGCCGCCGGACCTGACCCTGATCGCCCGCGTGCGCGGCACTGACTGGGTCTATACCTACCTCAAGTCGTTCTACCTGGATCAGACCCGCCCCCTGGGCTGGAACAACCAGTTGTTCCCGAATGCGTCCATGCCCAACCCGCTGTGGGAGCTGCAAGGCCTGCAGCAGGCGCAGTTCGGCCCGCCCGACAAGGCGACCGGCGACAAGCCGGTGCAGGCGCTCAAGCTCGGCCAGCCCGGGCGACAGACGCCGGTGGAGTTCGACCAGACCGTGCGCGACATCGCCAACTTCCTCGAGTACGCGGGCGAGCCGGCGGCGCTGAAACGGCAAAGCATGGGCGTGTGGGTGATCCTGTTCCTGGCCTTGCTCACCTTCATTGCTTACTTGCTCAAGAAGGAATACTGGAAGGACGTGCATTGATCGTGCGGTGAACCCGAGGCGGCCGCGCAATGCCGCGGCCGCCCAGGAATAGCAACCGATCGCCCGGTGCATGCAGGCGCTGCGCAGGGCAGGGGTGCGCATGCTATGTGCCGATTCCGGGCCTGGGCCGCGTCCATCGGCGGTGGCGCAGTCGTTGAGCGGCATGGACGCCGTTCAAGAGCCTAGATCGACTCAAGAGCCTACATCGACGTACTTGCGGCGTGTGCCGCGATGGTGGGCGGGCAAGGGCCCTGCAGCACACTCGCAACGTCGAGGGCGCGGCGCCCTCACCGCTTGCGGGACACGCCGTGAACCCGTCCCTGGGGGCTCGGTGGCGGCATCCATGCCGCCACACGGTCCCGCAACCGGCAAGGGCACCGCACCAGACAATTGGTCGGCGCTCATCTGAAAGCCGTCTGTCGTGCGGTGTGCATCAGACGTGGAGCCGCTGCTCATGATCAAACGAGGCGCTTCCAGCACTGCTATTGCCATGCACACCGACCATCTCGACTGGTCCTTGCCCGCTCACCGTCGCGGGACCCTAAGCGGCATGGATGCCGCGCCGGAGCCTACACGGACGTACTTGCGGCGTGTCTCGCGATGGTGGGCGTGCAAGGGCCTGCACAGAATCCGCAGATCCGCTGCGGACCCTGCCGATGACGCGTCATCGCCGGCCGCGCCAGACATTGAACGCCACAATATGGCCAGTTGGTGTTTTTGAGGCCCTATCACCCTTGGCTTTTGCGTGACGTGATTGCACACTCGAAGGACCGTGGTGACGGTCGGCGTTGGGCCGGCCGCGCCGATGCGGCCGGCGGATTCCGGTCGTCGGAGAGCCTTGAATGGCGACGAGTGTGCGTATGCGGAATACCTTGACTTTGTTTTCGTCCAACGACGACGTGTTGTGCCACCGGGTCCGTCTGGTCCTGGCGGCGAAAGGGGTGACCTACGACCTGGTGCCGGTCGACCCGCAAAATCCCCCGGAAGATCTGATCGATCTCAATCCCTATCATTCGGTCCCGACCCTGGTCGAACGCGACCTGGTGCTGTACGCCGCATCGGTGGTCAGCGAATACCTGGACGAGCGCTACCCGCATCCGCCGTTGATGCCGGTCGACCCGCTCTCTCGCGCGCGCCTGCGTCTGGCGATGTTGCGGATCGAGCACGACTGGGTGCCGCAGGTGCAGGCCATCCAGCTCGGCAACAAGACCCAAGCCGAAGCCGGCCGCAAGCGCCTGAAGGAACTGCTCACCGCGTCGGTGCCGCTGTTCAAGGCCAGCAAGTTCTTCCTCAATCCGGAAATGAGTCTGGCCGATTGCGCGATGGCGCCGATCATCTGGCGACTGGACGCGTTGGAGATCGGGCTGCCCAAGGATGGCAAGGCGATCGAAGATTACGGCAACCGGATCTTCCGCAATCCCGGCTTCATCCGCAGCCTGACCGATCAGGAAAAGAAACTGCGCGACCTGCCAGGCTGATGCGACGGCTGTATGCCAACAGACCGACACCGCATCGCGCAGCCGCCGCTGCGGGCCGTGTGCGGGTAAAATGACGCCATGAGCGAAGATTTCCCCCGCATGACCAGCCATCGCCCGTACCTGCTGCGGGCCTTGGTCGAATGGATCAACGACAACGGCATGACGCCGCACGTTCTGGTGGACGCAGGACTGCCCGGCGTGCAGGTGCCTGCCAGTGCGGTCAAGGACGGCCGTGTGGTCCTGAACATCGCCGAGCGCGCCGTGGTCGGGCTGCAGGTCGACAACGAAAGCGTGCAGTTCACCGCGCGCTTTGGCGGCGTCAGTTATCCGGTGATGGTGCCGATGGCCGCCGTCCTGGCGGTATATGCGCGCGAGACGGGGCAGGGCATGGCCTTGCCGGACGATATCCCCGGTACCAGCACCGAACCGCCGGATCCGGGGGCGTCGCCGCCGCCGGGCGCGCCCACGCCGGACGAGCCGCCGGCTGCCGGCAAGCGTCCGCATCTGCGCGTGGTCAAGTAACCGGCAACGGGCGCGCACCGCGCGTCCGTCCGGTGCCGCGGCAGGTACGCGTGGTGTGTGCGCCGCGGTCGAATGAGGGCACCGACAGATGCGGTTGCAGTCACTGCGGCGGCTTCTTGAATGCGCTGCAGGACGCTGGTCTTCGGTTGCCGCCTGCAGGCCAGGCGCCTGCATGCATGCGTACACAGCGACCAGATCGCGGTCAGTTCAGGCGCTGATGATCCGGGCTCAGCGGTGTCACCGTGGCCACTTGCGGTCCGGTAAAGGCGATCAGCTGATCGCCGCGCAGCACCAGGCGGCCGCTATGCCGGTCGATGCCATCGTGCGAATACTCGAACCGGAACGTCCGCTCGAAGCCCAGCCAGCCGTTGGGCTTGCGACAGATGCGCAGGTTGGTGGAATGCACGCTCTGGTCCAGCCATTGCACGTCGGCGGCGCGGCAGGCGTTGCGGCCGAGGATGTCGGCACGTTCGGCTGCGGCACGCGAGGAGTTCCAGAACGCGTACAGCGCGGCGCCGGCAATCATGAAGAGAATCAGGCTGGGCATGGGCGTCAATGTGCCATGGCACGCGCCCGGTCGACAATCGCCGCGCCGGGCCGCAGCGTTGCGTTGGCCGCCGGCGAGGTCGCGCGCCGGTCGTCCTCCGATTTCATGATGCACCGCCATTGCTGCGGCTGGCTTGTGTGGGGCGCAGCGCAACCCCATCCATTGAACTCACCCCCTTGAATCCACGCGCCGTCGGTCCTGGCTTGGCATCACGGCCTGCGGTATCGCCTATGCATCCTGTCCTGCAGCAGTTCCATCCTGTCGTGGCTTCGTGGTTCGCGCAGACCTTCGCCGAGCCCACGCCGGCGCAGATTGCCGCGTGGCCGGCGATCCAGGCCGGACGCCACACGCTGGTAGCCGCGCCCACCGGCTCGGGCAAGACATTGACGGCGTTCTTCGCGGCGATCGATGCATTGATCCGCGACGGCCTGGCCAACGGCGGCGCGCTGCCGGACGAAACCCGCGTGGTCTACGTTTCGCCGCTGAAGGCGCTGTCCAACGACATCCACCTCAATCTGGATGCGCCGTTGCAGGGCATCCGCACGGCCCTGGTCGCGAGCGGCCTGCCGGACGTGGCAGTGCGCACGGCGGTGCGTACCGGCGACACCCCGCAACGTGAGCGGGCGCAAGCACGCCGCACGCCGCCGCATATCCTGGTGACCACGCCGGAGTCCCTGTACGTGCTGTTGGGCTCGGCCTCCGGACGCCATGCGCTACGGCATGTGCGCACCGTCATCGTCGATGAAATCCACGCGGTGGCGGCGGACAAACGCGGCAGCCACCTGAGCCTGACCCTGGAGCGGCTGCAGCGGCTGGCCGAGCGCCCGATCACCCGCATTGGCTTATCGGCGACGCAGAAGCCGATCGAGACCGTGGCGCAGTTCCTGGTCGGGGCGGGTGATGCCGGCCAGTCGCCGCCTTGCGAGATCGTGGACATCGGCTACACCCGCAAGCGCGATCTGGCGCTGGCCCTGCCGCCGACGCCGCTGAGCGTAGTGATGTCCAACGATCAGTGGCTGCAGGTCTACGCCGATGTCGCCAGGCTTGCGGAGCAGCATCGCACCACGCTGGTGTTCGTCAATACCCGGCGCATGGCCGAGCGGGCTGCGCGCCATCTTGGCGATCTGCTCGGCAAGCAGCGCGTCGCCGCGCACCACGGCAGCCTGTCGCGCGAGACGCGGCTGCTGGCCGAGCAGCGGCTCAAGGCCGGCGACCTCACCGTGCTGGTGGCCACCGCATCGCTGGAACTGGGCCTGGATATCGGCGATGTGGATCTGGTCTGCCAGCTCGGTTCACCACGCTCGATCGCCACCTTCCTGCAGCGCGCCGGACGCTCCGGGCACAAGGTCGGCGGCACGCCCAAGGCGCGCCTGTTCCCGCAGACCCGCGACGAGCTGGTCGAATGCGCCGCGCTGCTGGACAGTGTGCGCCGCGGTGAGCTGGACGCCTTGCGCATGCCGCTGGCGCCGATCGACGTGCTTGCGCAACAGATCGTGGCCGAGGCCGCGTGCGAGGACTGGGACGAAGACGCGCTGTTTGCCTTGGTGCGTCGTGCCTGGCAGTTTGCGCAGCTGAGCCGTGCGAGCTTCGACGACGTGGTGCGCATGTTGTGCGACGGCTTCAGCACACGGCTCGGGCCGCGTGCGGGTTACCTGCATCGCGACGCGGTGCATCGGCGCCTGCATGCGCGGCGTGGCGCACGCATGACCGCGCTGACCTCCGGCGGCACCATTCCCGAAACCGGCGACTACAGCGTGGTGCTGGAGCCGCAGGCCGAAAAGATCGGCACGGTGAACGAGGATTTTGCGGTCGAAAGCCTTACCGGCGATGTGTTCCAGCTTGGCAATGCCAGCTACCGCATCCTGCGCGTGGATGCCGGGCGCGTGCGCGTGGAAGATGCCAAGGGCGCGCCACCGAATATCCCGTTCTGGCTGGGCGAGGCGCCCGGGCGCAGCGATGAATTGTCGGCGGCGGTGTCGCGCCTGCGCGGCGAGATTGCGGTGCGGCTGGAGAGCCCGCCACATCAGGCCGCCTGCGACTGGCTGCACGACGTCTTGGGTCTGTCGGTGGAAGCTGCACGCCAACTGGTCGACTATCTCGCCCATGCCTGCACGGCCCTGGGCGCGATGCCGACCCAGCAGTGTCTGGTGATGGAGCGCTTCTTCGATGCCAGTGGCGGCACCCAGCTGGTGATCCACTCGCCGTACGGCAGCCGCATCAACCGTGCCTGGGGACTGGCGTTGCGCAAGCGCTTCTGCCGCACCTTCAACTTCGAACTACAGGCCGCCGCAACCGAGGATGCGATCGTGTTGTCGCTGTCCACCAGCCACAGTTTTGCGCTGGAGGAGGTGGCCCGCTACCTCCATTCGTCATCGGCCGAGCATGTGTTGATCCAGGCGCTGCTGGATGCACCGCTGTTCGGCGTGCGCTGGCGCTGGAATGCGACCAATGCGATGGCGCTGCCGCGCTTTGCCGGCGGCCACAAGGTCGCGCCCCAGCTGCAACGGATGAAGTCGGAGGATCTGCTGGCGACCGTGTTCCCCGACCAGGTCGCCTGCGCGGAGAACCTGGTGGGCGAGCGCGAGGTGCCGGACCACCCGTTGGTGGCGCAGACGCTGGAAGACTGCCTGCATCAGTCCATGGACAGCGAGGGCTGGTTGCAGGTGCTGCGCGGGCTGGAGTCGGGCGCGATCACGCTGGTGGCGCGCGATCTGGCGGCACCGTCGCCGCTGGCGGCCGAAGCCCTGAATGCGCGGCCGTATGCCTTCCTGGACGACGCACCACTGGAGGAGCGCCGCACCCAGGCCGTGCAGAGCCGTCGCTATACGCCGCAGAGCAGCGACGACCTGGGGCAGCTCGATCCCGAGGCTATCGCCTCGGTGCGTGAACAGGCCTGGCCGCAGCCGCGCGATGCCGAAGAAATGCACGAGGCGTTGGTCGGGCTCGGTGTGCTTCCGGTCGATGAAGCCGGCGATGTGCAATGGCAGGCGTGGCTGGCTGCACTCGCCGGCGATGGGCGCGCCAGTTGTCTCGCCTTCGACGGGGTGCCCGCGTTGTGGATCAGTGCCGAGCGCATCGACTGGTTTGTGCCGCTGTATCCGCATGCCGTTGCCCAACCGCCGCTACAGGCGCCGGCAGATTGCCGCGTTGCCGACTGGCAGCGCGACTGGGCCGTGCGCGAGCTGCTGCGCGGGCGCCTGTCTGCGGTCGGCCCGGCGCAGGTACCGGCCCTGGCGGGTGCATTGCGCCTGCCAGAGTCCGAGATCGTGCTTGCCCTGGCCGCGCTGCAGCGCGAGGGCTATGTCATGGCCGGCCACTTCAGCGCGCAGGCGCAGTCGGAAGAATGGTGCGAACGTCATCTGCTGGCGCGCATCCATCGCTATACCCTGGGGCGGTTGCGCCGCGAGATCGAGCCGGTGGCGCAACGCGACTACGCGCGGTTCCTGTTCGAGTGGCAGCACGTCGATGGCGCCAGCCGTGTGGCAGGGCCGGACGCACTGGCCGGCGTGGTCGGGCAGCTGGAAGGCTTCGAGGCCCCCGCAGTGCTGTGGGAAAGCGAGCTGCTGCCGGCACGCGTGCGCGACTACCAACCGGCCTGGCTGGACGAGCTGTGCACCGCCGGGCGCACCGTATGGGCGCGGCTGCGGCCCGGCGGCGGACGTGGCGGTGCCGCGCTGCGTAGCACGCCGATCGTGTTGCTGCCGCGCCGCGCCGCGCAACGCTGGAGCAGCCTGGCACGCGATGGCGACGACGCACCATTGGGCTCGCGCGCGCAACGGGTGGCGGAGGTCCTGCAGCAGCAAGGCGCCTTGTTCTTCGACGAGATTGCCGATGCGGCCCGGCTGATGAGCACCGAATTGGAAGATGCACTGAGCGAACTGGTGATGCGCGGGCGTGCGCATTGCGACAGTTATGCCGGGCTGCGCGCGCTGCTGGTGCCGGCATCCAAGCGGCCCTCGGCGCTGTCGCGCCACCGGCGCCGCGCCAGTGCCCTGGGCATTCGCGATGCCGGGCGCTGGGCGCCGGTGCGCGCGCTGCCGGAGTTGCCGCTGGCCGAGGCCGGCGAGCGTCATCAGGACATGCTCGAACATGTGGCGCACACCTTGTTGCGTCGCTACGGCGTGGTCTGTTGGCGGCTGCTGGAGCGCGAGGCGGCATGGTTGCCGCCGTGGCGCGAATTGCTGCGCATGTACCAACGCCTGGAAGCGCGTGGCGAAATCCGTGGCGGGCGTTTCATCGCCGGCCTGTCCGGCGAGCAGTTTGCGTTGCCGGATGCGATCGCCGCCCTGCGCCGCGTACGTGCGCAAGCCTTGCCGCAGCAGTGGGTGTGCGTGAGCGCGAGCGACCCGAGCAATCTGCTGGGCAGCCTCCTGCCGGGCGAGCGCGTCGCGCGCGTGCCCGGCAATCGGGTGGCCTATCTCGATGGCCTGCCGATGGCGGTATGGGCGGCCGATCGCTTCCAGCCGCTGCAGGACCTGAGCACCGAGCAGGCCGAGCAGGCCCTGCGCCTGCTGCAGCGTGGGCCTGGCGCCGCCGAGCAGACGCCGATGGAGCAGTGGCTGGCTCAGTCGCCCGGCAGCACCGCGCGCGCGCCTGTCGTCCGTGGCAGCGGACGCGACAGATAGCGGCTATCGGGCACCACCCAGCGCCATGGTGCATCCATCGCCTTGCGGATGCCGATGCGCGGCGTTGCCAGCGGCCCGGATGGCGGCGGCAGGCCATCGTCCTCGATCCACAGGCGTGCGCGCGCGTCGGTCAGGTCCAGCCCGTTGTCCGTGGCGTTCACGCCAAATGCCTGGGCCAGGCGACCGGGGCCGGTGGTCAAGCTCTTGAGCGGGGCGGCGCTGCGCGCGGCCTGCATCGCGGCGATTGCGGCCAGCGGCTCGAGCGCGCGGATCAGCACCGCATGCCCGGGCGCACCACCGCATACCGCGTTGATCGCCCAATGCATGCCGTAGATGAAATACACATACAGATGCCCCGGCGCGCCGAACATCACCTGCGTGCGTGGGGTCATGCCGCGAAACGAATGCGCGGCCGGATCTTCGCTGCCGCAATACGCCTCGACCTCGGTGATGCGGCCGCGGCGCCCATCCGCGCTGACCAGCACCTTGTTGAGCAATCGCGGTGAGACCTGGCGGGCATCGTGCGCATAGAAGCTGCGTGGAAGTGGCTGTGGCGACATGCGCCAAGCCTAACCGTGCAGTGGTGATGTCGCTGCGGACTGTCCGGGCATCAATCCGGGGGTAGGAATTTTCTGAATGCCTGGCCCTGCGAGCGCGTGACCGGTCACAAAAGCGCATATCCGATGGTGTGAATACGTGGTTAAACACCGTTTGTGTCTCAAGCGCGTTTTGACGTCGCCGATAGCCATTAGCGATTGGTTAGACAAGCCGCATCGCAGCGAGCGGCATCCGCATCACGCCACCGGGCGACCCTGCACTGCAGGTCGCACATGCACCATCTCAAGAGAACTTCCCAATGTTAGGCAACTTCAGAATTGGAACCAGGCTGATCGTGGCGTTCCTGATCGTCTCGGCGATCGGCGCATGCATCGGCTGGGTCGGCTATTCCAACTCCGGTCGTATCAGCGACCTGTCGACCTCGCTGTACCAGCGCGAGCTGCTCGGCCTGTCGAACGTGAAGGAGGCCAATATCAACCTCATCTACGCCGGCCGCGCACGCGCCAACCTGTTGTTGGCCAGCAGCGCCGAAGAGCGTCAGTCGCATGTGCAGAACATCGACAAGTACACCGCCAAGGTGGTCGACTACATGACGCGCGCGCGACCCAGTTTCCAGACCGAGGAAGGCAGGAACAAGCTGGCGCAATTCGACCGCGCCTGGCAGAAATATCTGGAAGAGCGCGGCCGCTTCATCGACGCCGCCAACCGCGAAGCCTTGCGCGACGCCAATCCGGAACTGGCCGAGTTGTCGCGCGCGGTACGCGCCAGTTCGGATGAAGTCGATAGCCTGATGACCGACCTGAGCGGGCTGCGCGAGCGCAGTGCCGCCTCGGCCAATGCCGAAGCCGGCAGCATCCACACGCGCAGCTCCCAGCTGCTGATCGCCATCATCTGCGGCGGCGTGCTGCTCGGCGCGATTCTCGGCGTGGTGATCAGCCGTAGCGTCACCGGCCCGATCCGCCGCGCGGTGACGGTGGCCAACGGGCTGTCCGAAGGCGATCTGACCATGCGCATCGACGTGCATGGCCGCGACGAGACCGCGCAGCTGCTCGAAGCGATGCGCACGATGGTGCAGAAGCTGTCGCAGGTGGTCGGCGAGGTCAACACCAGTGCCGAAACCCTGGCCAGCGCGTCGGAAGAAGTCAGCGCCACCGCGCAATCGTTGTCGCAGGCTGCCAGCGAACAGGCCGCCGGTGTCGAAGAGACCAGCGCCTCGCTGGAACAGATGACCGCATCGATCAGCCAGAACACCGAAAATGCCCGCATCACCGATGGCATGGCCACGCAGGCCGCCAAAGAAACCATCGAAGGCGGCGAAGCGGTGGTCGCCACCACCCAGGCGATGAAGCAGATCGCACAGAAGATCGGCATCATCGACGACATCGCGTACCAGACCAATCTGCTCGCGCTCAACGCGGCGATCGAGGCGGCGCGCGCCGGCGAGCATGGCAAGGGCTTTGCCGTGGTGGCCGCCGAGGTGCGCAAGCTGGCCGAACGCAGCCAGGTGGCCGCGCAGGAGATTGGCGAGGTGGCCAGTTCCAGCGTCGAACTGGCCGATCGTGCCGGCCGTCTGCTCGACACCATCGTGCCCAGCATCAAGCGCACCTCGGACCTGGTGCAGGAGATTTCCGCCGCGTCCGAGGAACAATCCTCCGGTGTCAGCCAGATCAATTCGGCGGTGGTGCAGCTGAGCCAGACCACCCAGCAGAACGCCAGTGCATCGGAAGAACTGGCCGCCACCGCCGAGGAAATGAGCGCGCAGGCCGAGCAGCTGCAGCAGAGCATGGCGTTCTTCCGCCTGGGCGGGCAGGGGCCTGCGAGCACCCCGCCCAAGCGCGGCAAGGTGGCGACCGCAGGCCCGGCACGTGCGCCCGGTACGCGCGGCTGGCGCAGCACCGCGGCGCCGGCCTATGCGATGTCCGAGGGCCCGGACGAAGGCCAGTTCGCCCGCTTCTGAGAGACCGATCGATGACTGCACAGACCCCCGATGTGATGCCTGGCGACGCCGCTGCGGCAGCCCAGTACCTGACCTTCCAGCTGGATGGTGAAATCTTCGCCATCAGCATTGTTGGCATTCGCGAAATCATCCAGTACCGCGCGCCCACGCCGGTGCCGTCGATGCCGGCCTGCGTGCGCGGGGTGATCAATCTGCGCGGTGCGGTGGTACCGGTGGTGGACCTGCAGGCGCGGCTGGGGCGTGCCGACAGTGCGATCAGCAAACGCAGCTGCATCGTGATCCTGGCCACCGAACAGGCGCAGGGACCGCAGGTGATCGGGATGCTGGTCGATGCGGTCAACGCGGTGATCGAACTGGCCGATCAGGACATCGAAGCGGCGCCGTCATTCGGCACGCATATCCGCCGCGACCTGCTGCGCGGCATGGGCAAGGTGGGCGAGCGCTTCGTGGTGCTGCTGGAGATGGACCAGGTGCTGCAAGTGGATGAGATTGCCGGCAACACCGATGCCTTGGCAGCCTGAGCCCGGCCAGGCGCAGCCCACCAACACCGCTGCGGACTCGCCGGGCGGCTGCCCGCCACGTGTGATCGACCATTGAAGGAAGCGGGCGCGGATGTATGCACTGCATCCGCAACCGCAACGACTGCAGCCGGACACCGGCATCGACCACGCCGCCCGAGGCCGCGTGGCCGGGGCGATCCGCGCGCTGGTGACCGACCTCCTCAGACCTGGGTGTGGTCTGCCGCTCAGTCCTGCCGATGCCAGCCATCGAAGCGACGCACGCAGTTGCGTCCCTTGCCGATCGCGCCCTGCAGGGCGTGCCGTGCACGCGCCAGCAAGGCGTTGCTGTCGAGCGACGCACCGGCTGCCACCTCGACCAGGCCGGCGCTGATCGTCAGTGCACCGGCTGGCCAGCGTGCCGCTTCGATCGCCCTGCGCACGGCCTCGATCATTTCCATGGCCTCGGTCGCCGCTGTCTCCGGCACTGCGACACAGAGCTGGTCGCGGCTCAACCGCGCCACCGTGGCGGTCTCCGGCAGCTGCGCTTCGATCATCCTGGCAGCCTGGACCAGCGTGGCGTCCGCTGCTGCCGTTCCAGCCTGCAGCTTCAGCCGCTTGAAGCCGTCCAGGTCGATCAGTGCCAGCGCAAGCGATGGCGACGCGGCCGTCTCCGATCCCTGTGCCAGCGTCTGCAGTGCCTGCTCCAGGCCGGCGCGATTCCACACGCCGGTGAGGTCATCGCGCAATGCGTCCAGCTCGACCAGTCTGGCCGCACGCTGCAACTCGATGGTGTTGACGACCTGCCTGGCCAGTGCCTGCAGTGCGTCGCGCTCGGCGACCGACAGGCGGCGGGGTGTGCGATCCAGCACGCACAGCGTGCCCAGCGCGATCCCGTCGGAGGTCAGCAGCGGGGCGCCGGCATAGAAGCGGATCTGCGGCTCGCCGGTGACCAGCGCGTTGCGCACGAAGCGCGCATCCAGCTGGGTGTCGCCCACTTCCATCACATGATCGGGTTCGAGGATGGCGTGGGCACAGAACGACAGCTCGCGCGGGGTTTCACTCGGCGCCATGCCCAGCTTCGACTTGAACCACTGGCGCTGCGTGTCGATCAGCGAAATCAGTGCCATCGGCGTACGGCAGACCGCCGCCGCGATCGAGGTGAATTCGTCGTAGACCGGCTCCGGAGCGGTGTCCAGAAGCTGGTAGTCCTGCAGTGCAGCCAGGCGTTCGTCTTCGTTGGCCGGTACCTGCGCCGCTACGGCGGCATCGCCTGGCAACAGCGTCGCGTGGAAGAGTTGCAGCGCGGACGCATCAGGAATCTGCATACGAAGACCACCGGAACAGGGCGCCGTCAGGCGAGGGAGGTGTGCGTGCGGCGAGGGCGTGTCGCAGCCCATCGCGCGCGCTGGTTGGCGTAGGCCTCATCCACCCCGGCGGATGACGGCTGTCGCCGATCTTGCCACATCGGGCAGGGCGGAGCAGCGCCAGCGAACCCGCGCTGAGGCGCTGCGAAACCGCCCTGCTCGGCAGGTCATTCGCCCTGGCCGGCGTTGCCCTTGGGGCGGCGGGTCTGTTCGTCATGGACCTGCAGGTCTTTCTGTCCGGGGCGCTGCTTGGCGGCCTCATCCTGTTTGCGATCCTGCTGGCTCTCCGAAACACCGTGCTGGTTGTCGGCGGCCTTGTCGGGCTGGCTCTGCTTGTTGTTCATGGCTTGCGTCCGGCGTGATGATGAGACGGACGTTAGCGCGCACGATGTGATCCCGGCGACATGGCCGTGACCGGCACCGGCACTGCACTGGCCGACGCGCTCCCGATGCACACGCCCGACACGAAAAGGCCCCGGAAACATGGCGTTTCCGAGGCCCTACGGTTGAAGCAATGGTGGAGCGGAAGGGGATCGAACCCTCGACCTTCGCGATGCGAACGCGACGCTCTCCCAGCTGAGCTACCGCCCCACGTGTCCTGATTCTACCCACATGTGGCGCGATTCGCCAAGCAGGCCGGCAGCCTGGATCGCCGCCCGAAGGCGCGATCCTGCGGCAATCACTCGCGGACGAGCGGGAACTTGAGGTCCGGATTCTTGGCCTTCCATTCCTTGTACGACACCGACCCTTCCCAGGCGGCGAAGGCCTTGGGCGTGCGGCCGCGGCCGGACCAGGTCTCGCCGGTGTGCGGCAGTTCGTACTTCGGCTTGACTTCGCTGCGGCCGCTCTTGACCACGTCCTTGCGTGCAGCAGTGGTGCCCAGGTAAGCGGCAATATCGTTGCGCTGCTTGGTGTTGAAGTGGCCGGCAAACTGTTCCAGCAGCGAGACGATGGTGGCATGCGCAGAGGATGCCTCGCTGGCGCGCTCGGTCTTTTCCTGTTCTTCCAGCTTCTGCAGCTCGTCCAGCAGCTTGGCTTTGGCTTGTGCGATGGAATCCAGTTTGGAAGTGGTATTGCTCACAGAGGTATAGCCTCGGAATAAGTGGTGGAGACGTTGCCCGATGGACACGCGTCATTATGGCATGTGGCCCGGGGGCGGCCGTTGCGCGCGCGCCTGCAGATAGTGAGCAGGCCTTTCACAGGGCCTGTTCGCGCGTTCGCGGTGTCTGGCGAGGCCGCCGAAGATGCTTGCGCACACGGCGACCCCGGCCGTAACGATACAGCAGCAGGCCAGGCGAGATGACACATCCATGCAGTCCTGGTCAGACACTGACCGCTTCGTGACCAGAACATGTCCTGGTGGACTGCGCCAGCTTCGATGGCGCGAGCTCCATCTCAGATGCGGCGATCGACGGGGATGCCGCTGGCGTGTGCGGTCGGATCCACAGGCTGGGCCGTGGAAGTGAAGCTGGCTGAAAACCGTCTGCGCTTTGCCCGCCTCGCGACGGGCGCATGGAGGCGTGATCTCAGGACCGCTGCACCACGTCACTGCGTCGCAGTGTCTTCCAGCAGTGGCGTCAGCTGCGCTTCCAGGGCGTGGCGGCGCCATTGTCCCAGCGGTGCAGGCCAGCTGCGTTGCTCGATCAGGGTTTCCAGATGCCGGCGCGAGGCCAGGATGCCGTCGGGCAATCCCAGCTCGCGGCTGCGCTGGGCCACCGCATCCTGCAGGCGCTTGAGCACGGCCTTGTTGCCGTCGGTGGCGGCCTGCGCCAGCGGCGCGTGCTCCTCGTCGGGCAGCGGCGTGTTCAGCGCTTCCCATACGGCGGCGGCGAGCTTGCGCGGCGCCTTGGGGAACTTGTCGAACTGACGCAGCAGGGCGTCCAGATCAGCCGGCGGAAACCGTGCCAGCTGGCTGGCCAGTTCGTTGTCCAGGATCCAGCTGCGCGGGCGATCGCTCTGACGCGCCTGCAGGTCGCGCCAGCGCAGCAGGCGCAACAGGCGACGTTGCGCCGCCGGTTCCAGGAACTGCGCGGTGCGCAGGCTCACATGCGGCCAGCGCTCGCCGTCGTCGTGCTCCACCGTGGCGAGCAGGCGCTCGGCATCTTCGGCCAGCCAGCCCAGGCGATCCTGCTCGGTCAGGCGACGGGTGAGTTCGTCGTGGATGGCGAACAGGTAGCGCACATCGTCGGCAGCGTATTCCAGCTGCGCCGGCGACAGCGGGCGGCGCATCCAGTCCGAGCGCGTCTCGCCCTTGCTCAGCAAGGTGCCGGTCACTTCCTGCACCAGTTTCTGATAGCCCATGCCGCCACCCACACCCGCCAGCGCGGCGGCGATCTGGGTGTCGAACAACGGCCGCGGCAATACCCCGCACGCGCATTTGAAGGTGACCAGATCCTCGCTGGCGCTATGCATCACCTTGACGATGTCGGTGGCGGTCAACCACGCCTTTAGCGCCTCGTTCATGCCCGGGATCAGCGGGTCGATCAACAGGATCTCCTCGCCGATGGCCATCTGCACCAGCGCCAGTTGCGGCCAGTAGGTGCGTTCGCGAATGAATTCGGTATCCAGGCCAATGCGGGACGGACGCGACGCCTGCAGGCGTTCGGTCAGCTCGGAGGGGTGGGTGATCCAATGGGGCACGTGATTTCCGTCGACAGCGAGGGTTTGCGCAGAACGCGCAGAATAGCCTAACGTCGCGATCGCCTGTCGTGCGGCAGAGCACTGGAAGGAGCAGGTGGTGGGTGAGTGCGGTAACCGGATCGCAGCATGGGCCTTGCTCGCGCTAGGCGTGTGCGCCTGTTCGCGGACACCGACGCCGGCGCCTGTCGCGGCGCCCCCAGCTGCCGCCGCCGCGCCGTCGAGCCAGCCGAATGTGTCCATCGGTGGCGAGGAATCCGCCGAGACCGTGGCGCAATGGCAGCCACCGCCGGTGGACCTGGGCGACGAGACGCTGGCACAGGCGCGCAAGCGCGCCGACCAGGCATTGCAGGATGACCGGCTGTATCGCAATGCGGACGACGCGATTCCGCTGTACCTGGCGATCCAGCAGCGCGCCGGCGGCAAGGACGCGGCCAGCCGGCGCGGGCTGGAACAGGCGCGGCGTCGCTTGATCGAGCTGGGCGAAGCGCTGATCGAGCAGACCGACCGCCAGGACAGTGCACTGGAACAGGCGCGTGAGCTGGCCATCGTGGCGCTGGCGCTCGCTCCGCAGGATCCGAAGGTGCGTACGCTGCAACGCGCGGTGGAAACCGCGCAGCGGGTGCTGAGCTTCAACCGTGCCGGCGAGGAGGATCTGCGCGGCGGCCGCCTGGGCGAGGACGGCAACGGGGCGCTGGTGAACTTTCGCGATGCGGCGCAGCTGGATCCGGACAACCCGCGCACGCGCCAGGGGCTGGCTGCGGTGGAAAGCGGACTGCTGGCACGCGCCGAGCAGGCCGCAGAAGCGAGCGACTTCATCGGCGCGCGCTACTGGTTGCAGATGGCCGGGCAGGTACGTGAGCGCGCCCCGACCATTGCCGACGCACGTGCGCGCATCGAGCGCATGCGCCGTGCCCAGATCGCCGCCTTGCACGACGCCGGCCTGCACGATCTGACCTCCCCGCGCGGCCTCAAGGCGGCCGGCGAGACCCTGGCCGAAGTGCTGCGCATCGCCGACCCGGGCGATGCGGTGGCCGGCGATCTGCGGCGTCGGCTGGAATTGGCCACCCATTACGGCAGTTTCCGCCCCGGGCAGGTGTTTACCGACGGGCTCAAGGTCGGCGGGCGTGGTCCGCAGATGATCGTGGTGCCGCATGGCGCGTTCCAGATGGGCGCAGGCGATGCCGAGCCCGGCGCTTCCGACAACGAGCGGCCGTCGCATTACGTGCGTTTCGCGCGCGGCTTTGCGTTGTCGATCACCGAAGTGACGGTCGCCGAGTTCCGCCAGTTCGTCGAGGCGACCGGCGCCCGCCCGCGCGCCACCCGGCGCGGGCATTCGGTGGTGTACGACGAGCGAAGCGGCAACTTCATCCGCCGCAGCGGTGTGGATTGGCAGTCCGACTACAACGGCGCGCAGGCCGCCCCCAACAGCCCGGTGATGCACGTCAGCATCCGCGACGCCGAAGCCTATGCGAGCTGGCTGTCGGAACAGACCGGCCGCCACTACCACGTGCCCAGCGAGGCCGAATTCGAATACGCGGTGCGCGCCGGCACCACCGGGCGCTATCCCTGGGGCAATGCCGGCTCGCCGCCGCTGGATGCGGGCAACTTCACCGGCGGCAACGATGTCTCGCGCAGCGGCCGGCACTGGAACAATGGCTTTGTCGGCTACGGCGATGGCTTCTGGGGCCCGGCGCCGGTCGGCAGCTTTCGCGCCAACGCCTGGGGACTGCACGACATGGGCGGCAACCTGAGCGAGTGGGTGGCCGACTGCTGGCATGCCAGCTACCGCCGCGCGCCGGCCGACGGTGCGGCGTGGTTCAACCCCGGCTGCCGGCAGCGCATGATCCGCGGCGGCAGCTGGGCCAATTCGCCGCAGCAGACGCGTGCGGCCTGGCGGCAGTCGCAGGATTCGGACAGCACCAGCGCGCGGATCGGCTTTCGCCTGGCGCGCGGCATCTAGGGCGCAGTTGCATTGCCGCTGCGCATGCGCGGTCTGCGCCCGCATGGCCAGTGATCGCCGATCGCCATGTTGTGTGCCATACCCGCGTCTCGGGGCACGACATCGACGACGACGTGCACGGTCTTCCGCGTCGCGGCGGCCACACACCGAGGTGAGCGCGCTGGCTTAACCGCAGCGAACACCGACCGTGATCGCGCTGGAACCGGTCACCCTGGCCGCGGTCCAAGCGCCAGCGCTTGCGAGGATTGCGGTGATGGGCTGGGGAATCAAACTGTTTCGTTGGGTCGTCGCACTACTGCTGATCGGCGGCAGCGGCTACGCCGTGGCGCGGCATCTGCAGGACGGAAATACCGCCGGGCATTACCGCTCGGTGGAGGTGCTGCGTCCGGAAGGCACGCCGAAGGCCATGGTGGTGCTGTTGCCCGACAGCGGCCATGCGCAGGACGGCCAGCGGCTTGCCGAGATGCTGAGCAACGATGGCGCGCTGGTCGCGGTGATCGACACCGCCAGCTATCGCGAACGCGTGCGCGCGCATCATGCGGCCTGCAGTTCCCTGGCCGACGATGCCGAACGCTTGGGCAAGAAGTTGCTGCGCGCCGAGCATGTCGACGCATTCCTGCCGCCGGTCCTGGTGGGGCAGGGCGATGGCGCGGTGCTAGCGCGGCAGGCGCTGGCCTCGGCCGCGCCCGACGTGCTGGGTGGCGCGGTTGTCGCCGATGGCGGCGCCAGCACTGGCGGCCTGGCCTGCGCACGCGACATGCCCGATGCCAACCAGGGCTTCCTCGACGATCTGGTCGACGCTGCCAGCCCCACGCAGATCGCTGCCGCCACCCGCGGCCATTTCCTCACGGCCCAGGCGCACGGTGTGGGCGATCTGCCGCTGGTCGAACTGCATGCGCCCGGCAGCGACCGCATGGTGGTGATGCTGTCCGGCGACGGCGGCTGGCGCGAACTGGACAAGGGCATCGCCGCGCAATTGCAGCAGCAGGGGGTGTCGGTGGTGGGCTGGAACAGCCTGCGCTACTTCTGGGCGAGCCGCACGCCGCAGCAGGTCGGGGCGGACCTGGATCGGGTGATCGCAAGCTATCGGCAGCGCTGGCATATCCAGCACGTTGCCTTGGTGGGCTACTCGTTCGGTGCCGATGTGCTGCCGTTTGCCTATCCCGAGCTGTCGCCGCAGCAACGTGCATCGGTGCAGTTTGTCAGCCTGCTGGGCCTGGCCCATCAAGCCGATTTCAAGGTGCGCGTCGGTGGCTGGCTGGGCTGGCACAACGATGCCGAGCGTGATGTGGAACCGGCGATCCAGTCGCTGGACGCGCATCGCCTGCAATGCATCTACGGCGAGCAGGAAAAGGACACGCTGTGCCCGGAGCTGCGCGCGCGGGGCGTGCTGGTGGTGGCGCGCCCGGGCGGGCATCATTTCGACCATGATCCGGTCGCGCTGGCCGGGCTGCTGCTGCAAGGGTGGCAGCAGGCGGCGCAGACGCCCGGTCACGGTTAGCGCGCGCGTGATGTCTTGCCGGATGTCAGGCGTCGCCCGGCTCGACCCGCACCGCGATGCTGCCATCGGCCAGCTGCGCACGCAGGCGTTCGCCGGCGCTGACTTCGGCGGCGCTGCGCACCACGCTGCCATCGGCGGGGCGGGTCACGATGGCGTAGCCACGCGCGACGGTGGCGAGCGGGCTGACCGCTTCCAGCGAGCGTGCCAGGCTGCGTAGCCGCAGCTGGTCGTGCTGCAGGCGCCGCTGCATCGCTGCCTGCGGATGCAGTGCACGCAGCCGTTGTTGCAGCGTGGCCAGGTCGCGTTGCGGGTTGTGCGCCTGCAGGCGCGCCTGCGACCGTTGCACACGCGCCTGCAGGCGCTCCAGCACCTGGGTCAGGCGCGCGCGCAGCTGGCGTCCGGCATCCTGCTGGCGGCGTTGCAGCAGCTGCAGCCGCGCCTGCGGACTGTGCGCACGCAGGCGCAGGGCGAGCCGGTCGGCGCGCTGCATCGCAGTGGCCAGCGCATGCTGCTGCAGCTGGGCCATGCGCGCATGCGCGCGCCGCACGCGCGCAACCAGCTCGCGCTGATCGGGCACCAGCAGTTCGGCCGCGACCGACGGCGTGGGCGCACGCACATCGGCCACGAAATCGCTGAGGCTGAAGTCGGTCTCGTGCCCGACCGCCGACACCACCGGCGTGCGCGTGGCGGCAATCGTGCGGGCCAGGCGTTCGTCGTTGAAGGCCCACAGGTCTTCCAGCGAGCCGCCACCACGGGTGATCAGAATGACGTCGTAGCGCCCGGATGCATCGGCGCGCTGCAACAGCGAGGTGATCTGCGCAGCGGCGCTGTCGCCCTGCACCAGCGAGGGCAACAGGTCCACTTCCAGCAACGGAAAGCGGCGCGCCAGGACGCTGAGCACGTCGCGTACCGCCGCGCCGCTGGGCGAGGTGATCACCGCGAGCCGCCGCACATGCGCCGGCAACGGCTGCTTGCGCTCGGCATCGAACAGGCCTTCGGCGGCCAGGCGCGCACGCAGTTCGTCGAAGGCGCGCCGCAGGGCGCCTTCGCCGGCCTCTTCCATGTGGTCGAGCACCAACTGGTAGTCGCCGCGCGCTTCGTACAGCGTCAGGCGTCCGCGCGCGAGCACGCGCAGGCCTTCGCGCGGCTGGAACTTCAGCCAGGTGCTCTTGGGCTTGAACATCGCGCAACGGATCTGCGCGCGCGCGTCCTTGAGCGTGAAGTACAGATGGCCCGAGGACGGGCGCGTGACGCTGCTCAGCTCCGCTTCCACCCACACCAGCGGGAAGCTGCCTTCCAGCAGGTCGCGCGCGAGCGTGTTGAGCTGGCTGGGGGTGAGGATCTGTTCGTTGCGGTCGGCCATCGCCGCATTATCCCGCAGCGGCGATGCGCATGCGTGAGCGTATCCGGCGCAAACCTACAAACCGTGTTGCGCCAGCGCCCAGCCCACGTGTTCGCGTATCAGTTCCGAGTCGTCGTGGCGGCGCGCCTCCAGCGCCGCCAGCACCTCCGGCGTGCCGGGCGCATTGCCCAGGCCGACGGCGATGTTGCGCAACCACCGCTGATGGCCGCTGCGGCGGATCGGGCTGCCTTCGGTGCGGCGCAGGAATTCGTCTTCGTCCCAGGCGAACAGTTGCGGCAGCGTTGCCACATCCAGCTCGTTGCGGGCGCGGAAATCGGCTTCGTCGGTGCGCTGGGCGAACTTGTTCCAAGGGCAGACCAGCTGGCAGTCGTCGCAACCGAAGATGCGGTTGCCGATCGGCTTGCGCATCTGCTCGGGAATCGCGCCCTCGTGCTCGATGGTGAGATAGGCGATGCAGCGGCGCGCATCCAGCCGGTACGGGGCGATGATGGCCTGGGTCGGGCAGATGTCGATGCAGCGCGTGCAGGTGCCGCAATGCGCGGTGGCAGGGGTGTCGATGGGCAAGGGCAGGTCGAGGTAGATCTCGCCCAGGAAGAACCACGACCCGCCCTTGCGATCGATCAGGCAGGTGTGTTTGCCGATCCAGCCCAGGCCCGCGTTGCGTGCTAGTGCCCGCTCCAGCACCGGCGCCGAATCGACGAACACCCGATAGCCGAACGCGCCGACTTCGCCCTGGATGCGCTCGGCCAGTTTCTGCAGCCGGTTGCGCATCAGCTTGTGATAGTCGCGCCCCAGCGCGTACCGCGCCACGTAGGCGCGGCGGCCGTCGTGCAGGGTGTTCCAGGCTTCGCTGTCGTCCTTGCGGCCGTAATCCATGCCCACCGACAACACGCGCAGGGTGCCGGGCACCAGCTCCTGCGGGCGCGAGCGCTTGTCGCCGTGCTGGGCCATCCAGTGCATGGTCCCGTACAGGCCTTCTTCCAGCCAGCTGCGCAGGTGTCCCTCGTCTTCGCCCAGCTCGATGCCGGTGATGCCGCAGCGCTGGAAGCCCGCCTCGCGCGCGAGCGCACGGATGCGCGCGGCGGCGTCGGTGGGGTCGGGACGGGCAAGGACGGCAGACATGGCGACAAGTATAGAATTCCCGGCATGTACGCACCGCTCGATCTTTACGACACCGCCGCCGCGCGCAGGCTGGACACGCAGGCCACCACGCTGCTCGGCGGCGACGGCTATACCTTGATGCAACGTGCCGGGCAGGCCGCCTGGCAGGTCCTGCTGGAACGCTGGCCACGGGCACGCCGCATCGTGGTGGTCTGCGGCACCGGCAACAACGGGGGCGATGGCTATGTGCTGGCACGCCTGGCGCAGCGGGCCGGGCGCCAGGTGCAGGTGGTGCATCTTCCCGGGCACGGCCCGGCCGCGCCGCTGGCGCAGCGCGCCTGCACCGACTATCTGGGCGTGGGCGGTGCGATCGACCTGTTTCCATCTCCGCTGGCGCAGGCCGATGTGATCGTCGATGCGCTGTTCGGCATCGGCCTCAACCGCGCGCCCGACAGCGAGACCGGCGCGTTGATCGATGCCATCAACGCCGCCGGCGTGCCGGTGTTTGCGCTGGATGTGCCCAGCGGCATCGATGCCGATCACGGCGTGGCCTTCGGTGCTGCGGTGCGCGCGGACGCCACCTTGCAGTTCATCGTGCCGCACGTGGGGCTCTACACCGGCGATGCGCTGGAGCATGCCGGCACGCGCGCAGTCGCGTCGCTGGACGTGCCGGATGCGGCATTCGACGGGCTGACGCCGGCCGCGCACAGCTGGGAGATCGATGCCCTGGCCGCGCAGTTGCGCCCGCGCCGACGCAATACGCACAAGGGCGAATCCGGGCGCGTGCTGTGTGTCGGCGGCAACCTCGGCAGCGGCGGCGCGATCATGCTGACCGCCGAAGCTGCCTTGCGCAGCGGCGCCGGGCTGGTGCAGGTCGCCACCCGCGCCGAGCATGTCGCGCCATTGCTGGCGCGCTGCCCGGAAGCGATGGTGCGCGCGCTGCAGGCCGGCGACGACATCGACGCGCTGGCCGATGCGGCCGACGTGGTCGCACTGGGGCCAGGGCTGGGTCAGGACGCCTGGGCGCAGCCGTTGTGGCACGGCGTGTTGGCGTCTGACAGTGCCGTCGTCATCGATGCCGATGGCCTGAACCTGCTGGCCGCCAACCAGGTGCCGACACGCGGCCCGCGCGTGCTGACACCGCATCCGGGCGAAGCCGGCCGTCTGCTGGGGATGTCGACCGGGCAGGTTCAGCACGACCGCCTGGCTGCCGCAGACGCGTTGGCCAAACGTTTCGATGCCGTGGTGGTGCTCAAGGGCGCCGGCAGCGTGATCGCCGCGCCGCACGCAGTGCCGCGCATCATCGACGCCGGTAATCCGGGCATGGCGGTCGGCGGCATGGGCGACCTGCTGACCGGCGTGATCGCAGCCCTGCTGGCGCAGGGTTGGTCGCCGTTCGATGCGGCAAGCCTGGGTGCCTTGCTGCATGCCTGCGCCGGCGATGCGGCTGCGCGCGCGGGCGAGCGCGGCCTGCTGCCGACCGATCTGCTGCCCGAACTGCGCCGCCTCGCCAATGCCGGAGCCATTGCATGAGCCAGCTCAGCGCACACCTGGTCGATGCGCAGGCCACCGAAAGCCTGGGGCAGGCCCTGGCCGCGGTACGGCCCACCCGCGCGATGGTGCAACTGCACGGCGATCTCGGCGCAGGCAAGTCCACACTGGCGCGTGCGCTGCTGCGCGCACTCGGCGTCACCGGCCCGATTCGCAGCCCCACCTACACCCTGGTCGAACGTTATCCGCTCAGCACCGGCGACGAGGCCTGGCACCTGGATCTGTACCGCATCGGGCAGGCCGGAGAACTGGATTTTCTCGGGCTCGACGAGGGCAGCGCGAGCCTGTGGCTGGTCGAATGGCCCGAGCGCGGCGCGGGCGCGCTGCCGCCGGTGGACCTTGACGTGGAACTGGCGGTCGATGGCGAGGGACGCAGCGTCACGCTGCTGGGCCGCAGCCAAACCGGGCGCGACTGGCTGACACGGCTGTCAGGCCTGCCGCAGTTGCAGCGTCTTTTTGCCGGCTCACAACAACAATGAACGCCAGGTTGTGGATTATTAAGGGAAATCACCTTGCAATTCACACGCTCGGGTGATTGAATCCAGCGCCATGACACCGGGGTTCCGCCAGTTCTGTGTTTTCGCCCTGACCGCCAGCCTCAGCCTGGCGGTTTTTGCTGCGTGGGCCGGCGAAATCAAGGGTGTCGGTATCAGTACCGGTGCCACCGGCACGCGTGCGGAGATCCAGCTGGCCGGCAGCGGCGGATTCAAGACCCTGTCGCTGGCCAACCCCAATCGCCTGGTGGTGGATTTTCCCGATTCTTCCGGTGTGCGTGGCCTCAAATTGCCGCCCGCAGCCGGCCTGGTGACCTCGGTGCGGACCGGCCAACCGGTGCCGGGCACCTTCCGGGTGGTCTTCGAGCTGGCAACGCCGGTCACGCCGTTGAAGCCGCAGATGCAGACGCTGGGCAGTGCGTCGACCCTGGTGATCGAGTGGCCGGGCGATTCGCCGGTCTCCGCCGGCACGGTGGCTGCCAACCCGACAACACCTGCGACGCCGCCGCCGCGCCCGGCCAATGCACAATCCGAGGCGGCCCGCGCGACCGCTGCGTTGGCGGCGTCTGCGCAGCGTGCGTCGGTGGTGCCGCCTGCGCCGGCGCCCGCACCGTATGTCCCTGCCTCGGCCATGCCCACCGTCACCCCGGCGCCGGTACCGACGACGGTGGCCACCGGCGTGCCGACACCGCGTCCAGGCACGGCCGCGGCCGCGGTAACCACCAGCGCGTCCGCGCCAGCCGGCACTGCCGGCAACTCCTCCAATCGCACCGTCGCCACCGCCGGTACGTCGCCAGCACCCGCGATGACAGGCAACGCCGCATCGCCGGCTGCCATCTTGAATGGCGGCAATGCGCCGACGGGCGCCGCGTCGGGTAATGCCGTGACTGCCACACCGAATACCGCCGGCGGCGTTGCCGCGGCGGATAGCGACGAGTTGCCGCCGCGTCCGGTGCTGCCCAGCGAGGCCTCGCGGATCAAGATGGCACCCGGCATGCGGCCGCTGATCGTTGCGATCGATCCGGGACATGGTGGCCAGGATCCGGGCGCCATGGGCCCCACCGGCAAGCGCGAAAAGGATGTCACCCTGGCCGTCGGGCGCGAACTGGCGCGCCAGATCAACGCCACGCCCGGCATGAAGGCCTACCTGACACGCGATACCGACGTGTTCATTCCGCTGCCGATGCGCGCGCAGAAGGCACGCGCCGCCAAGGCCGACATCTTCATCTCCATCCATGCCGACGCTGCCGAGAACCGCAGTGCGACCGGCTCGTCGGTCTATGTGCTGTCGACCAAGGGGGCTTCCTCGCAGCGCGCGCGCTGGCTGGCCGACAAGGAAAATGCCGCCGACCTGGTCGGCGGCGTGCGTCTGCAGCAGACCGAAAGCACGCTAGCCAATGTGCTGCTGGATCTAGCGCAGAGCGGCCACATGAAGGCCTCCGAGGATGCGGCAGGGCACGTGCTCGGCGGCCTCAAGCGGATCGGCAACAACCACAAGCCGCAGCTGGAACGCGCCAACTTCGCGGTGCTGCGCACCTCCGACATGCCGGCGATGCTGGTGGAGACTGCCTTCATTTCCAATCCGGACGAAGAGCGTCGCCTGATCGACCCGGCCTACCAGCGCAAGATCGCCGCGGCCGTGCTGGATGGCATCGATACCTTCTTCACCCGCCAGCCACCGCCAGGCACCTTGTTTGCCGCGCGCGCGCAGGCCGAAGCCGATGCCGGCGTCGGCACCGTGGCCGGCGGCAGCCGCTGAGCCGCTCGGCTATCATTCCGCACTGATTCCTTGATGACGGCGCCCGCGCGCCGCCGGATTGCCGTGCCGACGTCTGCCTTGCCTGCTACACCCTCGATGCGCGTGGACCTTTGCGTCCAGCACGAGCGCCTGCGCTGATGGCGATCCGTCAGCTCCCCGAGATCCTGATCAACCAGATTGCCGCCGGCGAAGTCGTCGAGCGGCCCGCGTCGGTGGTCAAGGAACTGGTCGAAAACGCACTCGATGCCGGCGCCACCCGCGTGGATATCGAGCTGGAAGAGGGCGGCGTTCGGCTGATCCGCATCCGCGACAACGGCAGCGGCATCACCCCCGACGAACTGCCGCTGGCGGTGTCGCGGCATGCTACCAGCAAGATCGCATCGCTGGACGATCTGGAGACCGTGGCCACGCTCGGCTTTCGTGGCGAAGCGTTGCCGTCGATCGCCTCGGTCAGCCGTTTCACCCTGATCTCGCGCCGCCACGATGCCGAACATGGCTCCGCGCTGGAGATCGACGGTGGCCGCCTGGGCGAGGTGATGCCACGTGCACACGCGCCCGGCACCACGGTCGAAGTGCGCGAGCTGTTCTTCAACGTACCGGCGCGGCGCAAGTTCCTGCGTGCCGAGCGCACCGAGCTGGGGCATATCGAAGAGTGGCTGCGTTCGTTGGCGTTGGCGCGGCCCGATGTGGAGTTGCGGGTTTCGCACAACGGAAAACCCTCGCGTCGCTACAAGCCGGGCGACCTGTATTCGGATGCGCGTCTGGGCGAAACCCTGGGCGAGGATTTCGCACGGCAGGCCTTGCGCGTCGATCACAGTGGCGCCGGTCTGCGGCTGCACGGCTGGGTCGCCCAACCGCATTACTCGCGCGCCAGTACCGACCAGCAGTATCTCTACGTCAACGGCCGCTCGGTGCGCGATCGCAGCGTCGCGCACGCGGTTAAGATGGCCTATGGCGATGTGCTGTTCCATGGCCGCCAGCCGGCCTACGTGCTGTTCCTGGAGCTGGATCCGGCGCGCGTGGACGTCAACGTGCATCCGGCCAAGCACGAGGTGCGTTTCCGCGAGGCGCGGCTGATCCACGACTTCGTCTACCGCACCTTGCAGGACGCGCTGGCGCAGACGCGCGCCGGCGCGATGCCCAACAGCAGCGCTACGGAAGGCACCGGCGATGCCGGCGCGGTGCCGGCGAGCATGCTCGATCGCCCAGGCTACGGAAGCGGAAGCAGCAGCAGTGGCGCCGGTGGTGCCGGCTACGGCCAGTGGACGCCATCGCAGACCCCGCTGGGCCTGCGCGTGGATGAGGCGCGTGCGGCCTATAGCGCGCTGTATGCGCCGCCGCCCAGCGGCGCGCAGCAGCAGTCGGCACGCTTGCCCGAGGGATCGGGAATGGGCCTGCCGGCGACTGCCGCAGACAGCGGCGTGCCGCCGCTGGGCTATGCCGTGGCGCAGTTGCACGGCATCTACATCCTGGCCGAGAACGCCGAAGGCCTGATCGTGGTGGACATGCATGCCGCGCACGAACGCATCGGCTACGAGCGGCTCAAGAACGCGCACGACAGCATCGGCCTGCACGCGCAACCGCTGTTGGTGCCGATGACGCTGGCGGTGGGCGAGCGCGAGGCCGACACCGCCGAGCGCGAAGCCGACACGCTGGCCAGCCTGGGCTTCGAGGTCACCCGCGCCGGCCCGCAATCGCTGCACGTGCGCAGCATTCCCGCATTGCTTGCCAACGCCGACCCCGAGGCGCTGTTGCGCGATGTGCTCGGCGACCTGCGCGAACATGGCCAGAGCCGGCGCATAGCCGGGGCGCGCGACGAGCTGCTCTCCACCATGGCGTGCCACGGCGCGGTGCGTGCGAACCGGCGCCTGACCGTGCCGGAAATGAACGCACTGCTGCGGGATATGGAAATCACCGAGCGCTCGGGCCAATGCAACCATGGCCGGCCGACCTGGGCACGGTTTACGCTGGGCGAAATCGATCGCTGGTTCCTGAGGGGGCGCTGATGGCTGCATTGCACAGGGGGAACCGCTGGCTGCTCGGCACGCTGGTGTGTGCGGCGCTGGCCGGCTGCGGCAAGGACGCACCGCCGCCGGCGGCACCGGTCGCACTCGACAAGGCCTTCCTGGCCGACAACGCGGCCTGGCGCGAAGCGCGCCTGACCGAACTGCGCGCGCCCGATGGCTGGACCAGCCTGGTCGGCCTGCACTGGCTGTCGCTGAAGGCGCACTACATCGGCAGCAGTGCCGACAGTGGCATCAGGCTGGCGGTCGGGCCGCCCAAGCTGGGCATGGTCGCCACCGAGGCCGACACGGTCTGGTTCGTGCCCGAGCGCAACGCGGCCTTGAGCGTCGATGGCAAGCCGCTGACCGGCCGGATCCGCTTCCAGTCCGATCGCGACCGGCAGCCGACCTTCATCCATTTCGATGGCGGCAAGGGCGTGTTGAGCCTGATCCATCGCGGCGACCGCAACGCGCTGCGGGTCAAGCATGCCGACGCGCCGTCGCGCAGCCACTTCGCCGGGCTGGAGTACTGGCCGGCCGATCCGTCCTGGCGCATCAGCGCACGCTATGTGCCCAACGATGTCGGCAAGACCATTCCGATCGTGGACATCGTCGGCATCAGCAGCGAACAGCCCAACGCCGGGGCCATCGCCTTCGAGCGCGATGGCAAGGCATATCGGCTGCAGACCATCGGCGAACCGGGGCGGCCGATGTTCGTGGTGTTCGCCGACCGCACCAGCGGGCACGGCAGCTATCCGGCCGGGCGCTTCCTGGACCTGGACGTGCCCGACGCCTCCGGGCATGTGGTCGTGGATTTCAACCGTGCCTACAACCCGCCGTGCGCGTTCACTCCGTTTGCGACCTGTCCGCTGCCGCCGCCGGAAAACCGCATCGACCTGGCGGTATCGGCAGGCGAGAAAACCTACAAGGTGCCGCACTGACGTGGAGACAGCGACGTGGTAGAGGCAAGCATGCGCACCCGGCTGGCCGCCTGGTGCTGCGGCGCGGTGATCGCGCTGGGGCTGTGGGGTGGGGCAGCCGCGCCGACCTGGGCACGTGCCGGCCACGACACGCCTGCCGGTTCGCCGGTGCCGTTGTTGTGGAAGGTCGATGGCAAGGGCGGCACGCTGTATCTGCTGGGCTCGTTCCATGTGCTCAAGCCCAGCGATTACCCCTTGTCACCGGATGTGATGCAGGCATTCGCCAAGGCCGACCGGTTGGTGTTCGAACTACCGCCGTCCGATGCGCAATCGCCCGAACTGGCCGGCCGCATGCTGCAGGCGGCGCGGCGCAGCGACGGGCGTCGCCTGCAGGACGTACTCGATCCAAAGACCTGGCAGGCGCTGACCAGCTACGCACGCAAGCGCGGGATGCAGGTGGACAGCTTGCAGCCACTGGAACCCTGGTTCGTGGCGTTGACGATCAGCCTGGCGGAGATGAGCCGGCAAGGCATGGATCCGGCTGCCGGCCTGGACCATTACCTGATGGCGCAGGCGCAAGCCCAGGGTAAACCGGCCGATGGGCTGGAGCGCGCCCAGGAGCAGATTGCCTTGCTCGACGGCATGTCGCCCACCGAGCAGCATCAGCTGCTGGAAGAGGCGCTGGACGACGCCGGCACCACCGATCAGCTGCGTCAGTTGCACGCGGCCTGGCGCAATGGCGATGTGCACACACTGTCCACGCAGATGGCCGAGCAGATGCGGCAGCACTATCCGGCGCTGTACCAGGACATCAATGTCGAGCGCAATGCGCGCTGGGTGCCGCGGCTGGAACAGCGGCTCGACAAAGGGAGCGGGACCACGCTGGTGGTGGTCGGTGCGCTGCATCTGCTGGGGAGCGACGGAGTGGTCGAGCGCCTGCGCGCGCGTGGGTACCACGTGGAGCGGATCTGCGCGGCCTGCGCGGAGCGGGCCGGCCGTTGACTGGCGGCGCCGTGGGGCGTCTCACGCTCCAGGCGCCGCGCTTGCGTCATCCGCGGTTGCGGGCCTTGCCGGTGGTGCCGGCGCTACCGGCGGCAGTGCCGTGGGTGCCGGTGCCCATCGGGCCGCTGCCCATGCCGCTCGCCCCCGGCGGCGGCGTACCAGGGCCGCCCGGACGCCCGAAACCGGCGCCGAAGTTGCGCTGGAACTCCTGCCACAACTCCAGGTTGCGCTCGGTCAGCTGGTTCATCATCGCCCACGGGGTCTGCCCGAGCAGGTTGCCCATCTGCTGGCGGAACTGCTGCTGCTGGTCCAGGAACACCTGCATGCTGCGCTCAAGGTAGTTGCCCATGAAGCCCTGCAGCGAGTCGCCGTAGAAACGGATGATCTGGCTCAGCAGCTGGGTCGACAGCATCGGCTCGCCGTCCTGTTCACGGTCGGCAATGATCTGTAGCAAGACGGCGCGACTGAGGTCTTCACCGCTCTTGGCGTCGCGTACTTCGAATTCTTCGCCGTCGATGATGAGCTGGCGCACATCTTCGATGGTGATGTAGCTGGAGATTTCCGTGTCGTAGAGACGGCGATTGGGATACTTCTTGATGATGCGAAGTCCGGCCATGGAACGTTCACTCACAACGATAGTGCGCGCAGGATGGCGCACCGCAGCAGCCCTTGCAACCGCCGCAACGCCTTATTTTCTTAAGCGCACACCAAAAAAATGCTGCGCAGCATGATTTTCAAGGAATTTTCATGCTGCATCGCGAAGTTGCAGCAAACGTTACCAGCCCATGTGGTGGCCGCCATTGATATCCAGATTGGAGCCCGTGATCCAGGCGGCCTCTTCCGCCACCAGGAAGGCCACCGCATAGGCGATTTCCTCCGGGCGGCCCAGGCGGCCGGTGGGGATGTCGGCGACGATCTTGGCGCGCACCTCTTCCGGGACCGCCATCACCATGTCGGTGGCCACATAGCCCGGCGACACGGTATTGACGGTCACCCCGAACGCGGCATTTTCGCGTGCCAGCGAGATGGTGAAGCCGTGCATGCCGGCCTTGGCGGCCGCGTAGTTGGCCTGCCCGTACTGGCCCTTCAGGCCGTTGATCGAGCTGATCTGGATCACCCGTCCCCAGCCGCGCTGGCGCATGCCTTCGATCACCGGGCGGGTGACGTTGAAGACCGAGTTGAGATTGGTGTTGATGACGTCATGCCACTGTTCGGCGGTCATGCGATGGAAGGTGGTGTCGCGGGTGATGCCGGCGTTGTTGACCAGAATTTCGATCGGCCCAAGCGCTGCCTGGACTTCTTCGACCAGGGCGCGCGCATGCTCGGAAGACGCCACGTCGCCGCGGAACAGGGCGATGTCGTAGCCCTGGCTCTGCATGCGCTGCTGCCAGGCCTGGGCTTTTTCGGCATTGCGGAAGTTGCTGGCCACCCGGTGGCCCTGGTCGGCCAGGCGCTTGCAGATGGCGGTGCCGATACCGCCGGTGCCGCCGGTGACCAATACGACGCGAGATGTCATGACGACTCCAATGGACAGGATAAGACGATGGCGGTCAGGGCACAGGCGCGCTGCCTGGCCCGACGCCGGCGCTGGGGCGCAATTCTAGTCACGCCGGGGCGGTGATGCGCGTCCGTTGGCATCCAGATGCAGCTGCCGGGGCAACCGCTGCGGCAAAAAATGCTGCACCGCATGCTGCAGCACGGTGTCGAGCGCGGCACGGCGCGGCAATGCTGCCGGATCCTGTCCCAGGACCGCCCAGGCGGCGTGCAGCGCCGGTTGTGGGTTTGCATCGTCCAGCGCAGGCGCGGCGTGCGACTTGGACAGCTTGCGGCCGGCGTGGTCCAGGATCAGCGGCAGGTGCAGATAGCGTGGCTGCGGCAGGCCCAGCGCGCGCTGCAGCAGCAACTGACGTGGGGTGGAATCGAGCAGGTCGGCGCCGCGCACGACATCGGTGATGGCCTGCGCGGCATCGTCGACCACCACCGCCAGCTGGTACGCCCAGTAGCCGTCGGCGCGGCGCAGCACCACATCGCCGACATCGGCATGCACGTCCTGCACCACGTGGCCCTGCAGCGCGTCGTCGAAGCCGACCGGTGGCTGTGGCGGCACCCGCAGGCGTACCGCGCGGCGGGCACTCAGCGGCGCCACGCAGGCATGGTGGATGCCGCCCATGCCGGCAAGATCGGCGCGGCTGCAACTGCATTCGAAGGCCAGTCCCGCCTCCAGCAAGCGGGTGACGGCGGCGTCGTAGTGCGCGTGGCGGTCGGATTGATACAGCACCGGCAGGTCCGGGCGCAGGCCGAAGGCGGCCAGGGTGCGCAGTTGACGTTCGCAGGCGCCGGGCTCGGCGCGCGGTGGATCGATATCTTCGACGCGCACGCACCACTGACCACCGGCGTGCCGCGCGAGCAGCCAGCTGCCGAATGCCGCCAGCAGGGAGCCGAAGTGCAGCGGGCCGGTCGGGGAGGGCGCGAAGCGGCCGCGGTAGAGGAGGGCTGGCATGATCGGCTGAATCGTCGGTCAGGTGATCGCTTGATTTCAAGCGCTGACGACCGCAGATCCGCTGCAGGTCACCCTGCTCGCGTGGAGTCATCGCACCATGTTCAACCGCATTTTCCTGTTCCTGCTGACCAATTTTGCGGTGTTGATGCTGGCCGGCATCGTGATGTCGGTCGCGGGCGTCAATCCCGCGCGGATGAGCGGCCTGCTGGTGATGGCGGCCGTGTTCGGGTTCGGCGGCTCGTTCATCTCGTTGCTGCTGTCCAAGTTCATGGCCAAGCGCAGCACTGGCGCGCAGGTGATCACCGAGCCACGCACGCCGACCGAGCGCTGGTTGCTGGAGACGGTGCGCCGTCAGGCCCAGGCGGCCGGCATCGGCATGCCGGAGGTGGCGGTTTACGACGGCCCGGAAATCAATGCCTTCGCCACGGGCGCCAACCGCAACAACGCGCTGGTCGCGGTGTCCACCGGGCTGCTGCAGAACATGAGCCAGGACGAGGCCGAGGCGGTGCTGGGCCATGAAATCGCACATGTCGCCAATGGCGACATGGTCACCATGGCCTTGCTGCAAGGCGTGCTCAATACCTTCGTGATCGTGCTGGCACGTGTGGTCGGCGGCATCATCGACAGCGCCATGTCGGGCAACCGCGATGGTGGCCGCGGCTTTGCCTACTACATCATCGTGTTCGTGCTGGAGATGGTGTTCGGCCTGTTCGCGACGATGATCGCGATGTGGTTCTCGCGTCGCCGCGAATTCCGCGCCGATGCCGGTGGTGCGCAGCTGGCGGGTCGCGGCAAGATGATTGCCGCATTGGAGCGCCTGTCGCTGAACCACGGCCAGAGCACCTTGCCCTCGCAGGTGCAGGCCTTCGGCATCTCCGGCGGTGTGGGCGACGGGCTGCGCCGGCTGTTCCTGAGCCACCCGCCGCTGGCCGAGCGCATCGCCGCGTTGCGTGCCGCCAACGGTGCGGCGATGTAAGACGGCCTTGCCAGATGCCCGCGTGGCGCATTGGTTTACGCCAGCCAACAAAAAACCCGCAGCACGCGGGTTTTTTGTTGGCTGGCGCGAGGTGCCAGCGATGCGATGCGGCTGCAGGCCTCAGCCGAACTCGTAGTTCATCAACGGCCCGGTCGGTGCGACGAAATCGCCTTGCACATAGTCCACCCCCGCGCTGAAGAAGCTGCTCATCGACTGCGCATCGGCCACGAACTCGGCCACGGTGAGGATGCCGGCCGGCTGCGCGCGCGAGGTGATCTCGCGGATCTTTTCCTGGCTTTCGCGGGCCGAGGCCACTTCGCCGGTGATGCCGCGATCGAGCTTGAGGAAGGCCGGCTGGAAATGCGCCAGCAGCTGGAACGAATCCAGGCCCGAGCCGAACTGTTCCAGCCCGACCTTGCAGCCCATCGCCGACACCGCCGCCAGGAACTGCTGGGCGTTGCGCAGGTGCGTGAACACCTTCGATTCCGGCGTCTGCAACCACAGCCGTTCGCCCGGCACGCCATACACGGCCAGCTGCTCGCGGATGATGTCGACCATCTGCGGGTCGGAAAACGAGTTGGGCCCGATGCGTACCAGCAGGTGCGTGGCGTGTCCCGCACGCTGCCGCTCGCCAAGCTGGCGGATCGCGCGCGCCACCACCCAGCGGTCGATCTCGGTGATCAGATCGTGTTCTTCGGCGATCGCCATGAAGGCGTTCGGCGACATCATCTCGCCGTTGCGCTCCAGCCGCAGGAAGACCTGATACAGCTCCAGCGGCTCGCCTTGCAGGTTGAGCACCGGCTGGTAATGCAGCAGGAAGCCGTCGCCGGCCAGTGCCTCGCGCAGCTGTTGCACCCAGCGTTCGATGCGTTCTTCTTCGGCCCGGTCGGCCGCTGCCGGGTCGTAGATGCTGACTGCATTGCCGCCCAGCTCGGCGGTGGTGCGTACCGCCTCGGTGCCGCGGTTGAGTACCTGCCCGATGCTGGCGATCTTCTCGCCGATCTGCACGCCGCCGATGCTCACCGTCACCGTGGCCGAGCGCGCGCCAATGCTGAAGACGTGCTGCGCGAACGCGTCGCGCACCAGTTCCGCCAATGCGTGCGTGCGCGCGTAATTGCCGTCCATCAGCAACGCGAAGCTGTGCTCGCCGAAACGCGCGGCGACCACGCTGTCATCGGTCACGCTGGCCACATGCGCGGCCAGGGCGGCGATCAGCGCGTCGGCCGAATCCAGGCCGATTTCGGGCAGCAGGCGGGCGTAATGGTCGGGCTCGATCAGCAGGAAGCCGGACTGGCCTTCGCTGCGGCCGGCGCGCGCCACCGCCTGTTCCAGTGCCACCATGAAGGCGGGGCGGTTGAGCAGGCCGGTGACCTGGTCGCGCTGACGCAGGTCCTCGACCTCGCGCGCCAGCTCCGGGTCGAATTCCTCGCGGCGGCGGAACACCACCTGGATGCACGGCTCGCCTTCATACGTGGCGGTGGCGAACTCCATCGTCGCCGGGAAGGTGTCGCCTTCCAGCCGGCGCGCGTCGACCTTGTACTGCGCCGGCGGCGGCTCGCCCTTGGACATCGCCTTGAGCAACTGCTTGAAATCGTCGACGTACTGCGCGGCGATCATGTCCAGCAGCGACACGCCCTCGACGTCGTCGAACGACTCGAAGCCGAACATGTCCAGGTACGCCTCGTTGGCACGGATATGCATGCCTTCGTGCACATAGGCAATCGGGTCGCGCGAGGAGGCGATCAAGGCATCGCAGCGCCGTTCGGTTTCGCGCATCTGCGCCTCGATGCGGCGCAGCCCGCGGCGTGCCTGCAGGTCGGCCCATTCCGAGCGCACCAGCGCCAGCAGGTGTTCGGGGCGATGACGCAGCACGATTGCGCGGATGCCGTGCGCGGCGGCCTCGACCAGCGCGTCTTCCTCGATCCGCTCGGCCAGCAGGATGATCGGGATGTCCTTGCCGCTGCCGGCGATCTGCTGCTGCAACACACTCATCGGGATCTGCAGCGCCTGCCCGTACAGGGCCAGGTCGATCTGCCCCGACAGCATGCTGGCGAGCTCTTCCGGGGTCTGCGGTCGCGATGGGCGCACCGCGATGCCGCCGTTGCGCAACGCGGTCACGATCGCCTCTGCGCCTTCGACGCTGTCGTCGACCATCATCAAGCGGAGGGTGAGATCTTTACCTTTTTGCATGCGAGTTTCCCTGGCGACGGGCTTTAATATACGAAGGAACTCGACTGCGTCCATGTCTGTGGACAAGGCCGCATCCGGGGTGAGACTCAGGCCACGTTTGCGCCTGTGGACGTCGCATCAGGCTACGCTCCCGGCGGCGTGACCGGACGCCCATGCCCACTGAAAGTTGTAGCCGCCCAGCCATCCGGTCACATCCAGCACCTCGCCGACGAAGTACAGGCCGGCCACCAGGCGCGACTCCATGCTCGCACTGGAGACCTGGTGGGTATCGACACCGCCCAGCGTTACTTCAGCGGTGCGATAGCCTTCGGTTCCACTGGCGATCAGCGGAAAGGCGGCCAGCAGGTCGGCGGCGGCCTGCAACTGCGGCGGGTCGAGCTGGCGGACCGGCTTGTCCGGCAACCACACCTCGCACAGGCGCTGGGCAAACCGCCGTGGCAGCACGTCGGCCAGCACGTTGCGCAGCTCGGTGGCGCCCCGCTGGCGTTTTTGTTCGCGCAGCCACGCGGCGGCGTCCTGGCCCGGCAGCAGGTCCAGGCGCAGCTCGTCGCCGGGTTGCCAGTACGAGGAGATCTGCAGGATGGCCGGGCCGCTGACGCCGCGATGGGTGATCAGCATGAAGTTGCGGAAGCTGGCGCCGTTGCACTGCGCCTGGACCGGTACCGCCAGCCCGGACAGATCCTGCAGCCGCTCCTGGTGCTTGCCGCTCAAGGTCAGCGGCACCAGCCCGGCGCGCGTCGGCAACAGCGTGTGGCCGAACTGCTGGGCCAGCGCGTAACCGAAGCCGCTGGCGCCCATGCTCGGGATCGACAGCCCGCCGGTGGCCACGATCAGCGACTGCGCCTGCACGCGTCCCTGGCTGGTCTCCACGGTGAAGCCATCGCTGTCACGCTGCACCGAATGCACCTTGCAGTCGGTACGCACCTGCACGCCGGCCGCGTCGCATTCGTCCAGCAGCATGCGCACGATCTGCTTGGACGAGATGTCGCAAAACAGCTGGCCCAGCTCTTTCTCGTGATAGGCGATGCCGTGGCGCTCGACCATCTCCACGAAATCCAGCGGGCTGTAGCGGGCGAGGGCGGACTTGCAGAAGTGGCGGTTGGCCGAGAGGAAGTTGCCCGGGGCGGTGCCGGTATTGGTGAAGTTGCAGCGCCCGCCACCGGACATCAGGATCTTCTTGCCGACCTTGTTGGCATGGTCGATCACCAGCACCTGGCGGCCGCGCCGGCCGGCGGTGAAGGCGCTCATCAGTCCGGCCGCGCCGGCACCGACGACCAGCACGTCGCAACGCGTGCTCATTCGGCCGGAGCTTGCCGCACCATCGGGGTCAGGGTGACGCTACCGTGGTCGGCCAGCATCTGCACCTCGCCGTCCTGGATGATCACATCGAAGCGCATGCCGCGCTGGATCAGCGCGCCCAGCGCTTCGGTGGCCTGCGACTCCAGTTCGAGCACCCGCAGGTTGCGGTGCCGGCCCAGCGCGTTGGCATGCTTCTTCCACCAGGTTTCGGTGGCCTGGCCGCCGTAGCCGATCACCACCACCTCGCGCGAGCGGTTGCAGGCCTTGCGCACGCGGCTCTCGTCCGGCTGGCCGAGGTCGATCCACAGGTCCGGGTCGCCGGTGTAGTCGCGCCGCCACAGGTCGGGTTCGTCCTCGTTGCTGAGGCCGCGGCCGAATTCCAGGCGGTCGTCGGCAAACAGCGCGAACGCCAGCAGCCGCACCATCAGGCGTTCGTCGGTTTCGGAGGGGTGCTGGGCCAGGGTCAACGAATGGTTGGCGTAGTAGCCACGGTCCATGTCGCTGATCTGGAGTTCCGCCCTGCGGACGGTGGCGGTAAGGGCCATCAGGATGCCGGTTGCAAAGGGCGCCCATGATACGCCCCCGCTGCAACCCCGGCGTACGGCGCTCAGTTGCGCGCCACCTCGGCCAGCCAGCGGTCCAGCTGGGCGGCAAATGCCTGACGGTCGCGCGGATGCAGGGCCGCAGGCCCGCCAGTGACGACGCCGGCGCCGCGCAGTTCCTCCAGAAAACCGCGTACCAACAGGCGCTCGTTGATGCTGTCGCTGGTAAACGGCTCGCCGCGCGGGCTGACGGCGGCCGCGCCGGCCTGCAGGACGCGGGCAGCCAGCGGGATGTCCTGGGTGACGACCAGGTCGCCCGCAGCCACGCGTTTGGCAATGAGGTCGTCGGCCGCGTCCGGCCCTCCGGGGACCTGCAGCGCACGCACATGCGCCAGGCGAGGGGTCTGCAGGAAATGATTGGCGACCAGTGTCACGGCCGTGCCGGTCCGTGCGGCAGCGCGGAAAAGAATGTCGCGAATGACGGCCGGGCAGGCATCGGCATCGACCCAGATCTGCGGGCGGGACGGCAGGGGAGGCGTATTCATGTGCTGAAATCGGGAGGGAAAGGGCCTGACAGGTGGTCGGATCCGGCCTGACAGTAAAAAATTTGACGCAGGGTGTCGCTTTTTGCTGGGAACACGAGTACTGTGCACGCACTGTGTTTGCAAGGGTCACCGTGAATCGTGGCCTGATGCAGCCGGATCGTTACAGATCTCGCTTCATCGTTCCGCTTTACCAACGCCTGCAACTCAGTCTCAGCTCCGGCTTTTCGGACGCTGCGATTTATCCATCTATAGTTCAGGAGTTTGTAAATGTCAGATCGTCAGAGCGGTACCGTGAAGTGGTTCAACGATGCCAAGGGCTTCGGCTTCATCACCCCGGAAAGCGGCCCGGACCTGTTCGTGCACTTCCGTGCCATCCAGGGCACCGGCTTCAAGTCGCTGCAGGAAGGCCAGAAGGTGACCTTCGTCGCCGTGCAGGGCCAGAAGGGCATGCAGGCTGACCAGGTGCAGGCGGTCTAATCCGTCTGCAACCGTAAGGTTGCCAAAACGCCGGTCGCGCAAGCGACCGGCGTTTTTTATTGGGCGCAATCTGATCGATGCGCCAGAGCCGGGCAGATCGACCCGCGCAGGTGAGCGCAGCGACGACACGCGGCTCGGTAGCATAGGTGCTTTCCCGCGCAGTCACTGCCATGATCACTGTCCACCATCTCAACAATTCCCGTTCCCAGCGCGTGCTGTGGCTGCTGGAAGAACTGGCGCTGCCGTACCAGATCGTCCGGCATGAGCGCGATCCCAAGACCATGCTGGCACCGGCGGCCTTGCGTGCCATTCATCCGCTCGGCAAGTCGCCCATCGTCGTCGACGGCGATCTGACCGTGGCCGAGTCCGGCGCGATCCTGGAGTACCTGACCGAACGCTACGACACCGAGTGCGCCTTGTCGCCGTCGCCGCGCCCGTTGGAGTCGCCGGAGCGCCTGCAATTCCGCTACTGGATGCATTACGCCGAAGGCTCGGCGATGCCGCCGTTGCTGATGACCCTGATCTTCGGGCGCATTCGCAGTGCGCCGATGCCGTTCTTCGCCAAGCCGATCGCACGCGCCATCGTGGACAAGGCGATGGCGGGCTTTGTCGGTCCGCAGCTTAAGCTGCACCTGGACTGGATGGAGCAGTCGCTGCAGGCACGCGAGTGGTTTGCCGGCGAGCGTTTCACTGCGGCCGACATCCAGATGAGCTTCCCGGTGCAGGCGGCTGCTGCACGCGGCGGCGGGCTGGAGAGCTATCCACGCCTGCGTGCCTTTCTCGCGCGCATCGAAGCGCGCCCGGCATATCAGGCCGCGTTGAAGAAGGGCGGCCCGTTCGCGCTGATGGGGCGCAAGCCGGCCGGGTGACATTGCGGTCGCCGCGTCGACCGTGCGCCCACAGAAGCTGCAGGTCACCGTGCCTTGACGGTGTCCTGCCAGGGTTGGCGACTCCCGACTCCCGGCTCCCCAATCCGTTACCGCCCCATCACGGCGCCCGACACTGCCGCAGGAACTGCAGCGTGTCGCGCAGCACCGGCGAGCGCTCGGGCGACTTGCGCAGTGCCAGCACCAAGCCGAGATGGCCCATGCTCGGGTAGATCTTCAACTCGGCCGTGCCCCCCGTGCGTTGCACGGCCTGCTGCAGCGAGGTGCTGTTCTGCAGCTCGACCACGTGGTCGGCATCGCCGTGCAGCAACAGCATCGGCGGTTCGTCGCCGCCAACGAAGTGCACCGGCTGCGACTGCTGTTGCGTCTGCGGCGCCTTGCCGAAGATCTCCACCAGTTCCGGGTCGCTGGTGGGCAGGAAATCGTACGGCCCGGCCAGCCCCACCACCCCGCACAGCTGGCGGGGCTGCAGGCCCTGCGTTTGCAGCCAGCGCGCATCGGTACCCAGGAGCGCAGCCATATGCGCACCGGCGGAGTGGCCCATCACCGCCAGCCGCGTCGGGTTGCCGCCATAGGCGTGGGCATGCCGATAGCCCCAGCCGGCGGCAGCGGCTGCGTCGGACATGAAGCCTTGCGGCCCCACCTGCGGATACTTGCGATAGTCGGCCACCATCACCACCACGCCCTGGCGCGCGAGTGCACGCCCGACCCAGCGATAGTTGGCGCGCGTTCCGCGCTTCCAGGTGCCGCCATAGAAGAACACCACCACCGGTGCATCCACCGCGCCACGCGGCTGGTAGACGTCCAGTGCCAAATCATGCGCCGCATCGAACACCTGGTCGCGATGCTCGACGATGCCGTAGCGGCTGGATGCGGCGTTGATGCCACCGAAGAACACGCTGCTGCAGGCGGCCAGCGTCAGCGAACCGAGCAACAGGAGGGCGGGGCGAAACCAGCGGTAAGCGCACGAAGGCATGGGCGATGTCTGTCGAAGGGCAGGGAGGAATAACGCTGTGGTTGTCGCCAGCATGTGCAGGACGAGTCCGCTTGCTGGCGGCCAGCTGATCGAAGATACGGTACGTGCGCAAAGCCGGATGCGTGGTTGCCCATGCGAAGTTCATTGTCGTTGGCCTACGCTGGCAGCCATGACGACCCTGCAATTTGACAACCGCCTGCGCCAGCAGCTGCCTGGTGATCCGGAACAAGGTCCACGCCGCCGCGAAGTGCGCGCCGCATGGTCGGCGGTGGCGCCGACACCGGTCGCCGCGCCGCGCCTGTTGGCGTATTCGGCAGATGTCGCGCAACGGCTAGGGCTGGACGCCGCGGAGATCGGCAGCGCGCGCTTTGCCGAGGTGTTTGCTGGCAATGCGGTGTATCCGGGCATGCAGCCATGGGCGGTCAATTATGGCGGCCACCAGTTCGGGCATTGGGCTGGCCAGCTGGGCGATGGCCGGGCGATTTCGCTGGGCGAGGCGATCGGGGTCGATGGCGGCCGCTACGAGCTGCAGCTCAAGGGCGCCGGCCCGACGCCCTACTCGCGCGGGGCCGATGGCCGGGCGGTGCTGCGCTCGTCGATTCGCGAATTCCTGTGCAGCGAAGCGATGCACCATCTGGGTGTGCCGACCACACGCGCGCTGAGTCTGGTCACCACCGGCGATGCGGTGGTGCGCGACATGTTCTACGACGGCCGGCCGCAGCGCGAACCGGGCGCGATCGTGTGTCGGGTGGCGCCCTCGTTCATCCGCTTCGGCAATTTCGAGTTGCCCGGTGCGCGCGGCGATCTTGCGCTGCTGCGGCAATGGGTGGATTTCACCATCGCACGCGATTTCCCGCAGCTGGAAGGTGCCGGTGAGGCGTTGTACGCGGCATGGTTCGCGCAGGTCTGCGAGCGTACTGCAGTGATGGTGGCGCACTGGATGCGGGTGGGCTTCGTGCACGGGGTGATGAACACCGACAACATGTCGATCCTGGGATTGACCATCGATTACGGCCCCTATGGCTGGGTCGACGACTACGACCCGGACTGGACGCCAAACACCACCGACGCGCAGGGGCGTCGCTATCGCTTCGGCACCCAGCCTCAGGTCGCCTATTGGAACCTGGGGCGCCTGGCGCAGGCGCTGGCGCCGCTGTTTGCCGACCAGGCGCGGTTGCAGCAGGGCCTGGACCGCTTCCGCGATACCTACCTGGCCTGCGACCGCCACGACACCGCTGCCAAACTGGGCCTGGCCGACTGCCGCGACGAGGATCTGCAGTTGATCGATGCGCTGCGCGCGCTGATGCTCGACGCCGAGATGGACATGACGCTGACATTCCGCGGCCTGATCGCGTTCGCGCATGAAAATCCTGATCCGGATCTATTGCACGAGGCGTTCTACGACCAGGACAAGCGCCTCGCGCATGCCGTGCCATTGCAGGCATGGCTGCAGCGCTACGCGGCGCGGCTGCGCCAGGACACGCTGTCGCCGGAGCAGCGACGCGAACGCATGCGCCTGGCCAACCCGCGTTATGTGCTGCGCAACTACCTGGCGCAGCAGGCGATCGATCTGGCCGAGCAGGGCGATGCCTCGGGCGTGCAGGAATTGCTGGAGGTCATGCGCCGGCCCTACGACGACCAGCCGGGCCGCGTCGCGTTTACCGCGCGGCGGCCGGACTGGGCGCGCGACCGCGCCGGTTGCTCGATGCTGTCGTGCAGTTCCTGACGCGCTCAGATGCAGGTATGTCGTAAACCCAGCGTCGTCAGGCCGCGCAGCCTAGAATAGGGGCGTCCCCACCGGCCCTGATGCCACTGCCACCATGACTGACTGCACCCGTTGCGCCGGCACCCATTCTTCCGGACCCAATCAATGGTCCGAGCGCATCCGCGACATCGCCGATTTTCCCAAGCCGGGCATCGTCTTCAAGGACATCACGCCGCTGCTGTCCGACGGCCCGGATTTCGCTTCCGCGCTGGACGAAATGGCGCAGCCCTGGCGCACCACGCCGCTGGATGCGGTGCTGGGCATCGAAGCGCGCGGTTTCATCCTGGGGGCAGCCCTGGCGCGCGAACTGCGCACCGGCTTCGTGCCGGTACGCAAGCCCGGCAAGCTGCCCGGGCGGACGCTGATCCAGGAATATGCGCTGGAATACGGTACCGATCGTATCGAGATGCACGAGGATGCGTTGCCGCGCGGTGCCCGTGTCTTGATCGTCGACGACGTGCTGGCCACCGGCGGTACGCTGCGCGCGGCCTTGGGTCTGGCCGCACAGCTGGAACTGGAAGTGGTCGGCGCGGCGGTGCTGGTCGAGCTGCTGGCGCTGCAGGGCCGTGAGAAGTGGGCCAATGACGTGCCGCTGCTGGCAACGCTGAGCTATTGATCCAGGCCTCTTTCCGACTGCGCGTCTCGCTGCTCTGACGGCCTGCAAACCGGCGCAACGGTCGTGCCGCCGTGTGCAGATCGCCCATGTGCGCCAGCGTGTGCATCCCTGTGGATCGCGCGGCGGGTGCTGTCGCCGCCGCGCGATCGATCAGTCGGCAGGATCTCTGCCGCAGCTTGGTTACAGCTTGCTGACCCGGAACCGGCGGCCCTTGATCTTGCCCGCATGCAGATGCGCCAGTGCCTTGGCGACGTGCGCGCGGGCGATGGCGACATAGGAGCGCGTGGGGTAGATGGCGATCTTGCCGATCGCCGCGCCCGAGAGCCCGGCTTCGCCGGTCAGTGCGCCGAGGATGTCGCCGGCACGCAGCTTGTCGGTCTTGCCGCCATCGATGCGCAGCGTGGTCATGGCCGCCTGCGGCAGCTGCGCGGGGCGGGAGGTTGCCAGCGGTGCGCGCGACCAGGTCAGCGGCTGGCCTTGTTCGGCTTCCAGCGCCTGCGCGCGGCCGGTCTCGCGCGAGGCCACCAGGCTGAGCGCCAACCCGCGCTTGCCGGCGCGTGCGGTACGGCCGATGCGGTGGCGGTAGGTCTCGGTATCGGTGGGCAGCTCGTAGTTGACCACGGCCGACAGGTCTTCCACGTCCAGCCCGCGTGCGGCCACGTCGCTGGCCACCAGCACGTTGCAGCTGCGGTTGACGAAGCGCACCAGCACTTCGTCACGGTCGCGCTGTTCCATGTCGCCATGCAGCGCGAGCGCTGAAAAGCCGAACTCCTGCAGCGAGCCGGCCACTTCGTCCACTTCCTTGCGGGTATTGCAGAACACCACGCTGGATTCGGGATTGAAGCGCAGCAGCAGGCCGGCGACGGCCTTCTGCCGGTAGGTCGGGTCGACCTCGAAGAACTGCTGGTCGATTTCCGGCGCGTTGTCGGCGCCTTCGACGGTGATTTCGATCGGGTCCTTCAGGATCTCGCGCGCCAGCGTGCGGATGATGTCCGGGAAGGTGGCCGAGAACAGCAGGCTCTGGCGGTGCTTGTCGCAGCGGCTGGCGATCTCGCGGATGGGTTCCTCGAAGCCCATGTCGAGCATGCGGTCGGCCTCGTCCAGCACCAGCGTGCGCACGCCGCCCAGATGCAGGGCGCGCTTGCGGGCCAGTTCCTGGATGCGGCCGGGCGTGCCGACCACCACTTGCGGGTCGTGCGCTTCCAGCGAGGCCAGTTGCGGGCCCAGCGGCATGCCGCCGGTGAGCACCACCAGCTTCATGTTGGGGATGCCGGTGGCCAGCTTGCGCAGCTGCTTGCCGACCTGGTCGGCCAGTTCGCGGGTGGGGCAGAGCACCAGCGCCTGCGCACGGGTCACTGCCGGATCGAGCTTTTGCAGCAAGCCCAGCCCGAAGGCGGCGGTCTTGCCGCTGCCGGTCGGCGCCTGGGCGATGACGTCCAGCCCCTGCAGGATCGGCGGCAGGCTCTGCGCCTGGATGGGAGTGAGGACGGTGTAGCCAAGGGCGTCGATGCCGGGGGCCAGGGCCGGCGACAGCGGCAGCGCGGAGAATTCGTTCATGGCGCATTTTAGCGGGAATCGGGAGTGGGGAATGGGGAATCGCAACGGCGAGGCTTTTTCCATTCCCGATTCGCCATTCCCGATTCCCGTACAATCAGCGCATGCCTTTAATCACTCTGCAAAGCGTCGACTACAGCGTCGGCGGCCCCTTATTGCTGGAAAAAACCGACCTCACGATCGAGCCGGGCGAGCGTATCGCCCTGATCGGCCGCAACGGCGCCGGCAAATCGACCTTGATGAAACTGATTGCCGGCGAGCTCAAGCCCGACGATGGCGAAGTGCGCGTGCAACAAGGCGTGCGCATCGCGCGGCTGGAGCAGGAAGTGCCGCAGGGCACCGGCGGCAGCGTGTTCGATGTGGTGGCCGACGGCCTGGGCGAGCTGGGTCATTGGCTGGCCGAGTTCCATCAGCTCAGCCATGCCGAGGTGTTCGATGCCGATGCGTTCGGCAAGGTGCAGGCCAAGATCGATGCAGCCGAAGGCTGGGCGCTGGATCAGCGCGTCAGCGAAACGCTGACCAAGCTGGAACTGGACGGCGATGCGGAGTTTGCGCGGCTGTCCGGCGGCATGAAGCGGCGCGTGCTGCTGGCGCGCTCGCTGGTGTCCTCGCCGGATGTGCTGCTGCTGGACGAGCCGACCAACCATCTGGACATCGAAGCCATCGACTGGCTGGAGTCGTTCCTGAAGAACTGGAACGGCAGCGTGCTGTTCGTCACCCATGACCGGCGCTTCCTGCGTGCGCTGGCCACCCGCATCGTCGAGATCGATCGTGGCCAGGTCACCAGCTGGCCGGGCGACTGGGCCAATTACGAGCGCCGCCGCGAAGAGCGGCTCAATGCGCAGGCACAGGAAAATGCGCGCTTCGACAAGATGCTTGCGCAGGAAGAGATCTGGATCCGCCAGGGCATCAAGGCGCGGCGCACCCGCGACGAAGGCCGCGTGCGGCGTCTGGAATCGATGCGCAACGAGCGTGTGCAACGCCGCGACCTGACCGGCAACGTGCGCATGGAAGTCTCGCAGGGCGAGTCCTCCGGCAAGAAGGTGATCGAGGCCAAGGAGGTCGGCTTCGCATTCGGTGCGCGCACGATGGTCAAGGATTTTTCGACCATCATCCAGCGTGGTGACCGTATCGGTCTGATCGGCCCCAACGGCAGCGGCAAGACCACCTTGCTCAAGCTGTTGCTGGGCGATCTGCAGGCGCAGCACGGCGAGATCCGCATCGGCACCAATCTGCAGATCGCCTACTTCGACCAATACCGTTCCACGCTGCGCGAGGACTGGAGCGCGATCGAGAACGTGGCCGAAGGCCGCGATTTCATCGAGATCAACGGCAAGCGCAAGCATGTACATGCGTATCTGCAGGACTTTTTGTTCACGCCCGAGCGCGCCCGTGCGCCGATCACCCGGCTGTCCGGTGGCGAGCGCAATCGGCTGCTGCTGGCACGCCTGTTCGCGCAGCCGTCCAACCTGCTGGTGATGGACGAACCGACCAACGATCTGGACGTGGAAACGCTGGAACTGCTGGAAGAGCTGCTCGGCGAGTACACCGGCACCTTGTTGCTGGTCAGCCATGACCGCGACTTCCTCGACAACGTGGTGACCTCCACCTTGGTGATGGAAGGCGAGGGCCTGATCGGCGATTACGTCGGCGGGTACAGCGATTCGTTGCGTCAGCGTCGTACCCCGGCACCCAACGCGATGGCGGTTGCCAAGGCATCGGCAACGGCGGCGGCGACCACGCCGGTGGCGGCTGTGGTGCCGGCCGATGCCGCGCCCAAGCGCAAGCTCAGCTACAAGGACGCGCGTGAGCTGGAGCAGTTGCCGGCGTTGATCGAAACCCTGGAGCAGCAGGTCACGGCACTGACCGAGGCCATGAACGACCCGGCCTTCTATCAGCGCGACAGTGCGGCGATGGCCGCGCACACTGCCGCATTGGGCGCCGCGCAGGCGCAGCTGGATGCGGCGTTCGCGCGCTGGAGCGAACTGGATGGTTGATGATCGGCCGGCGCGCGACTGCATGCCGGCCCTGTGGAGGTGCGGTGCCGATAGCTGGCACCACAGATCCATGACGCGGTGGCAGGCGTTGGGGCCGCGCGTCAGGTAAGACGCGGGATAGGTGCCCGCCGCCACTCACCGATCGCCCGCGCAGTGCCGGTCTTGGTCTGTTCCGTGATCGCAGGCTGGTCTTGCAGGCCGCGCCTAGTCGCAGGCACTGGCAGGTGCCACGAACGCCGCGAACGTGTGCCCGCGCGTGGCCCAGGCGGTAGCGGCCTGGTCGAGAATATCCAGCAAGGTGTCGCGGTCGTTCGGCGCAGTGCGCGCGAGTGCGTCGGCGCCGTCGATCAGCAGCGCATAGCCCTGCGCTGCGGGCAGCCACGCCAGGTCGCGCAAGGCATCGGAGAGCGCGTCCCAGTTGCGGCCGAAGCTGGCCGGGAAGTCCAGTTGGGTGGCCAGGCGCATCAGCAACCTGTGCTTGTCGCTGCAACCGGCCAGGTCCACGCGCAGGATGTGCAGGCCGGCATCGCGGGCGAGCGCGGCCATGGTGTCCAGATCGTCGGTGTCGGCTTGGTAGACGCCCGATTGCTGCGGGTCGGACAGATCCAGCGCGAAGTCGCCTGCGCTCATGGCGTGCGCTCCGGGGCCGGGCCCTGGAACGATTTGAAACTCTGGTAATGATCGTCGCTGTAATACCACGCCTGAGGCGGCGTGCCGCCGGTGACGATGCGCCGCGCGCCGCGATCGGGGCTGCCTGGCGTTTCCACGGTGTATTCGTGGTAGTAGCCGCGTGGGCGCGCGGGCAGGTGCTGCTCATGATTGCCAAAGACGCTGCCGTCTTGCGGATGCGGAAACGGGCCGCCGCGCTGGATCAGCACGATCGTGGCCATCGCTTCGGTCGGCAGGAACCCCGGCAACTCGTGCTGCCGGGATGGCCGTTCGGCCGGTACCGCCGCGGCGATCGGCGCGCTCAGCTGCGGCGCGAAGTGCGGCTTGGGCGTCTGCAGCGCACGCATGCCCCATAACCCGGCCACGAGCAGCACGATGGCGACGATCAGCAAAGCGGGCTTGCGCATGAAAACGTTCCGGAAGCGACGGTATGGACGGCAGGGCAAGTATGCCGTTGCCCGACTGTGTCGACTTTGAATGCACAACTGCGCCGGTCCGGTTCACGCCCAAGTAACCGGGGCATGGTGCAAGGTGTGCAGCGAACACGACGCGGCGTGCGATGGGATGAAGTTTCCCTGCCACCACCCTTGGTAAGCGCCGCCGCCGTCCTTACCATCTACCCCGCAACGCCCGGTCTTCGCCGGGCGGCACGTCCAGGAGACACCCATGGCTTACACCCTTCCGCAGTTGCCCTACGCCTACGACGCGCTGGAACCCAACATCGATGCGCAGACGATGGAAATCCATCACACCAAGCATCATCAGACCTATATCAACAACGTCAACGCGGCGCTGGAAGGGACTGAGTACGCCGATCTGCCGGTGGAAGAGCTGGTGTCCAAGCTGAAGAGCCTGCCGGAAAACCTGCAGGGCCCGGTGCGCAACAACGGTGGCGGCCACGCCAACCATTCGCTGTTCTGGACCGTGCTGTCGCCCAATGGCGGCGGTGAGCCCAAGGGCGAGGTCGCCAAGGCGATCGACAAGGACCTCGGTGGTTTCGAGAAGTTCAAGGAAGCCTTCACCAAGGCCGCGGTGAGCCGTTTCGGCTCGGGCTGGGCCTGGTTGAGCGTGACCCCGGACAAGAAGCTGGTGGTGGAGAGCACCGCCAACCAGGACAGCCCGCTGTTCGAAGGCAACACCCCGATCCTGGGTCTGGACGTGTGGGAACACGCGTACTACCTGAAGTACCAGAACCGCCGCCCGGAATACATCGGCGCCTTCTACAACGCGGTGAACTGGGAAGAAGTCGAGCGCCGTTACCACGCTGCGATCGCCTGACGTCCTGCTTGAGCGCTGAATCCTGTGTAGCGCTCTACCAGTGACATCCAACGTACAAGGCCGGGAGCGATCCCGGCCTTATGCATTCTGCTGCACGCTGTTGTAGGAGCGACCCTGGTCGCGAGAGGCTTTACCGGGAAAGCCTGTCGCGCTCGGGCGCGCTCCTACATCGTGCGGCGCCATTGGTTGGCGTGGAGCTGGAACGTACAAGGCCGGGAGCGATCCCGGCCTTGTGCATTCTGCTGCACGCTGTGATGTAGGAGCGACCCTGGTCGCGAGAGGCTTTACAGGGAAAGCCTGTCGCGCTCGGGCGCGCTCCTACATCGTGCGGCGCCATTGGTTGGCGTGGAGCTGGAACGCACAAGGCCGGGAGCGATCCCGGCCTTGTGCGTTTTGCTGCACGCTGTTGTAGGAGCGACCCTGGTCGCGAGAAGCTTTACCGGGAAAGCCCGTCGCGCTCGGGCGCGCTCCTACGTTGTCGGCGGCGATTGGAGCTCGGCTCTCAGGCAGAGATCAGAACTTGGCGTCGAACTCGCGGGCGTAGCCGGTATTGACGATGACCTTCTGCAGGGCGTCGCTGATCTTGATGTTGCCGGCCACGATCTGCTGCGTTTCCGGACCCATGTTGTCCATCCGCGGCGGGGTGGCGCCCTTGTAGTCGCAGACGCGGCCACCGGCTTCGCGCACCAGCAGCACACCGGCCGCGATGTCCCAGGCTTTGACGCCGGCTTCGAAATACGCATCGGCGCGGCCACAGGCCACATAGGCCAGGTCCAGTGCGGCAGAACCGGTACGACGCACGTCTTCGGCCTGCACCAGCAGCGCGTCGACGCACTTCAGCTGCGCACTGATGCGTGCGCGCTCGCGCGGCGGAAAGCCGGTGTGGACCATGGCGCCTTCCAGGTCCTTGCGTTCGGCAATGCGGATGCGACGGTCGTTGAGCACTGCGCCGGCGCCGCGGCTGGCGGTGAACAGCTCGTTGCGCAACGGGTCGAAGATCACCGCATCGGTCGGCTCGCCGTTTTCCACCAGCGCGATGGACACGCAGTAATGCGGGAAGCCGCGCAGGTAGTTGCTGGTGCCATCCAGGGGGTCGATGACCCAGGTGTAGCGGCCACTCTTGCCGCCTTGCACGCCGCCTTCCTCGCCGAACACGGCGTACTCGGGGTAGCCGCGCTTGAGTTCCTTGATGATGACCTTCTCGGCATCGGCATCGACTTCGCTGGCGTAGTCCATGCGGCCTTTCTGCACCACATTCAGCGCATCGAGCTTGTTGATGCCGCGCAACAGCACATTGCCGGCGAGGCGGGCGGCTTTGACCATGACGGTGACGGCGGGTTTCTGCATGGTTAAAGCTCCCGTGAAGGCAGAATCGAAAATGGCGAAGGTAAAAGAGCGGTCCGGCACCAAAGCCGGCCGCGCAGTTTACCATCTACGGCCGAATCGCTCCCCAATCTCCGTTCATGTCCGTCAGCCAGCGCATCCGTTTCGTTCTTGTCGGCACCCAGCACCCAGGCAACATCGGCGCCGCCGCGCGTGCGATGAAGACGATGGGCGTGTCGCGCCTGGTGCTGGTGGCGCCGGAGCGTGCGCTCGACGAAGACGCCTATCGGCGTTCGGCCGGCGCCGAGGACGTGCTCGGCGAGGCGCCGATCTTCGCCACCCTGGCCGAGGCGGTGGCCGATTGCACCCTGGTGATCGGCTGCACCGCGCGTGCGCGCCGGGTCGCACTGGAAGAGCTGCCACCGGACGCGGGCGCGCGCCGCGCCTGGTCCAAGGCCAGCGAACCGGCCGAGGTGGCGATCGTGTTCGGCCGCGAGCGTACCGGCCTGACCAACGACGAGCTGCAGCTCTGCCACGCGGCGCTGCATATCCCCTCCGACCCGGCGTTCAGCTCGCTCAACCTGGCGGCGGCGGTACAGGTGGTGGCGTACGAAGTCCGGCTGGCGCAGCTGGCGGCGGGCGAGGCAGAGCCGGCCCCGGCAGCGGCTGCAACGGGCGGCGCGCTGCGCGACGGCCCGGCCAGCCATGCGCAACTGGAGGGCATGTTCGGCCAGTTGGGCGACACCCTGGACGAGATCGACTTCCACAAGGGGCGCGCGCCGGAGTCGGCGATGCGCAAGCTGCGGCGGCTGCTGCTGCGCGCGGACATGAGCGAGCAGGAGGTGCGCTTGCTGCGCGGCATTCTGTCCGATGCGCAGCGCATGGCCATGCTGGCAAAGCGCGCCGGAAGCTGACGTCTGTCACATCTCGAAAGATTCGGCTAGGCTGTCGGCGGCTCTAGGGGAGTGTCCGTTTTGCGCGGTCTACGATGGTGTCTGATTGCCTGCGGGCTGTTGGCGGGGGCAGGCCTGGCCGCGACGGCGACGGCGGCGCCTTCCCCGGTCTTGGTGCTTGGACGGATCAGCGACGATCCCGCCACGCATTACGCGCAACTCAAGCCCTTGCTGGATTACGTGGTGCCGCGCATGCGCGAGGTGGGTATCCGCCGTGGCGAAATCCTGATGGCGCCGGATGCGCGACAGATGTCCAGTTACCTGCGGCGTGGCCGGGTCGACTGGGTCAGCGAGACCACCGGTGCGGCGATGCTGCTGGAACAGCGCGGCAGTGCGCATCCGCTGGTGATGACCGAGCGCGATGGCCTGCGCGAGTTCCACACGGTGTTCTTCGTCCGCCGCGACAGCCCGATCCAGTCGCTCAAGCAATTGCGCGGCCACACCCTGGCATTGCAGAACGCCTCCTCCACCAGCGGCTATCTGCTGCCGATGCTGGAGCTGGTGCGCAATGGCATCGCCTGCGATGTGCTGCTGTCGCCGGACGACAGCCGGGTGCCGGGCTCGGTGGGTTACCTGATGGTCGGGTCGAAATTGAATATCGCCGCGTTCGTGCATCAGCACCTGATCGATGCGGGTGCTTTCAGCAATGCCGACTGGGACGACGAGCGCCACCTGCCACCGGTATTCAAGCGCGACTTCCGCATCGTGCATCGCAGTGCGCCGGTACCGCGCGCGGTGGAGATGGTGCGCACCGGCATGGACCCGGCGGTGGAGCGGCGGCTGCGCGTGGTGCTGCTGCAGGCGGCCTCCGACCCGAAAGCCGGGCCGGCCTTGAAGCGCTTTTTCGGCACCACCGCCTTTCACCCGCTGGATGAGGCCAGCCGCCGGCGCCTGGATGCGCTGAGCGCGGGGTTGCGACGTGTCAGGGATCACGTGGAATGACTCAGATGCGCTTCGGGCTGCAGGCACGCTTTCTCTTGGTGATGGCACTGACGCTGTTGCTGGTCGGTGCCATCCTGGCGTCGCTGCTGCAGCGCCAGAGCGCGATGCAGCGCGAGGTGCGCGGGCTCAGTGCGCAGATCCTGCACGAGCTGTTCGATCGCAGCCTGCGCACGCGCGGCGAGACCCTGGCCACCGAACTGGCGAACGGTCTGGCCAATCCGCTGTACTACTCGGACCTGGGCGCAGTGGGGGCCCTGGTGCGCAATGCCGCGCGGCAGCAGGTGGTGAGCTACGTGCTGGTGTTCGACCGACGCGGCCGGCTGGTGCACGACGGCTCGCCCAACCTGCAGCATTACGGTCAGGCCATGACCGACCCGCTCGCCTTCAAGGCGGTGACGGCGCGCGCCATGGTGTTGCAGTCCTCGCCGGAGGTGCTGGACGTGACCGTGCCGATCAAGATCGGCGACCAGCGTATCGGCGGCGTCCGCGTGGGCATGTCGCTCGAGCGGGTGCGCAGGATCGAATCGGGCGCCAACCTGACCCTGGTGCAGAACCTGAACGCGATCGGCAAGCGCGATCTGGGCTGGCTGCTGGTGCTGCTGGCTGCGTTGGTCGCGCTGGGTGTGCTGTTGGCCATCTATGTGCAGCGCACCCTGGTGGCGCCGGTGCGGTTGCTGGCCGCGGCCGCGCGCCAGATCGAGCGTGGCGACTATGCGGTGCAGCTGCCGCCGCATCCGCGCAACGACGAGATCGGCGAGCTGATCTCCGCCTTCGGCCGCATGAGCGAGAGCATCGCCCGGCACGATCGCGAGGTGCGCCACATGGCTTACACCGATGCGCTGACCGGCCTGACCAACCGGCTGGGATTTCGCGAAGGCCTGGATCATCTGCTCAACACCGCCCGCAGTACCGACAGCAAGCTGGCGCTGCTGTTTGCCGATATCGACGACTTCAAGCGCGTCAACGACACGCTGGGCCACGAGGCCGGCGACGAGGCCTTGCTGCAGTTCGCCAGCCGCATCAGCCGCGCGGTCGGCGCATTGGGCGGCGACGATGCGATCCTGGCGCGCTTCGGTGGCGATGAGTTCGTGATTCTGCTGCAGAACGGCGATGTCAGCCTGCTCGCCGCCCAGCTCGCCGACCGGCTGGTGCACGAGTTGAGCCGCCCCTTGAACGTGCAGGGCCGGGAGGTGTTCCTGGGCACCTCGATCGGCATCACGCTGTTCCCGGACGATGCCAGCAATGCCACTGCGTTGTTGAAGAACGGCGACATTGCGATGTATCAGGCCAAGGTCGCCGGCAAGAACTGCCATCGTTTCTACAGCCGCGCCGCCGATCATGCGGTGGAGCGGCGTGTGCACATGGAGCACGAGCTGCGCGGGGCCTGGGATCGCGACGAGTTGCGGCTGGTCTATCAGCCGATCTACCGCACCAGCGACCGTGTGCTGGTGGGGGTGGAAGTGCTGCTGCGCTGGCAGCACCCGGCGCTGGGCACGATTGCGCCGTCCACCTTCATCGATATCGCCGAGCAGAGCGGCCTGATCGAGGTGATCGGCCCCAAGGTGCTGCGCGCGGCCTGCCTGGAAGCGGCGCAATGGCCGGTGGTGGGCGATGGCCTGTTCATCTCGGTCAACGTCTCGCCGCGTCAGCTGCGCAGCGGCGACCTGATCGACACGGTGGCCGAGTGCCTGGCCGAGTCCGGCTTGCCGGCTGCGCGGCTGCATCTGGAGCTGACCGAAACGGCGGTGATCGGCGACGAAATGATGGCCGCCAGCCTGCTCGATCAGCTGCACCGCACCGGCGTAAAGGTCTGGCTGGACGATTTCGGCACCGGTTTCTCCGGCCTGAGCCACCTGCGCCAGGTGCCGGTGGACGGGGTCAAGATCGACAAGAGCTTCATCGCCGACCTGCAGCGCGACCCGGACGATCTGGCGCTGACCACGGCCATCATCGGCATGGCGCATTCGCTGGGTATCACGGTGGTGGCCGAGGGCATCGAGCAGGAAGCGCAGTTCAACCTGCTGCGCGAGCGCGGCTGCGACCTGGGCCAGGGCTACTGGTTCAGCCGCCCGCTGAGCCCGGCCGATATGGTCAAGCTGATCGCGGCCGGCTGATCAGCGTAGGAGCGCACCCGGGCGCGACGGCGGGGCTTTACCGGGCAGCCGAGGCTTTATCAGGAAGGCTTCGTCGCGCCCGGGTGCGCTCCTACGGGTCCCGTGTGTGGCGCCCTTGGTTACAGCGGCCGCTTGCCGGTATCGCCGGGGATTTCGCGCACCAGGCGCGGCACCAGATAGCCGGACAGGCGCGCGGCCAGCTCGGTATACAAGGCGCGCGCGCGGGCATCGTCCACTTCGAAATGCGCCACGCCAGCAACCCGGTCGAGCTGGTGCAGGTAATACGGCAGCACGCCGGCGGCAAAGCTGCGTTCGCTCAGTGCCGCCAACGCGTCCACGCTGTCGTTGACGCCGCGCAGCAGCACGGCCTGATTGAGCAGCTGCGCACCGGCCTCGCGCAGGGCGCGCATGGCGGCGTCCACCGCGCCGTCGAATTCGTTGGCATGGTTGGCATGGACCACGAAGGCCACCGGCCAGGGCAGGCTGCGCAGCCAGGCCAGCAGCGGCGCATCGACGCGCTCGGGCAGCACGATCGGCAGCCGGCTGTGGATGCGCAGGCGTTTGACATGCCCGATGGCGGCCAGCGCGTCGGTGAGTTCGGCCAGCTTGCCGGTGGCCAGCGACAGCGGGTCGCCGCCGGACAGCAGCACTTCGTCGATGCCGGGGTCGGCCGCGATCGCGGCGACCGCGTCGCGCCATCCGTCGCGCGCCGCGGTTTCCTCGGCATACGGGAAGTGGCGGCGGAAGCAGTAGCGGCAGTGCACCGCGCAGCTGCCGGTGGCGATCAGCAAGGCGCGTCCGCGGTATTTCTGGATCACGCCGTCCGCGATCTTGGCGGCACCATCGCCGACCGCATCCAGGCCAAAGCCCGGCACCAGCCGCATTTCAGCGTCCAGCGGCAGCACCTGGCGCAGCAGCGGGTCGTGCAGGTCGCCACGGCGCATGCGCGCCACGAATGCCTGCGGCACCCGCAGCGGGAACTGGGCGGCGGCTGCGTCGCTGATCCCGGCCGCCTGCGCGTCCAGGCCCAGCAGCGCCAGCAGCGCGCGCGGGTCGCGCACGGCGTCGCGCCACTGCTGCTGCCAGCGTGGCGGCTGCAGGGTGGGAGGCGGAGATGGCTGCAAGGCGAGGGGGGCTGCGGGTATCATATGCGGTCACAAAACCAATGCCCGCCGGTTGCGGCGGGCGCCCCATTCTAATCCGACCTGCCACGGCCTGTGGCAGGTCGTGGTCTTATCGAGGAGCTGCACCATGGCCACTGTTGGCATGAACGACGTCAAGAACGGCATGAAGATCCTGGTCAACAACGAGCCGGCGGTCATCACCGAGACCGAATACGTCAAGCCGGGCAAGGGCCAGGCCTTCACCCGCATGAAGTACCGCTTCATCAAGTCCGGCCGCGTGGTCGAAATGACCATGAAGGCGACCGACGACGTGGAAGTGGCCGACGTGGTCGATACCGACATGCGTTACCTGTACAGCGATGGCGAGTACTGGCACTTCATGGACCCGGAAACCTTCGAGCAGGTGCAGACCGACAAGGCCGGCATGGGCGGCGCCGACAAGTGGCTCAAGGGCGAGGAAGACTGCATCGTGACCTTGTGGAACGGCACCCCGATCTGGGTGCAGCCGCCGAACTTCGTCGAGCTGAAGATCACCGAGACCGACCCGGGTGTGCGCGGCGACACCTCTGGCGGCGGCGGCAAGCCGGCCACGCTGGAAACCGGCGCAGTGGTACGCGTGCCGTTGTTCGTCAACCAGGACGAGATCATCAAGGTCGACACCCGTTCGGGCGAATATTCGGCGCGCGTCAAGTAAGACGATGCGTCCGGGACACTGGCCTGAGCTAGCGGTACGCGGTGCCAGTGTCGGGTTGGGGCTGTGGGCTGCGCTGCTTGGGTGCCCGGCGTTGGCGCAATCGGCGGCCGCAACCTGCGACGCCGGTGACGTGGCTGCCGTTGCGGCCATTGCAACGTCCGGCGTCGTCGGCGGCGCTGCCGCCACGCTGCCGGTCGACCGTCTGGTGGCCCAGGCCTGCAAGCCGTGGCCGAACGACCCGGCGATCCGGCTGGCGGCACTCGCATTTGCTGGCGACGCGGAGGCCGTGCCTGGCGAGCGCGACCTTGAGTTGCGCGTGGCCATGCTCGATGCCGCCAGCGGCAAGGTGCTGGCGTTCTACGCGCAGGCAATGGGCGAGGACGCCGCCTTCGAACTCGCTGCCGACAGCCTGCGGCTGGATACCGCGCGTTACGACCTGGCCAAGGGCGTGCGCGCGATCGGCGTGGTGGTGCGGAGTGCTGCGCGCGGGCCCGGCTGCCCGGATTTTTACAGCAATCAGGCGTTGACCCTGCTGGTGCGCGAGGGGCGCAGCCTGCGCCCGGTGCTGCAGCGCGATCTCTATGCATGGCGACGTGTGAGAGGCGAGCCGTGCAGTCTGGGGAAGGGCGATGTGATCACCGACGTCGCCAATCTGAGCGTGAGCATGGCGCCGCAGGGACATGCCGGCTATGCGGACATCGTGCTGACAGCCAACGTGTCTACCGTGGAGAGCGCCGCTGGCAGCGACACCGATACCGAACGCACCCGTCGCGTGCGCCAGGTGCTGCACTACAACGGCCAGCGCTATGTGCCTGTGGCCGATGGCGATTCCCGCTGGCCGTTCGACAACTAACCTTTTATGGATCCGCTCATGACCAATGCCCCTCCCGAAGTGTGCGACCTGTTGATCGAAGCCGGTTACGTGGTGCCGATCGAGCCGCATGCGGTGGTGCTCGACGATCACGCGGTGGCGGTGCACAACGGCGTCATCGTGGCGATCCTGCCGACCGCCGAGGCGCGCCTGCGATTTGCGCCGACCCGGACCGTCTCGCGTCCGGAGGCAGCCTTGATCCCGGGCCTGGTCAACGCGCATACCCACAACCCGATGACGCTGCTGCGCGGCGTGGCCGACGATCTGCCGCTGATGGTGTGGCTGCAGCAACACATCTGGCCGGTGGAGGCGGCGGTGATCGGGCCGGAATTCGTGGCTGACGGCACCACGCTGGCGATCGCCGAAATGCTGCGTGGCGGGACCACCTGCGTCAACGAGAACTACTTCTTCGCCGATGTGCAGGCGGCCGTCTACAAGCAGCACGGCTTCCGCGCGCTGGTCGGCGCGGTGATCATCGATTTCCCCACCGCCTGGGCATCGTCGGACGACGAATACTTCGCACGGGCCGGCGAGCTGCACGACCAGTGGCGCGACGATCCGCTGATCAGCACCGCGTTCGCGCCGCATGCGCCGTACACGGTCAACGACGCCAACTTCGAACGCGTGCGCATGCTGGCCGACCAGCTGGATCTGCCGGTGCATCTGCATACGCACGAAACCGCGCAGGAAGTGGCCGATTCGATTGCGCAGTACGGGCAGCGGCCGCTGGCACGCCTGGACCGCCTGGGGCTGGTCAACGACCGCCTGATCGCCGTACACATGACCCAGCTCACCGACGCGGAAATCCATCTGTGCGCCGAGCGCGGTGTCAGCGTGGTGCACTGTCCGGAGTCCAACCTCAAGCTTGCCTCGGGCTTTTGCCCGGCCTGCGCGCTGCAACGTGCCGGCGTGAATCTGGCCATCGGCACCGACGGCTGCGCCAGCAACAACGACCTGGACATGTTCAGCGAGAACCGTACCGCAGCGATCCTGGCCAAGGCAGTGGCCAACGATGCGACCGCATTGGATGCTGCCACCACGCTGCGCGCGGCCACGCTGGGCGGCGCGCGTGCATTGGGCTTCGGCGACAGGATCGGCTCGATCGAAATCGGCAAGCAGGCCGATCTGGTCTGCGTCGACTTGTCTGCACTGGAGACCCAGCCGCTGCATCATGTGCTGTCGCAACTGATCTACGCCGCCGGCCGTCACCAGGTCACCGATGTGTGGATCGCCGGCAAGCCCAAGCTGGTGCAGCGCGAGCTCATCGACATGGATACCGCTGCCCTGGTCGCCAATGCGCGGCAGTGGCGCGAGCGCATCCGCACCGTCCGCGCCTGAGCGCGCGTCATCCCATCACGGAGCTCCGCATGAATCCGAATACCCAATCCACGTCCAGCAACTTCCATCAGAGCGAACTGGACAAGTTCGCAGCATTGGCCAACCGCTGGTGGGATGCCGACGGCCCGCAGAAGCCGCTGCATGCGCTCAATCCGGTACGCCTGGACTATGTGTCCGCACGGCTGGGCCTGGCCGGTGCGCGCGTGCTCGATGTCGGCTGCGGCGGCGGCCTGCTCAGCGAGTCGATGGCGCGCCTGGGCGCGCAGGTCACGGCGATCGATCTGGCGCCGGAGCTGGTCAAGGTGGCACGCCTGCACAGCCTGGAATCGGGCGTGCAGGTGGATTACCGCGTGCAGTCGGTGGAAGACCTGGCCGCCGAACAGCCGGGCAGTTTCGATGCGGTGACCTGCATGGAGATGCTCGAGCACGTGCCGGACCCGACCGCGATCATCCGCGCCTGCGCCAGCCTGCTCAAGCCCGGCGGCAAGCTGTTCCTGTCCACGCTCAATCGCACCCCGGCCGCGTTCGCGCTGGCGGTGGTCGGCGCCGAATACATCGCGCGGCTGCTGCCCAGGGGCACGCATCACTACAAGGATTTCATCAAGCCGGCAGAACTTGCGGCCTGGTTGCGCAGCGCCGAGCTGCAGCTGGCAGACGTCAGCGGCATGCTGTACGAGCCGTGGCGCAATCGCGCGCGCCTGTCGTCGCGCACCGAGGTCAATTACCTGGCCTATGCGGTGAAGCCGTGACGAGCGGGAATTGGGCAGTGGAGATTCGGCATTCGCAACGGCACGTGCGTGTTTGATGTCGGCCGAATCGCAGGTTACCGATGACGGCAGGCAAGCGCAGAGCGGCGGGGCGATGAGGTTTCCGCGTGCGGTGTTGTTCGATCTGGATGGCACCTTGCTGGATAGTGCGCCGGACATGCTGGCGACCGTCAATGCGATGCTGGAGGAACGTGGGCGCGCGCCGATGGCGTTGGCGCAGTTGCGTCCGGCGGTGTCCAAGGGCGCGCGCGCGATGCTGGCAGCGGCGTTTGCCGAACGCCATGCGGTCGAGCGCGATGCGCTGGTACCGGAATTCCTGCGTCGTTACGAAGGCTTGATCGGCACGCAGTCGCAGCTGTTCGACGGTGTCGACGAACTGCTGCTGCGGCTGGAGCGCGCCGGTTGCATCTGGGGCGTGGTCACCAACAAGCCGGAATATCTGGCCCGGCTGATCCTGCCGCAGCTGGGGTGGGAGCGGCGCTGCGCGGTGCTGATCGGCGGCGATACGCTGGCCGAGCGCAAGCCGCACCCGTTGCCCTTGCTGACAGCGGCCGAGCGCATCGGCGTTGCGCCGGCGCAGTGCGTCTACGTCGGCGACGACGAGCGCGACATTCTGGCCGCGCGCGCGGCGGCGATGCCGTCGGTGGCGGTGTTGTGGGGCTATCGGCTGCACGACGACGAGCCATCGCGCTGGCAGGCCGACGTGCTCGTGGCGCAGCCGCAGGCACTGTGGGACGCCGTGGCGTGGCCGCAGATCTGATCCTCTTTCGTTTTCTTCTGGACCCGCCATGAGCCAATCCAGCGCTCTCGACAGTTTTCTCGACAAGTGGCGCACCCGCTGGCCGGAGTGGTCGGTTGCCGAGCCATTCATTCCCGAGCCGCAGCGACGCCTCACGGCGGCCTGGTTTGCGCTGCTGCAGGAATGGGAAGACATCATGAACATCGCCGGCGACCCGTTGCCGGCCGACGCCAAGCTGGCATGGTGGCAGCAGGAGTTGCGCGATTGGTCGCAGCAGCGCTCGCGCCATCCGCTCGGGCGTGTGCTGGAGCCGGTGCCTGCGCCATGGGCGCAACTGGCCGACACCATGCCGGCAATGCAGGATGCGCGTGCGCAGCCGCAATCGCTGCAGCAGGCGTTGGCGAGATTGCGGGCCTTCGCCGAGGCCGTGGTCGCCGTGGAAGCCGCGCTATTTGCGCGCACCCAGCCTGGCGATGCCGCTGCGGTGGCGCTGCAATGGCTGGACGCCCGCCAGCGGGTGGCCGGCGACAGCGCCGCGCCCGGTGACATGACGCTCGCTGCATGGCGCACGCAGTTGCTGCGCGCCTGGCCGCGCAAAGCGGCGTTGGCGCGCCCGCATCGGGTATGGTCGCGGCTGGCCCGCTTGCGCCTGCAGCGCGAGCTTGCCGGCAAGGCAGCGTATCCACCGCCGGTGCAGCAGCTGTGGCATAGCTGGCGTGCTGCCAGCGGCGCGGACTGAGCGCGCGGATCTGCGGTTCCGTCAGTGCACGACCAACGACGTGGCGAAGGTGCCGCAATCGCAGGAAACGCCAACGCCTGTCGGCGTACCGCATCACACGGCTTGCCGACAGGCGAGGGTGGCAACGTCTACGCGCTGCGATCCGGCGACGCGGATGACCTGGTGTGGCAGCCGTCAGTCCGCGCTGCCGGCACCGCTATTGCCGTATTCGTAGCAACGGTTGGCCGAATTGACACAGGTGCTGCTGCAGTACGGGCGGCTGACGGTGGATGCATTGCATGGTGCGGTCTTGTGGATGTGGCTGCCCAGGCTGGAATTGCGCACCGTGACCTGACCAAAGGGCGAGCTACCGTTGACGTAGGCGGACAGGCTGCTGCCGATGCCCTCGTCCCAGGCGCGCCCAGGTCGGCGCGATACATTTATTTATATAAAGGTGAAGATGCATTTTTTAACTGAAACACCATTTATCGTCGGCATTTTAATGACTACCATTGGTTTGTTCGTGATGTTTTCAATCTTCAAGCCTGATAAAAACGAGTTGGTGGATATAAGAAACTGGAAGACCAAGGGGGAATGGCATGGTGAAATAATGACTACCGAGCCTAAAAGCTGGTCGCCAACAGACACCAAGCATGGTGATGAATTCTTCTATGATTTCAAGGTATCACTTAATATCGCTGGGAAGCGGAATCTACATACTGCGAAAGGGTTGGTAAGGCCAAATGACATTCATAAATTAAAGAAAGGCATTAAAGTCATTGTTAAATATAGTGAGGATAAGCCGCCAAAAGTCGCTGTAATTGATGTCTTGTACTAGTCCTTGCGGCAAGGAAAGGACATAAAAAAGGTCCTTGAGGCGCTATCCGCCGATCTGCGCTGTCCTACATCAGGCCGGCGGCGCGGGCGCAGCCGCCCACATGCACGGCCAACTTCGGCGCCAGCTTGGTGCGCTGGGTGGCGATGCTGGCGTACGGGATACGGTGGCGCATCGCGTACTTCGCCGGATGTGTCGACAGATCGTTGGTCAGCACGGCAATCCCGCTAATCTGCAGATCGGGCGGCAGGCCCAGATCACCCTATATGGCTGCATTACCGCAGCGCCTCTCTCAATAGCCATTGAGGATTCTCCGCAAGGTCATCGCGATTCAGATCAGCAAACGATCGATCAACGCCTGCTCGTAATCGTTGAGAGGCTGATTTTCGTAGAGCTTGTCGGAGGCGTCGACTAGCGCCCGGCCCTCGACTTCACGCCCACTTTCGCCATACACGTGGCCAAGGTTCTCCAGCGATTGCAGGTTGCCGTGCTTGGAGAAGGAAATCAGATACCAGCGCTCGGCCGCCTCGAGTTCGCCCAGGCGGTGGTAGGCCACCGCCAGATTGTGCTGGGCGTAGACGTGATCGGATTCCAGCGCCTGCAACAATGCCTGCCTGGCCTGCTGGTAGTCCTCGAGCTGCAGGTACAGCAGGCCGAGGTTGTTGTAGCCGTCGACATTCCCCAGCTCGGCAGCGCGCCGATAGGCCTGCTCGGCCTGCGGGTAGCGCTTGGCGTGCAGATGGACGTCGCCAAGCAGGTTCAGCGCCTCCGCATGATCGTGGCGCACGGCGTTGTCGAGGTGCTCGACGGCGGCGTCGTGATCGCCGTCCTGATAGGCCATGCTGCCGAGGTAGAAGTGGCTGCGGGGGCAATCGTACGCGGCGGCCTTCTGGAAGTATTGGCGGGCGGCGTCGTGATCACCCTCCTGGAAGGCCATGCTGCCGAGGTTGTAGTGGCTGCCCGGATAATCGTGCTCGGCGGCCCTTTGGAAGTGGTGGCGGGCAGCGTCGTGATCACCGTCCTGATAGGCCAAGATGCCGAGGTTGTAGTGGCCGCCGGGATAATCGTGCTCGGCGGCCATCTGGAAGTGTCGATGAGCGTCGGCGTGATCTTCACGCGCCAGGCTCACCGCGCCAACGCCGTTCATCCAGCGCGGGTCGGCGGGGCACGCCTTGGCAAGGGTCTGGAAGGACTCCAGCGCGGTGTCCAGATCCTGCTCGCGAAACGCCGCCCACGCCTGCTCACTGAGCGCGGTCGCCTGCTCGTCACTGAGGTTTTTTTTATTCATGAACCACATGATGTTTCCTGCCTTGCGAGCAGGTCAAGGATGTGCGCCGTGAGCCGGGTATTTCCGATGCGACGTACTACGTCTGGAAATCCAGGTACGGCGGCACGGAAGCCTCCGACGTGCAGCGGCTGCGTGATGTTGAAGCAGAGCACGCCAAGCGCAAGCGGATGTATGCCGAGTTGGCAATGGAAAACCATGCGTTGAAGGATCTGATCGCAAAAAAGCTGTAGACCCGGCGCATAAGCGCCCGCTTCTTGCCTGGCTCATTGAGCAGCATGGCTGCAGCGAGCGCCGGGATGAAGCTCAATCAGCGTCGTGGCAGCAGGCGTCGGGTCCCTACGCGCTATCCCCAACCGTTGGCGTGCGGAGCAAGCCCCGATGCCGGGCGGCCTGGCAGGCGAGCTTACTGACATGGTTGCTACAGCTGCCCGGCGTCGAGGCGCAATGTTCGAGGGCTTTGCTGGCATCACGCTCTGCAAGGTGACAGCGTCGCAAACACGCAGCATGGGCGGTCGCCATTTATGCAGGTGCACCGTTGCAGAGCGGCCGATCGCGTTGCCGCCGTGTGCAGGCGGGAGTGTGCATCGTCACATGCCGTGGGCAGTGAGACTTTCAGACTGAGCCACCCGCGTAGACACGCGCATGTGAGATAGCGAGATGGCAGATCCCAAAGAGCTGCAGGAAAAATTCTGGAAAGCCCTGAAGTCCGATCGCACCGTGATGCTGGGCCTGGATGGCGTGGAAGATGGGCATGCACGCCCGATGACGGCGCAGATCGAAGGCGATAGCGGTGGCCCGATCTGGTTCTTCACCTCCAAGGACAATGCGCTGATTGCCATGCTGGGGCAGGGCCGCCGCGTCATCGGTGCCTTCAGCAGCAAGGGGCACGACCTGTTCGCCAGCATCAGCGGCTCGTTGCGCGAGGACACCGATCCGGCCGTGGTCGAACGTCTGTGGAACCCGCATGTCGCGGCCTGGTATGAAGGCGGCAAGGACGATCCCAAGCTGGCGCTGCTGCGCCTGGATACCGATCACGCGCAGATCTGGCTCAACGGTTCCAGTCTGCTGGCCGGCATCAAGGTGCTGTTCGGCGTCGACCCGAAGAAGGATTACCAGGATAAGGTGGCGGACGTTCCGCTGCGCTGAGGCCTGAACGATGCAGGCGCGATCTTCGCGATGGGGCCTGCATCGTCTTCATTCACGTGCTGTCGCTTGCGCAGGTTCCGGCCCGGTTGTGAGGCTGGGTCGGCACTGGCGGCTGACTGCATGCAGGAACGCCGGCGCCACGCGTCCATGTGCCGTGCGCCTTCCACAGGAGAAGCGAGATGCAACAGATCGAAATTGGCCAGATGGTGTTTTTGCGCGACGGCGAGGTCGGCGTCGGTGCAATTCGCGAGATCCGCAAGGATGGCGCCGAGCTCGTCGTCAATATCGAAAACGGCGGCGACTTCGTGCTGCCGGCGACGGTAGTGCGCGATGTGCATTCCGGCAAGGTGATGCTGGATGTCGAGCAGCTGCCGGAAGAGGTACGCAATGCCTTGCGTCATCCACACGACAATGAATTGCCGACCAGCACCTACGCGGCCAGCGATCCGCAGGATGGCGCACTCAAGTAGATCAGCTAACGTCGACTACGTTCGACATCCTGCGGCAAATCATCGGGAAGTAGAAACGTCCGTGGCGCAGCATCGGGCAGACCCGTCGACGGCAGCGCCGGCTGCTCGGCCTCGTCCTTGAGTTGCACGCCGGACAGCTTGCGTCGGAACGATTCGCGCAGCAGATACCCGAGCTTGTGGGTGGCGTCGGCGTAACTCAGTCCTTCGGCACGGATGTTGGAAATGCAATTGCGCGCCGCGTCGGTCAGGCCCACCCGCGGGCTGTAGGTCAGATACAGACCTAGGCTGTCGGGCGAGCTCAGGCCTGGCCGTTCGCCGATCAACACGATCACCAGGCGGGCCTTGAGCAGTTCGCCAACCTCGTCGCCGATGGCGACGCGGCCTTGCGCGATCAACACCACCGGCGCCAGCGACCAGCCTTCGTGCGCGGCCAGGGCGTCGATATGTTCCAGCATCTGCGCTGCATGCCGATGCACGGCCAATGCGGACAGTCCGTCGGCGACCACGACAGCCACATCGTGCCCGCCGCCATGTACGGCGGTCAGGCCACGCAGATGCGCGGCCGCCTCCTCGCCCAGGCGCCGGCCCAGATCCGGCCGTTGCAGGTAGGCATGCCGATCCACTGCCGCGCTGTGCAGCAGAATGCTGTCACGCCCACGCTGTTTCAGCGCTGTTTGCAGCGGCTGTGGATCCAATGCCAGATGCACCGCATCGCGCGCCTGCGCATGCGCCAGCTGGAAATCCAGGTGCGCGGCGGTCGGCAGGCTGGTGCCGACGCGTCCCAGCGCGATGCGCGCCGGTGTGAGCCGGCGCAGGTGTGCCCAGGCATCGCGTAGTGGGGGGGGCGGATCGCTCATTGCGCGCCGCCGGTGTGTAGCTGCTCCAGCGCACGCCGGAACGGTGCGGGAAGTTCGCTGCCGAGTTCGAAGCGGCCATCGCGCAGCCGCAGGATGCCTTGCTGTTCCAGCCAGTGTTCGAACTCGGGCGCGGCGCGCAGGCCGAGCGCCTGGCGCGCATACAGCGCATCGTGGAACGAGGTGGTCTGGTAGTTGAGCATCACATCGTCCGAGCCGGGGATGCCCATGATGAAGTTGATGCCGGCGGTGCCGAGCAGGGTCAGCAGCACGTCCATGTCGTCCTGATCGGCTTCGGCATGATTGGTGTAGCAGATGTCGCAGCCCATCGGCACGCCGAGCAGCTTGCCGCAGAAGTGATCCTCCAGCCCGGCACGGATGATCTGCTTGCCGTCGTAGAGATACTCCGGGCCGATGAAGCCCACCACCGTGTTCACCAGCAGCGGCTTGAACTGCCGTGCCACCGCATAGGCGCGCACCTCGCAGGTCTGCTGATCGACGCCATGATGCGCGTTGGCCGACAACGCGCTGCCCTGGCCGGTCTCGAAATACATCACGTTGTCGCCGACGCTGCCGCGCTGCAACGCCACCCCGGCGTCATGGCCTTCCTGCAACAGCGCCAGATTGATGCCGAAGCTGGCATTTGCCGCCTCGGTGCCGGCGATGGACTGGAACACCAGGTCCACCGGCACGCCGCGGTTGATCGCCTCGATGGTGGTGGTGATATGCGCCAGCACGCAGGATTGGGTCGGGATCTGGTAACCGCTGATCACCGCATCGAGCATGCGCAGCAACGCGGTGGTGGCGGCCAGGCTGTCGCTGGCAGGGTTGATGCCGATCACCGCATCGCCGTTGCCGTACAACAGGCCGTCGAGCACGCTGGCGGCGATGCCGGTGGCATCGTCGGTGGGGTGGTTGGGCTGCAGGCGCGTGGACAGCCGCCCGCGCAGGCCCAGCGTGTTGCGAAAGCGCGTGACCACGCGGGTCTTCTGCGCGACCAGGACCAGGTCCTGCACGCGCATCAACTTCGAGACCGCTGCCACCATCTCCGGCGTCAGCCCGGGTGCCAGTGCGGTCAGCGCCGCTTCGTCGGCCTGCGCACTCAGCAGCCAATCGCGAAAGCCGCCGACGGTGAGGTGCGCCACCGCGGCAAACGCGGCCGCATCGTGCTGGTCGACGATCAGGCGGGTGACCTCGTCCGCTTCATACGGCACCACCGCTTCCTCGAGGAAGTGCCGCAGCGGCAGATCGGCCAGCGCCATCTGCGCCGCCACCCGCTGCAGCCCGGAGTCGGCCGCGAGCCCGGCCAGTTGGTCGCCCGAGCGCGGCGGCGTGGCCTTGGCCAGCAGGGTCTTGAGATCGGCAAACCGGAAGCGCTCGCCGCCTGCGCTGAACGCGAACCCGCTCATCTGGCACTGGCCGCCGGCGTGGCCTGGCCGCGCAGGCTCAGCACGCAGCACAGCCCGCCGAACAGCAGCAGGCCCACGAAGATCAGCGCCACGATCGGGTTGAACCAGACCATCGCCACCAGGCACACCAGCGCCAGCAGCAGCGCGATGGCCGGCACCACCGGATAGCCCGGCGCGCGAAAGCTGCGCTCCAGCCCGGGTTCGGCGCGGCGCAGCTTGAACAGGCTGAGCATGCTCATCACATACATCACGATCGCGCCGAACACCGACATGGTGATCATCGCCGCGGTCAGCGACATGCCCTGGATCTTGACCACGCTGTCGCTGCAGATTGCCGCGATGCCGATCGCGCCGCCGGCAAGGATCGCCCGATGCGGCGTGCGAAAGCGCGACAGCCTGGCCAGGCCGTGTGGCAGGAAACCGGCACGCGCCAACGCGAAGAACTGGCGCGAATAGCCCAGGATGATGCCGTGGAAGCTGGCCACCAGGCCGAACAGGCCGATCCACACCAGCATATGCAGCCAGGTCGAACTGTTGCCGACCACCGCCTTCATCGCCTGCGGCAACGGGTCGTTGATGTTGGAGAGCTGACGCCAGTCGCCGACCCCGCCCGCGAACACCATCACGCCCAATGCCAGCACCACCAGGGTGAGGATGCCGGCGATGTAGGCACGCGGAATCGTACGCTTCGGCTCCTTCGCTTCCTCGGCCGCCATCGCCGCACCCTCGATCGCCAGAAAGAACCAGATCGCGAACGGGATCGCGGCGAAGATGCCGGAGATCGCCGCCGGGCCGAACACATCGCTGCCGGCCCAGCCATTGGCGGCAAAGCGCGCAACGCTGAACCCCGGCGCCACCACGCCCATGAACACCAGCAGCTCGATCACCGCCAGCAAGGTCACGATCAGTTCGAAGGTGGCGGCGATCGCCACACCGACGATGTTCAAGCTCATGAAGATCGCATACGCACCGATCGCGGCGATGCGCGGGTCCAGGGTCGGGAATTGCACATTGAGATAGGCGCCGATGGCCATCGCAATGGCCGGCGGCGCGAACACGAACTCGATCAGCGTGGCCAGGCCCGCCAGCATGCCGCCGTAGGTGCCGAATGCGCGCAGGCTGTAGGCGAACGGCCCGCCCGCATTGGGAATGGCGGTGGTCAGCTCGGTGAAGCTGAAGATGAAGCAGGTATACATCACCGCAACCAGCAGCGTGGTCACCAGAAAGCCCAGCGTGCCGGCGGTGCCCCACCCGTAGCTCCAGCCGAAATATTCGCCGGAAATCACCAGACCCACGGCGATCCCCCACAGTTGCCAGGTGCCCAGGGTGGGTTTGAGCTGCTCGTTGCGCATGTCGCACATCTCCTGCGGTCGGGGGAGGGGAGATGAAGCGGTCCGGCGCCTAAACGCGGGACCGACCGCCAGCGACCGCCCGCCCGCTGCTGCAGGGCGACGATCGACGGTCGTTCCGGTTATACCCCAAAGGCCCGCGGCGAACACGAGCACGGCGGGTGGGGCGCAGCGACCATGCCGCCGCGCGCCGGCCTTGTTCGGATCCCGACGCTCCGACTATTGATTGCGTTCCAGCACCAGCAACGGATCGATCCGCACGTCGAACCAGTTCATCCCCCAATGCAGATGCGGCCCGGTCGCGCGCCCGGTGGCACCGACTGCGGCAATCACCTGGCCTTGCTCCACCCGGTCGCCCACCTTCACGTCGATGCGCGACAGGTGCAGAAAATTCGAGCTCACCCCGAAGCCATGGTCCAGCAACACGGTGCCGCCGGTCAGGTACAGGTCCGGCGCGGCGAAGGTCACCACGCCGGCGGCCGGCGCCTTGACCGGCGTGCCGGTGGGCACGGCGATATCCATGCCCGAATGGCCGGCACCGGGCTGGCCGTTGTAGACGCGTGCATTGCCGAAGCGCCCGCTGATGCGGCCCTGCACCGGCCAGATGAAGGCTTGCGCGAAATCGGGGCGGGCATCGTCGCGATCGCGCGCGGCGGTGACCTGCGCCTGCTCGCGCTTGATCCGCTCGGCGATCGCCGCAGGCGGATTGACGGTCTTGGGCGGCACGCCGTTGACGCGTTCCTCCGGCCAGTCGCGCGGCGTCACCGCGATGCTGGCGGTCTGCGTGCTGCCATCGGGGCGGGTGATCTGCACCTGCAACGGGCCGGTGGCATCGCGGCCGATGCCGAACACCACGCTGCCGTAGCCGCTGACGCGCAGCGTGCGGCCGGCGTACTGCACCTGGCTACCCGCCGGCACCTTGCCGATCACCAGCGCGCCCTGCGACGCGCTTTGCGGAAACACCACGTCCGCCGCCGCCGCGGACTGCGCAGCGGCACTGCCGACGGCGAGCGACAGCGGCGCCAGCGCAAGCCAGGCGCCAAACAGGGCTGCGCGCATCAGCGGTCGAAGGTCAGGCGCTGGCCGGCGGCACTGCCGAGCAACTGTTCGCCATCCCACACCTGCTGGCCGTTGACCCAGGTCGCGGCGATGCGCGAGCGGAACGTGGTGCCTTCGAACGGCGACCAACCGCACTTGGACAGCACCTGCTCGCGCTTCACGGTGAACGGGGTGTTGTCGATCATCACCAGGTCGGCGAAATAGCCTTCGCGCAGGAAGCCGCGTTCTTCCACATCGAACAACTGCGCCGGCGCATGCGCGAACTTCTGCACGATGCGGGTGATCGGCAGCTTGCCCTCGTGCACCAGTTCCAGCGCGGCGACCAGCGCGTACTGCACCAGCGGCAGGCCGGAGGGCGCCTGCGCGTAAGGCTTCTGCTTCTCTTCCCAGGTGTGCGGCGCATGGTCGGTGGCGAGCACGTCGATGACGTCCTCGGCCAGCGCCTCGATCAGCGCCACGCGGTCCTCGGCGTCCTTGATCGCGGGGTTGCACTTGATCAGGTTGCCCAGCCGCGCGTAATCGCTGCGGTCAAAGCGCAAGAAGTGGATGCAGGTCTCGGCGGTGATGCGCTTGCGCAGCTTGCCGTCGGCATCGACCAGCGGGCCGGCCTCGAACAGCGCCAGCTCGTCGGCGGTGGAGATATGCAGCACGTGCAGGCGGGTGTTGTGCCTGCGCGCCAGCGCCACCGCCAGCTGCGACGACTTCAGGCAGGCCTGCCGCGAACGGATGTCCGGATGCATCTCCGGGGTCAGCGCGTCGCCGTACGTCTCCTTGTACTGCGCCAGCGTCGCATCGATGGTCGGGGTGTCTTCGCAGTGGGTGATGATCGGCGTCGGTGCGTCGCGGAAGATCGCGTCCAGCGTCTCGGGGTTGTCGACCAGCATGTTGCCGGTGGAGGCGCCCATGAACACCTTGATGCCCGGCGCGGTCTTCGGGTCCAGGGTCTGGATCGCGGCCAGGTTGTCGTTGCTGGCGCCCATGTAGAAGCCGTAGTTGGCCCAGGCGCGCCCGGCTGCAGCGTCGTACTTGGCCTGCAGTGCGGCCGCGTCCAGGGTCGGCGGATTGGTGTTGGGCATGTCCATGAAGCTGGTCAGGCCACCGGCCACCGCGGCGCCGGATTCGGTCGCGATGTCGCCCTTGTGGGTCAGGCCCGGCTCGCGGAAGTGCACCTGGTCGTCGATCATGCCCGGCAGCACCCAGCGTCCGGCGGCGTCCACCACGGTGTCGCCGGCGGCCGGGGGGATCTTGCTGGCGATCTTCGCGATGCGGCCGGCGTCGATCAGCAGATCGGCGTCGAATTCCTTGCCTTCATTGACCAGGCGGGCGTTGACGATGAGGGTTCGGCTCATGGATGAGGTCCTTTGCAACTGCAGGAAGGGGGGACGGGCGAGGCTGCGGACGCAGGCGCGTCGGGCACGGGATCGAACCCGCCCGGATGGAATGGATGGCAGCGGCCGAGCCGGCGCGTGGCCAGCCAGCAACCGCGCAGTGGGCCGAAGCGGCCGATCGCGGTCATCGCATACTCCGAGCAACTGGGCGCAAAACGGCAGCGCGGCCCCAGCAAGGGGCTGATGAACCGCTTGTAGAAGCGCAGCAGCGCAATGAGCAGGCGTGAGATCACTTGCCAATGATATGCCACTTGGATTAATACGTGGTTGCCGGGGGTCCGTGGGGTAAGCTATAAAGGCCCGCTTTCCCGGGCCCCGGGGGAACCAAGGATGAGCGTTTCGTGGCTGCTAAAAAACCTGCAAAAAAGGCCGTAGAGGCCGCCAAGAAGTCCGCCAGACCCGTTGCGAAGAAGGCAGCGGCGCCCGCCGCTGCAAAACCGGCCGCCAAGCAGGCGACACCGCCCGCCAAGCCGCCTGTCGCCAAGAAGGCAGCTGCGACGAAGACCACGGCCAAGCCGGCGCCGGTCTCCAAGAGCGCAGCGTCCAAACCCGCGGCCTCCAAACCTGTAAAATCTCCTGTCGCCAAGAGTGCTGCCAAGCCGGCGGCGAACAAGGCAGCTCCGGCTGCCGCCAAACCGGCCGCCAAGCCGGTGGCGCCCAAGTCCGCACCGAAGCCGGCTACCAAGTCGGCTCCGGCCAAGTCAGTCCCGGTCAAGGCTGAAAAGCCCGCGCCCGCACCGGTCTCCAAGGCCGTCCCTGCGAAGCCGGCAAAGCCTGCGACCCCGTCACCTAAGAATCCCGTGCCCGTTTCGAAATCTTCAGCAAAAACGCCAACCAAAACCGAAGCCCCCGCCAAGCCCGCCGCGACCCGTCCGGTCGGCAAGGTGGCCGTGGCCGTGACCTCCAAGCCGTCCAGCCCGACCCCCAAGACCAAGTACAAGGTTGTCGAGTACAAGACCGATGAAGCCACCGGTCGTCCGATCCTGCCGCAGGGCTACAAGCCTGCAGCCGATGAGGAGTACATGAGCAAGCTGCAGCAGGAGTACTTCCGTCAGCGGCTGCAGAGCTGGCGCAACGACCTGGTCGAAGAGTCCAAGCAGACCATCGAAAACCTGCGCGAAGAAGTGCGCGACATCGGCGACGAAGCCGAGCGTGCCACGCGCGAGACCGAGAACTCGCTGGAGCTGCGCACCCGCGACCGTCACCGCAAGCTGATCGGCAAGATCGACAGCACGCTCAAGCGCCTGGAAGACGGCGATTACGGCTATTGCGTGGACACCGGCGAAGAGATCGGCATCGACCGCCTGGAAGCGCGTCTGACCGCCGAGCGCACCATCGACGCCCAGGAGCGTTGGGAGCACCTGCAGAAGCAGCAGGGCGACTGATCGTTCGACAAGGTCCAGGCCTTGTCCGTCGACTGAAAAACCCGCCATGTGCGGGGTTTTTTGTGCGCATCGCGCACACGCAATGGCGTTCGATGCATCGACATGCCCGACGCAGGGCAGGCGGCCTGGTGGGCGTCGCTTGCCTGATGTGGGCCCGATGTACGCGCGTGCCGTGCCCGGCCCGGCCCGGCATACGCAGCGAAACAGTGCCGGCTGCATTGGCAACCGGCACCACATCGTTGCAGGGCTCACTGCAGGTCGCGCAGATCCAGCGTGCGCAGCTTGGGCGCCTTCCATGCGGTGGTGGCGACCACGCCCAGGGTCACGCAGCCGCCGATCACCACCGCCGGCACCAGGCCGACCAGGCGCGCCATCACCCCGTCGTAGAACGCGCCCAGCTCGTTGGACGAGCCGATGAAGATGCCGTTGATCGATGACACCCGGCCGCGCATCGCATCGGGCGTGGCCAGCTGCAGGATGGTCTGGCGCACCACCACCGACACGCCGTCGCACATGCCGTACACCAGCAGGATCGCCGCCGACAGCCAGAAGTGCCGCGACAGGCCGAATGCGATCGTGCACAGCCCGAAGCCGGCCACCGACAGCATCAGGATGCGCCCGGCATTGCGTTGCAGCGGGTGCCGGGCCAGCCACACCCCGACCACGATCGACCCCAGCGCCGGGGCACCGCGCAGGATGCCCAGGCCTTCCGGGCCGTAATGCAGGATGTCGTGGATGAAGGCGGGCAGCATCGACACCGCGCCGCCCAGCAGCACCGAGAACATGTCCAGCGCCATCGCGCCCAGCATGATCTGGTTGGACAGCACGAACTGCGCCCCTTCGGCGATGCTGCGGAAGATCGGCGCGCGCGGGCCTGTGTTGACCGGCTCGCTGACCCGCAACAGCGCCAGTGCCAGGATCGCCACCAACGCCACGCTGGCGGCCACGCCATAGGCCAGCCCCTTGCCGCCCCAGCCGACCAGTACGCCGCCCAGCGCCGGGCCGATCACCATGCCGGCCTGGAACGTGACGCTGCCGATGCTGGCGCCACGGGCGAAGGCCTCGCGCGGCAGCGCACGCGCGAACAGCGCGTTATAGACCGGCGACAGGAACGAGCGTGCCGCACCGGTCAGTGCGATGGCTGCATAGATCGGCCACACGCCTTGCACCGGCAGCCAGCCATGGGTGATGGCCAGCAACAGCAGCGCGGTGGCGACCAGGCCCAGCACCGCGATCGTGCCCAGGCGGCGGCGCGGCAGGTGATCGACCAGATAGCCGGCAAACGGCGCGATGCAGAAGAACGGCAGGATCTCCGCCAGGCCGATCAAGCCGAGCGAGAGCGGATTGCGGGTGATCTCGTAGATATGCCAGCCGACCGTGACCGCGACGATCTGGTACGACAGCATCGCCGCCACGCGATACAGCAGCACCAGGCCGAAGCCGGGGTGGGCGAGCAGCGTACGCAGCGAGGCGGCGGGCGAGGGCGTCGGCGTACTCACTGCTGCGCGCGGGCGGTGTCGCGGATGAAGGCCAGCATGGCCGCCACGCCGTTGCTGCGGGTCGGCGACAGATGCTTGGCCAGCCCGATTCCGGCGATGTAGTCCGGCTCGGTGGCCAGGATCTCCTGCGCGCTACGCCCGGAGTACACGCGCAAGGCCAGATAGATCAGCCCGGACACGATCGCCGAGTCGCTGACGGCGTGGAAGTCCAGCCGCTCGGCATTGCCCTCCGGCACGATCCACACCATCGACTGGCAGCCATGCAGGCGGTGTTCTTCGGTCTTCCACTGTTCGGGGAAGCTGGGCAGCTTGCGGCCCAGGTCGATCAGGTACTGGTAGCGCTCGGACCAGTCGCCGAAGAAGGAGAACTCCTCGGCGATGGCGGCCTGTGCGTCGACGGCGGTGGGTTCGAGCGGGAAGGGGGTGGTGGTCATCAAAAATCCAGAGTCGGTCGGTGATCGCGCTGCCCGGCGACATCGCAAGGGTGCCCCTCTCCCGCCGGGGCGAGAAGGCGCGGTTTGCGCGCCATGGGCGCGCGTGCCTTGGAGCGCCCGCGCCGCCAGCGCGGGCCGGGGCGCGGAGCGGGGGTTGGG
>NZ_QEZI01000017.1:0-245 GCF_003993525.1 Xanthomonas sp. BRIP62411
GGGCTTTCCCGGTAATGCCCCATCGCGGGCAAGCCCGCTCCTGCGATGTGGGGCTGTCCGGGTAACGCCCATCGCGGACAAGCCGCGCCTGCGGGGCGGGGTTGTCCTGGTCATGCCCCGTCGCGCCGGTCTCCTTCACCGGTTCGCCGAGATGGGTCTTCAACCACTGCTCGCTCTCGGCCAGCATCTGCAGGATCGACTGCCGTGCGCGATACGCATGCGATTCGTTGGGCAGCAGCACCAGC